>NZ_CBDAHM010000041.1:0-392 GCF_965195605.1 Leclercia sp. M-A074-M | reverse complement strand
ACCAACTGGCCCACCTACAATAAAGCCCTCATCAACCGTGGCTCCATAACTTTCTGGCTGGATGATGAAGCTATTCAGGCCTGGTATGAGTCAGCAACACCTTCTTCACGAGGCAGACCTCAGCGCTATTCTGACCTTGCCATCACGACTGTGCTGGTCATTAAACGCGTATTCAGGCTGACCCTGCGCGCTGCGCAGGGCTTTATTGATTCCATTTTTTCTCTGATGAACGTTCCGCTACGCTGCCCGGATTACAGCTGTGTCAGCAGGCGGGCAAAGTCGGTTAATATCAGTTTCAAAACGCCCACCCGGGGTGAAATCGCACACCTGGTAATTGATTCCACCGGGCTGAAGGTCTTCGGTGAAGGCGAGTGGAAAGTCAAAAAGCATGG
>NZ_CBDAHM010000040.1:0-464 GCF_965195605.1 Leclercia sp. M-A074-M | reverse complement strand
TCTATGGCCTGCGCAATGCAGGGCTCACGGAGTACCTGTCTGGCGTGCTGAATCTGCTGGCAGACAAGGGGTTATGGGCAGCGACGTTCGGCACCGGCTTCCTGACGGCATTTCTCTCATCAGTGATGAACAATATGCCGACGGTACTGATTGGCGCGCTCTCGATTGACGGGAGTACGGCGACCGGCGTCGTCAAAGAGGCAATGATTTATGCCAATGTGATTGGCTGCGATTTAGGCCCGAAAATCACCCCGATTGGCAGTCTGGCAACCCTGCTGTGGCTGCATGTGCTTGCCCGGAAAAATATAAAAATTACCTGGGGATATTACTTCCGTACCGGCATTGTTATGACTGTGCCGGTGCTGTTTGTCACTCTGGCCGCGCTGGCGTGGCGGCTCTCTGTCACTTTGTAATGAGATACTGATATGAGCAACATTACCATCTATCACAACCCGGCCTGTGGC
>NZ_CBDAHM010000039.1:0-447 GCF_965195605.1 Leclercia sp. M-A074-M | reverse complement strand
GGTTCCACTTTTTAAGGCATATTGTTGCCTGTCAAATTCAGTACCAAGATTGATGCCCCTGTTTTTTCCGCCGCTGTGAAATTCAATGTCTGCTTTGCCCGTATTGGTGGGTAAAACTATAAATTGTCCGCGGCTTCGGGCGGCGTACTCCCACTGCGCTTCGGTTGGCAGGGAGAAAGGCAGGCCCGTCATTTTCCCCAGCCAGACGCAGTAATCTGCCGCCTCATACCAGTCAATTCTGGCGGGTGTTTCGGGCGTACTGTTATATTCTGCCCATTTATCTTTTAATGCATCACGAACGTCTCTTACAGGCCGGTGATGGTAATCCAGAAACAGGTGATAATCCCGGTTGCTGATTTTGAATTTGCTCATTGAGTAGCTGGTCAGTTCCACCCTGTGCAGGGGTTTGCTGTCCGGATAAGGGTCAATCTGACCGCCATATAGCTT
>NZ_CBDAHM010000038.1:0-530 GCF_965195605.1 Leclercia sp. M-A074-M | reverse complement strand
TATCACCTCGCCGGCGCTTTTCGCAGATTAGCACGTCCTTCATCGCCTCTGACTGCCAGGGCATCCACCGTGTACGCTTAGTCGCTTAACCTCACAACCCGAAGCTGTTTCACTTCGCGTTGTGAAAATTTGAGAGACTCGAACACACTTAACGTGTGTCGTTTCAATTTTCAGCTTGATCCAGATTTTTAAAGAGCAAATATCGCAAACATGACTCTGAAGTCAGTTTTGAGATACTGATTGGTTGTGCCTTTCACTCACACCCAGCAAGTGGCGTCCCCTAGGGGATTCGAACCCCTGTTGCCGCCGTGAAAGGGCGGAGTCCTAACCGCTAGACGAAGGGGACACGAGGTGTCACGACTTCGCAGCCGTCTTGCTTTCTACTTTCTATCAGACAATCTGTGTGGNCACTACAAAGGCAGGTTCTTTAAGGTAAGGAGGTGATCCAACCGCAGGTTCCCCTACGGTTACCTTGTTACGACTTCACCCCAGTCATGAATCACAAAGTGGTAAGCGCCCTCCCGAAGGTT
>NZ_CBDAHM010000037.1:0-543 GCF_965195605.1 Leclercia sp. M-A074-M | reverse complement strand
CTTGGTGCCTTCGGGAACTCTGAGACAGGTGCTGCATGGCTGTCGTCAGCTCGTGTTGTGAAATGTTGGGTTAAGTCCCGCAACGAGCGCAACCCTTATCCTTTGTTGCCAGCGGTTAGGCCGGGAACTCAAAGGAGACTGCCAGTGATAAACTGGAGGAAGGTGGGGATGACGTCAAGTCATCATGGCCCTTACGAGTAGGGCTACACACGTGCTACAATGGCGCATACAAAGAGAAGCGACCTCGCGAGAGCAAGCGGACCTCATAAAGTGCGTCGTAGTCCGGATTGGAGTCTGCAACTCGACTCCATGAAGTCGGAATCGCTAGTAATCGTAGATCAGAATGCTACGGTGAATACGTTCCCGGGCCTTGTACACACCGCCCGTCACACCATGGGAGTGGGTTGCAAAAGAAGTAGGTAGCTTAACCTTCGGGAGGGCGCTTACCACTTTGTGATTCATGACTGGGGTGAAGTCGTAACAAGGTAACCGTAGGGGAACCTGCGGTTGGATCACCTCCTTACCTTAAAGAACCTGCCTTTG
>NZ_CBDAHM010000036.1:0-611 GCF_965195605.1 Leclercia sp. M-A074-M | reverse complement strand
TTATCCGTTTCAGTTTGCCATGATCGCATTCAATCACGTTGTTCCGGTACTTAATCTGTCGGTGTTCAACGTCAGACGGGCACCGGCCTTCGCGTTTGAGCAGAGCAAGCGCGCGACCATAGGCGGGCGCTTTATCCGTGTTGATGAATCGNGGGATCTGCCACTTCTTCACGTTGTTGAGGATTTTACCCAGAAACCGGTATGCAGCTTTGCTGTTACGACGGGAGGAGAGATAAAAATCGACAGTGCGGCCCCGGCTGTCGACGGCCCGGTACAGATACGCCCAGCGGCCATTGACCTTCACGTAGGTTTCATCCATGTGCCACGGGCAAAGATCGGAAGGGTTACGCCAGTACCAGCGCAGCCGTTTTTCCATTTCAGGCGCATAACGCTGAACCCAGCGGTAAATCGTGGAGTGATCGACATTCACTCCGCGTTCAGCCAGCATCTCCTGCAGCTCACGGTAACTGATGCCGTATTTGCAGTACCAGCGTACGGCCCACAGAATGATGTCACGCTGAAAATGCCGGCCTTTGAATGGGTTCATGTGCAGCTCCATCAGCAAAAGGGGATGATAAGTTTATCACCACCGACTATTTGCAACAGTGCCC
>NZ_CBDAHM010000035.1:0-671 GCF_965195605.1 Leclercia sp. M-A074-M | reverse complement strand
GTCTCTTTGATACCAACGATTTCAACTTCTTCACCCACTTTGATGATACCGCGCTCTACACGACCGGTAACAACGGTACCACGACCGGAGATGGAGAATACGTCTTCGATTGGCAGCAGGAATGGCTTGTCGATAGCACGCTCTGGTTCTGGGATGTAAGAATCCAGGTAGCCAGCCAGTTCGATGATTTTCTCTTCCCACTCAGCTTCGCCTTCCAGCGCTTTCAGCGCGGAACCACGAACGATTGGGGTATCGTCGCCTGGGAAATCGTACTGAGACAGCAGTTCACGAACTTCCATCTCTACCAGTTCCAGCAGCTCTTCGTCATCAACCATGTCGCATTTGTTCAGGAACACGATGATGAAAGGAACGCCTACCTGACGACCCAGCAGGATGTGCTCACGGGTCTGAGGCATTGGGCCGTCAGTCGCAGCAACAACCAGGATCGCGCCGTCCATCTGCGCAGCACCGGTGATCATGTTTTTAACATAGTCGGCGTGGCCTGGGCAGTCTACGTGTGCGTAGTGGCGAGTCGGGGTGTCATATTCAACGTGAGAAGTGTTGATGGTGATACCACGAGCTTTTTCTTCTGGTGCGTTATCGATCTGGTCGAATGCACGAGCAGAACCACCGTAGGTTTTAGCCAGAACGGTAGTGATTGCAGCGGTCAG
>NZ_CBDAHM010000034.1:0-672 GCF_965195605.1 Leclercia sp. M-A074-M | reverse complement strand
ATTTGTGGTTTTACCCACCAATACGGGCAAAGCAGACATTGAATTTCACAGCGGCGGAAAAAACAGGGGCATCAATCTTGGTACTGAATTTGACAGGCAACAATATGCCTTAAAAAGTGGAACCCATCTGAGGTCTTACTCCAGCTTACCGGGTGATGCTTTTCCACCCAACCCTCTTGGTATCTACGACATGGCCGGAAACGGCTTCGAATGGGTCAGCGACTGGTATGATCCTGATTATTATAAAAACTCACCCACAAAGGATCCACAGGGGCCTGAAAAACCTGAGTTCAAATACAAAGGAAAGGGATATCAGAAAGTGGCGAGGTCTTCAGACACCTATAATGGAATAGTTGGTTCAACAGTTGGGCGTACTTTTCGTTCACCTAAAGTGACAGATGGAGACTTTCCCGGAAATATGACCGCGCGATGTGTAATTAATTCGCCTGTTCCCGTTAATCAATAATATTTCAATAAGAGGCGCTGGATCATGATAATGGCTCATGCCACGTGGGGCTACGCTCTGGCAATGAACAATACCTACGATTATAAACTGGCGCAGGGTACTAACCCGTTATATCCCCGGATGGGGGAATTTGGCCCACTCTCTGATAATCAGGCACTGGCCTGAGGAGTGATATCTGTGAATAAATTACTTAGCATAATAATATC
>NZ_CBDAHM010000033.1:0-694 GCF_965195605.1 Leclercia sp. M-A074-M | reverse complement strand
GCTAACCCCATCAATTAACCTTCCGGCACCGGGCAGGCGTCACACCGTATACGTCCACTTTCGTGTTTGCACAGTGCTGTGTTTTTAATAAACAGTTGCAGCCAGCTGGTATCTTCGACTGATTTCAGCTCCACCCGCAGGGGCTTCACCTACATATCAGCGTGCCTTCTCCCGAAGTTACGGCACCATTTTGCCTAGTTCCTTCACCCGAGTTCTCTCAAGCGCCTTGGTATTCTCTACCTGACCACCTGTGTCGGTTTGGGGTACGATTTGGTGTTACCTGATGCTTAGAGGCTTTTCCTGGAAGCAGGGCATTTGTTGCTTCAGCACCGTAGTGCCTCGTCATCACACCTCAGCGTTAACAAGGTACCGGATTTACCTGGAACCTCCGCCTACATGCTTAAACCGGGACAACCGTCGCCCGGCCAACATAGCCTTCTCCGTCCCCCCTTCGCAGTAACACCGAGTACAGGAATATTAACCTGTTTCCCATCGACTACGCCTTTCGGCCTCGCCTTAGGGGTCGACTCACCCTGCCCCGATTAACGTTGGACAGGAACCCTTGGTCTTCCGGCGAGCGGGCTTTTCACCCGCTTTATCGTTACTTATGTCAGCATTCGCACTTCTGATACCTCCAGCATGCCTCACAGCACACCTTCGCAGGCTTACAGAACGCTCCCCTACCCAACAACAC
>NZ_CBDAHM010000032.1:0-907 GCF_965195605.1 Leclercia sp. M-A074-M | reverse complement strand
TCTTCGGTCTGGGCTTTACGCAGTACGCCTCCGTTATGATCCCCGTGGATGCGGCAGCGATTGCGGCCACGCTGGTCATGCTGCATCTCTTCTTCCGCAGGGATATTCCGGCAACGTATGACGTTTCGCTGCTGAAGACGCCTGNCAGTGCGATCAAGGATCCGGCNACCTTCAGGGCGGGCTGGATTGTCCTGTTATTGCTGCTTGTCGGTTTCTTTGTTCTGGAGCCGCTGGGGATCCCGGTCAGTGCGATAGCGGCGGCTGGCGCAGCAGTGCTGTTTGTGGTGGCGAAAAGAGGNCATGCCATCAACACCGGGAAAGTCCTGCGCGGTGCGCCATGGCAGATCGTTATTTTCTCGCTGGGCATGTATCTCGTGGTCTATGGCCTGCGCAATGCAGGGCTCACGGAGTACCTGTCTGGCGTGCTGAATCTGCTGGCAGACAAGGGGTTATGGGCAGCGACGTTCGGCACCGGCTTCCTGACGGCATTTCTCTCATCAGTGATGAANAATATGCCGACGGTGCTGATTGGTGCGCTGTCGATTGACGGGAGTACGGCGACTGGCGTAGTGAAAGAGGCAATGATTTATGCCAATGTGATTGGCTGCGATTTAGGCCCGAAAATCACCCCGATTGGCAGTCTGGCAACCCTGCTGTGGCTGCATGTGCTTGCCCAGAAAAATATAACGATCACCTGGGGATATTATTTCCGTACCGGCATTGTCATGACTGTGCCGGTGCTGTTTGTCACTCTGGCCGCGCTGGCGTGGCGGCTCTCTGTCACTTTGTAATGAGATACTGATATGAGCAACATTACCATCTATCACAACCCGGCCTGTGGCACTTCACGCAACACGCTGGAGATGATCCGTAACAGCGGCAACGAACCGACGATAATTTATTATCT
>NZ_CBDAHM010000031.1:0-935 GCF_965195605.1 Leclercia sp. M-A074-M | reverse complement strand
GCGGGCTTTTCACCCGCTTTATCGTTACTTATGTCAGCATTCGCACTTCTGATACCTCCAGCATGCCTCACAGCACACCTTCGCAGGCTTACAGAACGCTCCCCTACCCAACAACACNTAGTGTCGCTGCCGCAGCTTCGGTGCATGGTTTAGCCCCGTTACATCTTCCGCGCAGGCCGACTCGACCAGTGAGCTATTACGCTTTCTTTAAATGATGGCTGCTTCTAAGCCAACATCCTGGCTGTCTGTGCCTTCCCACATCGTTTCCCACTTAACCATGACTTTGGGACCTTAGCTGGCGGTCTGGGTTGTTTCCCTCTTCACGACGGACGTTAGCACCCGCCGTGTGTCTCCCGTGATAACATTCTCCGGTATTCGCAGTTTGCATCGGGTTGGTAAGCCGGGATGGCCCCCTAGCCGAAACAGTGCTCTACCCCCGGAGATGANTTCACGAGGCGCTACCTAAATAGCTTTCGGGGAGAACCAGCTATCTCCCGGTTTGATTGGCCTTTCACCCCCAGCCACAGGTCATCCGCTAATTTTTCAACATTAGTCGGTTCGGTCCTCCAGTTAGTGTTACCCAACCTTCAACCTGCCCATGGCTAGATCACCGGGTTTCGGGTCTATACCCTGCAACTTAACGCCCAGTTAAGACTCGGTTTCCCTTCGGCTCCCCTATACGGTTAACCTTGCTACAGAATATAAGTCGCTGACCCATTATACAAAAGGTACGCAGTCACACCCGAAGGTGCTCCCACTGCTTGTACGTACACGGTTTCAGGTTCTTTTTCACTCCCCTCGCCGGGGTTCTTTTCGCCTTTCCCTCACGGTACTGGTTCACTATCGGTCAGTCAGGAGTATTTAGCCTTGGAGGATGGTCCCCCCATATTCAGACAGGATACCACGTGTCCCGCCCTACTCTTCGAGTTCACAGC
>NZ_CBDAHM010000030.1:0-1069 GCF_965195605.1 Leclercia sp. M-A074-M | reverse complement strand
AANNNTCTCAAACCCACCGAAACAGCTTCGGCGTTGTAAGGTTAAGCCTCACGGTTCATTAGTACCGGTTAGCTCAACGCATCGCTGCGCTTACACACCCGGCCTATCAACGTCGTCGTCTTCAACGTTCCTTCAGGANCCTTAAAGGNTCAGGGAGAACTCATCTCGGGGCAAGTTTCGTGCTTAGATGCTTTCAGCACTTATCTCTTCCGCATTTAGCTACCGGGCAGTGCCATTGGCATGACAACCCGAACACCAGTGATGCGTCCACTCCGGTCCTCTCGTACTAGGAGCAGCCCCCCTCAATTCTCCAGCGCCCACGGCAGATAGGGACCGAACTGTCTCACGACGTTCTAAACCCAGCTCGCGTACCACTTTAAATGGCGAACAGCCATACCCTTGGGACCTACTTCAGCCCCAGGATGTGATGAGCCGACATCGAGGTGCCAAACACCGCCGTCGATATGAACTCTTGGGCGGTATCAGCCTGTTATCCCCGGAGTACCTTTTATCCGTTGAGCGATGGCCCTTCCATACAGAACCACCGGATCACTATGACCTGCTTTCGCACCTGCTCGAGCCGTCACTCTCGCAGTCAAGCCAGCTTATGCCATTGCACTAACCTCCTGATGTCCGACCAGGATTAGCTGACCTTCGTGCTCCTCCGTTACTCTTTAGGAGGAGACCGCCCCAGTCAAACTACCCACCAGACACTGTCCGCAACCCGGATTACGGGTCTACGTTAGAACACCAGCCATTAAAGGGTGGTATTTCAAGGACGGCTCCACGCAGACTGGCGTCCACGCTTCAAAGCCTCCCACCTATCCTACACATCAAGGACCAGTGTTCAGTGTCAAGCTATAGTAAAGGTTCACGGGGTCTTTCCGTCTTGCCGCGGGTACACTGCATCTTCACAGCGATTTCAATTTCACTGAGTCTCGGGTGGAGACAGCCTGGCCATCATTACGCCATTCGTGCAGGTCGGAACTTACCCGACAAGGAATTTCGCTACCTTAGGACCGTTATAGTTACGGCCGCCGTTTACCGGGGCTTCGATCAAGAGCTTCGC
>NZ_CBDAHM010000028.1:0-1098 GCF_965195605.1 Leclercia sp. M-A074-M | reverse complement strand
GTAGCTTAACCTTCGGGAGGGCGCTTACCACTTTGTGATTCATGACTGGGGTGAAGTCGTAACAAGGTAACCGTAGGGGAACCTGCGGTTGGATCACCTCCTTACCTTAAAGAACCTGCCTTTGCAGTGCTCACACAGATTGTCTGATGAAAATTAGCAGTAAAAAATCTCTGCAGGCTTGTAGCTCAGGTGGTTAGAGCGCACCCCTGATAAGGGTGAGGTCGGTGGTTCAAGTCCACTCAGGCCTACCAAATTTTTACTGATGCTGCGTTGCGGCGACACTCACATACTTCAGTATGCTTCGTGTCACCACGCCTTGCCTCAGAAAAAATTGGCGGTACAGAGAAGACCACGATGGGGCTATAGCTCAGCTGGGAGAGCGCCTGCCTTGCACGCAGGAGGTCTGCGGTTCGATCCCGCATAGCTCCACCATCTTTACTGCGAAAACCTGAAAACTTCAGAGTGTACCTGCNANGGTGCGCTGCGAAGTTTTGCTCTTTAAAAATCTGGATCAAGCTGAAAATTGAAACGACACACTGTGTCTGTTCTCCGTAATAAGAACAGATGAAGGTGTGTTCGAGTCTCTCAAATTTTCACAACACGAAGTGAAACAGCTTCGGGTTGTGAGGTTAAGCGACTAAGCGTACACGGTGGATGCCCTGGCAGTCAGAGGCGATGAAGGACGTGCTAATCTGCGAAAAGCGCCGGCGAGGTGATATGAACCCTTGACCCGGCGATGTCCGAATGGGGAAACCCAGTGCAATTCGTTGCACTATCGTTAGCTGAATACATAGGNTAACGAGGCGAACCGGGGGAACTGAAACATCTAAGTACCCCGAGGAAAAGAAATCAACCGAGATTCCCCCAGTAGCGGCGAGCGAACGGGGAGCAGCCCGGAGTCTGAATCAGCTTGTGTGTTAGTGGAAGCGTCTGGAAAGTCGCAGGGTACAGGGTGATACTCCCGTACACGAAAGCACACANGCTGTGAACTCGAAGAGTAGGGCGGGACACGTGGTATCCTGTCTGAATATGGGGGGACCATCCTCCAAGGCTAAATACTCCTGACTGACCGATAGTGAACCAGTACCGTGAGGGAAA
>NZ_CBDAHM010000027.1:0-2612 GCF_965195605.1 Leclercia sp. M-A074-M | reverse complement strand
CTCATCATCACTAAGAGTCATCAGGGCTCCGGAAGAAAAACCAAACATGGCTTACCTACTGTTAACGGCAACGCAGAAGAAAGGTTTACAGGGTAGCGGGCAGGGATGAAAAAAAAAAATTGCAGTCAGGCCGGAACGGCTGCTGAACCGGTACAGGCGGGTTCCGGGCGCAGCGCCGGACCAGTCACGGAGCACTAGCGGAGTGTATACTGGCTTAAGATGTAGCATGGCAGTAACACATAGCATTAATGCCACATAAGACAGGCGCAGAAAGTGAAAGAAAACGCGTCAGGAGAAAATGTGATACAGAATATATTCCGCTTCCTCGCTCACTGACTCGCTCCGCTCGGTCGTTCGGCTGCGGCGAGCGGGACGGGCTTACGGATGGATCAGAAATTTCCTGGGGGATGCCAGGAAGATACTTAACGAAGAAAGCATAAGGCCGCGCCAAAGCCGTTTTTCCATAGGCTCCGCCCCCCTGACAAGCATCACAGAATCTGACGCTCAAATCAGTGGTGGCGAAACCCGATGCGGCTTAAAGATACCAGGCGTTTCCCCCTGGTGGCTCCCTCGTGCTCCCCCGCATTCCTGCCTTTCGGTTTACCGGTGTCACTCCGCTGTTATGGCCGCGGTTTCTCATTCCACGCCTGACACTCAGTTCCGGGAAGGCAGTTCGCTCCAGGATGGACTGTATGCACGAACCCCCCGTTCAGTCCGACCGCTGCGCCTTATCCGGTAACTATCAACTTGAGTCCAACCCGGAAAGACACGACTAATCGCCATTGGCAACGGCCATTGGCAAACAGGATGTGCGAGAGATGTCTCAAGAGTTCTTGAAGTGGCGGCCTTAGTGAGGCTACACTGAAAGGACAAATTTGGTGACATGTCTCGCACAAGACTGTTACCACGGTTAGGGGATCTGCCAGGATTACCTAACCTTCGAAAAACCACCTGCCAGGGTGGTTTTTTCGTTTACAGGGCAAGAGATTACGCGCGGAAAAAAAGGATCTCAAGAAGATCCTTTATAAATTAGACATCCAACCTCACAAAGAGGAATACTTAAATCATCTTGGTATATGTATCGGCCGGATTACATCTCATATAAGCCTCCTCCCCGCCTGACACCACACTTTGACCATAGCACCTCGCGCCTAACTCGATATACAGCCCACCATCAAGCCTCTTTTCACATAAAAAATGACCTATAGTTAGATGGTTAGTGACCAAAACTGATATGGATAAAAGGAGCTGGCTTTGAAAAAGATTTTTGTTTCAGTGTTCGCAGCGGCAGTTGCGCTTTCAGCCCTCACCGGCTGCACGCGCACAAGCTATGCCATACACACCAATGACGGTCGCACTATTGTCAGCGACGGCAAACCTAAAGAATCAGACTCAGGCCTGCTTGGCTATACAGACGCGAATGGTGTCAAACAGCAGATCAATAAAACCGACGTTAAAGAAGTCTCCGAAATTCCGCACTGAGCATCTTCTCCGAAAAAGGCCGCTAATGTGGCCTTTTTCTTTACCTGTGGTTCTCCGCCAAAATCCCAGCAAATTGCATCACCAAAGCTAAAAGCTTTCAGGGTTGTCTAAAAAGCACAAGACATAAGAGGAAGTGCGGTATTTTATAATCAAGCCCCCAAGAATTTACCATAACATCCGTTGCCCGCACCGCCTGAGACGCGTTCAGCGCGTTCCTGACGAAACCATGACAAAAACCACAACAAACCACCCCGGAACCCGTCAGAAACGCGCCTGTTAAATTTTAACGGCATGCATGACTATGCACCAGAATGACGCCATGCTCTTTTCACGCAAAAATCATCACCAGACGGGGAAAATCACCAGTGACCAGACAGGAATCCGCCGCCCTCAATATGGCCAAATTTATCCGCGCACAGACACTTCTCCTCCTTGAGCGGCTCGAGCAGATGGATCTGGATGAGGCTGCCGGCTGCTGTGAGCACCTGCACGATCAGGCCGAAGCGCTTTACGCCATGCTGAACGCACAGATAGGCGAGGAAAATGCGTGAAAATCGGTGAACGGGTGCGCAATTCAGTGCGCGGCCGTGAGGCGATGGCGGGGTGTCGGGGCGCAGCCCTGACCAGGGTATTTGTGATGCCGGCGCGTGCGCGGTATTACAAATGCACATCCTGTCCCGGAACGGACACCGGGAAACAGCAAAAAAAACCGGGCGGCACGCCCGGAACTCAATCAAGTTAGATTAGATTACTCTCACTCGTCCATAACAGCATCATGGAACGACGACCACCGTCCGTGACGGCCGCCTCGTTTAAGTATGGACAGAAATACAGAAAATGCTCAGGACGAAATGTAATGAATGCGAACGGATTCAAGAAATTCGAGCATGACAGTCCTTACGGCCGGTTCGGTTTCAGACAAAATCTGCCGGTATGCATCCAGCATCATGGCTCCGGCATCCCCTCCGGCACGCCGTAGCCAGACCGAAACAACGGACACAAGCAGGTGTCGCTCATCATCACTAAGAGTCATCAGGGCTCCGGAAGAAAAACCAAACATGGCTTACCTACTGTTAACGGCAACGCAGAAGAAAGGTTTACAGGGTAGCGGGCAGGGATGAAAAAAAAAA
>NZ_CBDAHM010000026.1:0-3872 GCF_965195605.1 Leclercia sp. M-A074-M | reverse complement strand
ACCACCACCGCCGCCACCGCCACCGCCACCAGCGGCCAGCGCAATGCCCCCTGCGACCGCCACTCCGCCCAGCGCCCACGGCCAGATCGCCGCTTCGCCCGCGGACGCGGTTGTGGTTCCTGCCAGCAGGGCATCAATGGAGGCTATCGACTGATATTGCTCTGCTGCCATCGGGTCTGCAATCCACCACAGCGCACCGTTGTCCTCTTCCAGTACCAGCTGGCTGATACCGTTATCGCCGCTGACGAAGAAGTTTTTGACGGTAATGGTTTCGCCGTCGGTCAGCTTAACGATCAGGTCATTCCCGCTGCGGTTGTACTCGAGAATGTCAGCCCGTTCAGCGTTGATTTTTACAATGGAGGAATCATTCAGCGTCACCTGAGACCCGTCTGTTACTGATTCGACGTGCGTCAGTTTGGAGATGACAGTGATTTTACTCATGTGTATTACTCCCGGCAGAGTGCAGAGAAACGGCGTCTATTTTTCGCCATTTCTTTTCAGCAGATTAAGCGCCACCCAAAGGGATATTGTTTATTTAAAACAATGACCCTGGGTAATTATGTGAAAGTGATTAAAAGCTGCCGATATAGCGATGGTGGCAGCGATATTTAGCCTTTGATACTCAAAAAATAATGCGATTGGGAATATGTTTTCAGCGGTAAAATCCTTGTCTTTAATAATGGTAAGAATTTGTGATTGACTGAATTTGATATAGCCAGAAAGTACCAGAAGTGCAAATTAAGCGTGAGTTAATAAATGGTTAGTCATATTTAAAATATTGCGCTGTGCAGTGTGAAAATGGCGGTGGCAGGCGTGGCGCGGCTTGCAGGTGTCTGCTGAGCGAGGCGTGTGTAGGGATTTTTGTTTTTAATTTAATGAGATAGCGGCATTTGGTGAGGGGGAGGTATTTTATAGGGGTATTTTAGTGTGGCTGTATAAATATTTAAACGGGAGTGAAGTTGATATTGAATATGATATATGTGAGAAGGTTTTTAATATTGTCGAATCTAGGTTGAATTAATAAAGAGTTGTGCTATTTAGATGGGCGTATAAGTTAAGGCAACCAGGTTATTTGGTAGAAATGTTATTACGGTGGGAGAGATCACATTATTTTCTTCTTGTGGGGAATGAAGAAAAGTATATGTGGCGAAGTAGGGGTTCCGTTCACCTCACGTTTTCTGCTTCTGTTACGCCTGAACCGGTGAACGTGCCAGGGTGGCTCAATCGCCACCACCCTGGCGACCCGGGCTCCCGGCAATTTTGTCTTCGGCTTATTCCCTTCGGCTATCGGGGCGGGCGTGATCCTTGCGCCTCGCCCCGGCCTGCGGTCAACGCCTCAGCGATTTTCAGCCGGACACG
The DNA here is from genome assembly GCF_965195605.1 of Leclercia sp. M-A074-M. Classification (NCBI taxonomy): domain Bacteria; kingdom Pseudomonadati; phylum Pseudomonadota; class Gammaproteobacteria; order Enterobacterales; family Enterobacteriaceae; genus Leclercia; species Leclercia sp. M-A074-M. The sequence goes on along the minus strand of NZ_CBDAHM010000026.1, from coordinate 2,513 downwards.
GTAGTCGCGGTAAGCTATTTATTTTATTTGACTTTTTCATTGCTGTTTTTCGTTTTTGGGTTTTTGGTTTTGTAGGCCGGGTCAGGCGTAGCCGCCACCCGGCGGGGTTGAGTTAACCGGTGATAATATGATTCTGGTTCACCAGCTCCTCGTAGGTGGTCTGCACGTGATCCAGCGTCACCAGCGTGGCCGGGGCAAAGCTGGTGCCTGCACCATCCCGGTCGAGCGTGATTGTCGTGCTGCCATCGCCGTTGCTGGTGAGATGGAGATAATCCCCCAGCGTGTTGCCATCGCCATTCCAGCCCACCAGCAGCTGGCTGATGTCGATTTTGTCGCCCTGTGCCAGCGAGAAGTTACCGACGTGCTCCCCGCCGTTATCGCTGAGCACGTTATAAATCAGCGTCTCGCCCGTGGTACTGGCACTCAGGGTGCTCACCAATGGCTCCTCGCTCTGGGCAAACGCCGCGGTTGCCACTGATGCCGTCGGTGGGTTCGGGGCCAGCGGGTCGACGTTAATCGTCCAGGTCTCGGAGATCAGGCTGTGATTGCCGCGGCGGTCAACCGCATCGGCGGTCAGGGAGTGGAGCCCATCGGTCAGACTGGCGGAGACCTGGAACGACCAGTTACCTGCCGAATCCACCTCCGTAAAGCCGATCTGCATCTGCTCGCTGTAGACATAAATTTTGGTGCCGACCTCACCGGTGCCGGAGATGAGCGGCGTGCGGTCATCGGATAAGGTCCCCCTCACGATGGTGCCGATGGCGTCCGGAACGTTATCCACCACGTTGGTGATGATCGGTGTGGCCGGCGGGGTCGTGTCGTCGGCTTCTACCGTACCGGGCGCGCTGGTGTTGCCCGCTTTATCGGTAGCGGTAAGCGTCATGATCTCCCCGTTCAGTTTGGCGGTAGGCAGGGTGAAGGAGAAGCTACCCGATTCGCCGACAATCAGCTCGCCGAGTTTAGTGGTGCCTTCCATGACGACCACGGTGCTACCCACTTCCGCCGTGCCGGTGAGCGCCAGACCATTATCGGAGACATCCAGCCCTGCAGGCGGTGCCGGTGGCGTGGAGTCCAGGGCGGTGGCCTGCGCCGGCTGGCTCTGGTTCTGGGCGGTATCGAAGGCGTAGACCGTCAGCACCTCGCCGTTGAGCTGGTTCGGGGCGATATTGACGGTGAATTTACCGTCGGCACCCACGGTGCCGGTACCTATCTCCTGGCCCGTGGCGTCGCGTACCGAGATGCGGGCATCCACTTCCGCTTCACCGCTCACGCTGTCGCCCGTCGCGGCGACGGAGAGGGCTGTCGGTGCCGCTGGCGGGGCGATGTCCGGCACAGGCAGCGAAGAGGCTGGACCTTCGTTACCCGCCCGGTCAGTAGCCACGGCGCTCAGGGTTTCGCCATTGACCTGCGGAGTGGTCAGGGTCAGCGAAAATGCCCCATTGACGTCCGCGGTGGCCGTACCCAGGCTATCACCCAGGTCGTTGGTCACCGTAACCGTCGAGTTGGGCTCGGCGCTACCGGTGACGATGGTGCCAGTGGCATTGATGGCGAGGCCACTCGGCGCGGCGGGCGGCGTGCGGTCGACGGTAAATTCAAACGGCGCGGAAGAGGGGCTCAGATTGCCCGCAATATCCGTCTCCGTCAGGGTAAAGGTCTGTAGCCCTTCCGTCAGCGGCTCGGCAAGCTGGTAGCTCCAGGAGCCGTTGTCCGGAACGATGATCTCCGCCACCAGCAGATCGTTGTGGTAGAGGGTAATGGTGCTGCCGGGATCGCCCGTACCGCTCAGCACCGGCTGGTTGTCATCGGTAAAACCCCCGGAGGTGATGAACCCCTGGATGTTGCCTACCTCATCCATCACCTGCAGAACCGGCGCATTCGGGGCGACGGTATCGATGGTGAGGTTGAACGCGGGAGAGTCCGGGCTGGTATTGCCTGCCGGGTCGGTGGCACTGGCGGTGATCTGATGCAAGCCGTTAGCGAGATCGGCGGTGGGGGTAAACGTCCAGCTACCGTCACTGTTCACTACCGTGCTGCCGATGTTCTTCCCGTTATCATACACCGTGATGGTCGAACCGGCCTCGCCGCTGCCGCTAAAGACCGGGCGCGGATCGTCGGTGGTCTGATCGCTGTTCAGCGCCCCGGTCAGGCTGCCGGCGTTGTCGTCAGCGATAATAATCATGGGCGCATCTGGCGGGGTGGTATCCGCGGCGGTAAGGCTGGTGGGCGGACTAACGTTGCCGGAGCTGTCGGCGGCTGTGGCCGTCAGCGTCTCGCCGTTGGTGTAGGGCACCCCCAGCTCGACGGTAAATTCACCATTGCCGTTGGCTTTGGCTTTGCCCACCACGTTACCGCTGGCATCGGTGATGGTTACCATGCTGTTGGCTTCGGCGCTGCCGAGCAGCTGGGTGTTACCGTTGGCGAAATGCAGGTTAGTGGGCGCGCCGGGCGGCGTGGTATCCTGCGCTACCGGACCCGGATCGATGCGATCGTCGCCACCGCCGCCGCCCCCACCC
>NZ_CBDAHM010000025.1:0-4470 GCF_965195605.1 Leclercia sp. M-A074-M | reverse complement strand
CGGCCCACAGAATGATGTCACGCTGAAAATGCCGGCCTTTGAATGGGTTCATGTGCAGCTCCATCAGCAAAAGGGGATGATAAGTTTATCACCACCGACTATTTGCAACAGTGCCCGCATGGCTCAGTAATGAGCGACCCGGCCTTATGTTTGATTTTGCCACCGCGTGGCTGCTTCAGAATAAGGTCCTGCTGCCCGGAGCAACCACACTTGTACGTCTCGTCAGTGAAATACGCGAACGGGCAAATCAGCGGCTGTGGAAGAAACTGGCCGCGTTGCCGGACAGCTGGCAGACCGCCCGCGTGACGGAGCTTCTGGACATTCCTGAGGGGCAGCGTACTTCACCGCTGGAGCAACTGAAAAAGGGACCGGTCACCGTCAGCGGCCCGGCATTTACCGAAGCGCTGGAGCGGTATATCCGGCTGCGAAACCTGGAATTTTCCCGACTGAATTTTACCGGTCTGCCTGCTATACAACTGCGTAATTTGGCCCGTTACGCAGGCATGGCGTCGGTAAAATATATCGCGCGAATGCCACAGCAGAGAAAACTGGCCGTACTCACAGCATTCGTTAAAGCGCAGGAGACTGCGGCGCTGGATGAGGCCGTTGATGTGCTCGATATGCTGATACTGGATATCACTCGTGCGGCGAAGAAAACGGGGCAGAAAAAACGGCTCAGGACGCTTAAAGATCTTGATCGTGCTGCGCTAATATTGGCGCGGGCATGTTCATTGTTGCTGGATGAACAGGCTGACGATGCTGAACTGAGGGAGACCATATTCAACAGCATACCGAAAAGCAGGCTGGCAGAATCCGTCTGCAAGGTAAATGAGCTGGCCCGGCCTCAGAACAACAATTTCCATGACGAAATGGTGGAGCAGTACGGGCGGGTAAAGCGCTTTCTTCCGGCGGTATTGCGCGACCTGCATTTCCAGGCAGCGCCAGCCGGAGAACATACGTTGTCCGCCATTCATTATCTGACCGAACTGAACTGCTCGAAAAAGCGCATCCTGGACAATGCGCCTGAACATATTATTACCGGCCCCTGGAAACGCCTGGTATACGATGCGGAGGGCCGGATACAGCGTGCCGGTTACTCGCTTTGTCTGCTGGAGCGCCTTCAGGATGCACTACGTCGAAGGGACATCTGGCTCGAAAACAGCGATCGCTGGGGAAATCCCCGCGAGAAGCTGTTGCAGGGGGAAGAATGGCAGGCTCAGCGGGTCCCCGTTTGCCGGGCGCTGGGACATCCCACTGATGGACATAAAGGCGTGCAACAGTTGGCGGTCCAGCTAGATGAAACCTGGAAAACCGTCGCATCCCGCTTTGAAGGAAATGCGGAGGTTCATATTTGCCATGACGGTAAACATCCTTCCCTGACTATCAGCAGCCTGGAGAAACTGGAGGAGCCAACATCGTTGCATCGTCTCAACAGTCGGGTAAGGCTGCTACTCCCGCCAGTAGATTTGACGGAACTGTTGCTTGAAATAGATGCCAGAACGGGATTTACACGTGAGTTTACGCATGTCAGTGAATCCGGGGCCCGGGCACAGGATCTGCACATCAGCCTGTGCGCGGTCCTGATGGCAGAGGCCTGCAATATCGGGCTGGAACCGCTGATAAAGCACAATATACCGGCGCTGACGCGCCACCGGCTTAGCTGGGTAAAACAGAATTACCTCCGGGCAGAAACGCTGGTCAGCGCCAATGCCCGCCTGGTTGATTTTCAGTCCACACTGGAGCTTGCTGGCCGCTGGGGTGGTGGCGAAGTGGCTTCAGCTGATGGCATGCGCTTTGTCACGCCGGTGAAAACCGTCAATTCAGGACCTAACAGAAAATATTTTGGTTCCGGACGTGGCATCACCTGGTACAACTTCGTCTCTGATCAGTACTCTGGATTCCACGGCATCGTTGTCCCCGGCACATTACGAGATTCCATTTTTGTGCTGGAAGGCCTTCTGGAGCAGCAGACAGGGCTGAATCCGGTTGAGATCATGACAGACACAGCCGGTACCAGCGACATTATTTTTGGCCTCTTCTGGCTGCTGGGATACCAGTTTTCCCCCCGGCTTGCCGATGCCGGTGAAGCGGTATTCTGGCGAGTGGATAAATCGGCAAATTACGGTGCACTGGACGAACTGGCACGTGGTTGTGCCGATCTGTCGAAAGCCGAGGATCAGTGGGATGAGATGATGCGAACCGCCGGTTCGCTGAAACTGGGCACCATTCATGCTTCAGAACTCATTCGCTCTTTGCTGAAAAGCTCGCGCCCATCAGGGCTGGCACAGGCGATCATGGAAGTGGGGCGCGTCAACAAGACGCTGTACCTTCTTAATTATATTGATGATGAGGATTATCGTCGGCGGATCCTGACGCAGCTAAACCGGGGGGAAGGCCGCCATGCTGTGGCGAGGGCGATCTGCTACGGGCAGCGCGGTGAGATCAGAAAGCGCTATCGTGAAGGTCAGGAAGATCAGCTGGGGGCACTGGTGACCTGCCCCCAGGATTAGATACAACCGTCAGTTAGTAAGGTCGGTTTGTTTACCTTCACATTTTCCATTTCGCCACCGTGCTGCAAACTCTGATGGCGTCTGATAATTCAGTGCTGAATGTGGACGACACTCGTTATAATCCTGCCGCCAGTCATTAATGATTTTCCTTGCGTGAACGATATCGCTGAACCAGTGCTCATTCAGGCATTCATCGCGAAATCGTCCGTTAAAGCTCTCAATAAATCCGTTCTGCGTTGGCTTGCCGGGCTGGATAAGTCGCAGCTCCACACCATGCTCAAAAGCCCACTGATCGAGTGCGCGGCAGGTAAACTCCGGGCCCTGATCGGTTCTTATCGTAGCCGGATAGCCGCGAAACAGCGCAATGCTGTCCAGAATACGCGTGACCTGCACGCCTGAAATCCCGAAGGCAACAGTGACCGTCAGGCATTCCTTTGTGAAATCATCCACGCAGGTCAGGCACTTGATCCTGCGACCGGTGGAAAGTGCGTCCATGACGAAATCCATCGACCAGGTCAGATTGGGCGCCGCCGGACGGAGCAGCGGCAGACGTTCTGTTGCCAGCCCTTTACGACGTCGTCTGCGTTTTACACTCAGGCCATTAAGTTGATAGATGCGGTAAACCCGCTTGTGGTTAACGCAAAGACCTTCACGTCGCAGAAGCTGCCAGATACGCCGGTAACCAAAACGGCGGCGTTCAAGTGCCAGCTCTGTGATGCGTAGAGACAGCTGCGCATCAGCAGCCGGACGGTGAGCCTCATAGCGGCAGGCACGACGTTGCGACAGACCCTTAGCCTCGCACATGACTTCCACGGCTTCCCGCTTCTGGTCTGTCGTCAGTACTTTCGCCCAAGAGCCACCTGAAGCGCCTCTTTATCCAGCATGGCTTCGGCAAGCAGCTTCTTGAGTCTGGCGTTCTCTTCCTCAAGCGACTTCAGACGCTTAACTTCAGGCACCTCCATACCGCCATACTTCTTACGCCAGGTGTAAACGTGGCATCGGAAATGGCATGCTTGCGGCATAGTTCACGGGCGGGTACCCCAGCTTCGGCTTCGCGGAGATATTGATGATCTGTTCGTCGGAAAAACGCTTTTTCATGGGGATGTCCTCATGTGGCTTATGAAGACATTACTAACATCGGAGTGTACTAATCAACGGGGAGCAGGTCAGGCTCTGTGAATAACTCAATGAGGCCTTCGCTTACAGCGGCCGCACGCGTCCGCGTCGCTCAGATAAAAGTAGCTCCCATCGCTTCGCGTCGGGCCCCAGCGGAAGAACTGCATTAGTTACAGCATTCAAAAGGAAATCCATCATAAAACCGGCGCCGGTTTGCCGGCCAGGAGCCCCTCCCCACCACTGAAAAGCGCCGCCGCCCCCGGCCGAAGGCCGGGAGTAGTGTCGCTTTTAATAATGGGTGTTGTAACTACTCTTCGTCATCTCTGTGAGTAGTGTCGCGGTAAGTTCTGGGATACACGCTCGTAAGCGGCCCTAACGGCCCGCTAACGCGGAGATACGCCCCGACTGCGGCTGTCGCCTTGCCGGGACCACTCCGACCGCGTACAGAGGCATCTGAGCCGTTTTTAGCGGGTATAGCTTTGCAGGGAAGGGGGTGGGTGAGGCAGAACCTGTCAAAACAGCAGCCGGCTGCGCCGGGCGACGGCGCCATTTACCCGCAGTACTCCATTCAACTTCAGCTGGCGCCTCCATGCCGCTGACGCGGCATTATCTATACTTTAAGTCTGGCCACTGGAGGTAACCATGTGCGGACGTTTTTCTCAGTCTATGACGCGGGAAGAGTATCTTTCTCTCCTCGCCAATGAAGCCGATCGAAATATTGCCTACGGGCTTTGTTGAATAAATCAGATTTCGGGTAAGTCTCCCCCGTAGCGGGTTGTGTTTTCAGGCAATACGCACGCTTTCAGGCATACCTGCTTTCGTCATTTTGTTCAGCGCTCGTACC
>NZ_CBDAHM010000024.1:0-4766 GCF_965195605.1 Leclercia sp. M-A074-M | reverse complement strand
CAGCATTTTATTATGGTGATCCCCTGGGCGAAATGCGCCTGGTAAGCAGAGTTTTTGAAATGTAAGGCCTTTGAATAAGACAAAAGGCTGCCTCATCGCTAACTTTGCAACAGTGCCGGACTTTTCAAGTCTCGGAAGGTTTCTTCAATCTGCATTCGCTTCGAATAGATATTAACAAGTTGTTTGGGTGTTCGAATTTCAACAGGTAAGTTAGTTGCTAGAACCCATGGCTCCTTTGCCGACGCTGAGTAGATTTTAGGTGACGGGTGGTGACAATGAGTCCGTGTCGAGCGCTGATTTTTTCGGCCTTTAGAGCGAGATTTATACAATAGAATTTGGCATGAGATTGGATTGCTTTTAGTCAGCCTCTTATAGCCTAAAGTCTTTGAGTGACTAGATGACATATCATGTAAGTTGCTGATAGGTTTCCAGTTTTCCGCTCCTAGGTCTGCATATTGTACTTTTCCTCTTACTCGACTTAACCAGTACCAACCCAGCTTCTCAACGGATTTATACCATGGCACTTTAAAGCCAGCATCACTGACAATGAGCGGTGTGGTGTTACTCGGTAGAATGCTCGCAAGGTCGGCTAGAAATTGGTCATGAGCTTTCTTTGAACATTGCTCTGAAAGCGGGAACGCTTTCTCATAAAGAGTAACAGAACGACCGTGTAGTGCGACTGAAGCTCGCAATACCATAAGCCGTTTTTGCTCACGGATATCAGACCAGTCAACAAGTACAATGGGCATCGTATTGCCCGAACAGATAAAGCTAGCATGCCAACGGTATACAGCGAGTCGCTCTTTGTGGAGGTGACGATTACCTAACAATCGGTCGATTCGTTTGATGTTATGTTTTGTTCTCGCTTTGGTTGGCAGGTTACGGCCAAGTTCGGTAAGAGTGAGAGTTTTACAGTCAAGTAATGCGTGGCAAGCCAACGTTAAGCTGTTGAGTCGTTTTAAGTGTAATTCGGGGCAGAATTGGTAAAGAGAGTCGTGTAAAATATCGAGTTCGCACATCTTGTTGTCTGATTATTGATTTTTCGCGAAACCATTTGATCATATGACAAGATGTGTATCCACCTTAACTTAATGATTTTTACCAAAATCATTAGGGGATTCATCAGCGTATAGTGTTTTGCAGTTTAGAGGAGATATCGCGATGCATACGCGGAAGGCAATAACGGAGGCGCTTCAAAAACTCGGAGTCCAAACCGGTGACCTCTTGATGGTGCATGCCTCACTTAAAGCGATTGGTCCGGTCGAAGGAGGAGCGGAGACGGTCGTTGCCGCGTTACGCTCCGCGGTTGGGCCGACTGGCACTGTGATGGGATACGCGTCGTGGGACCGATCACCCTACGAGGAGACTCTGAATGGCGCTCGGCTGGATGACGAAGCCCGCCGTACCTGGCTGCCGTTCGATCCCGCAACAGCCGGGACTTACCGTGGGTTCGGCCTGCTGAATCAATTTCTGGTTCAAGCCCCCGGCGCGCGGCGCAGCGCGCACCCCGATGCATCGATGGTCGCGGTTGGTCCGCTGGCTGAAACGCTGACGGAGCCTCACGAACTCGGTCACGCCTTGGGGGAAGGATCGCCCGTCGAGCGGTTCGTTCGCCTTGGCGGGAAGGCCCTGCTGTTGGGTGCGCCGCTAAACTCCGTTACCGCATTGCACTACGCCGAGGCGGTTGCCGATATCCCCAACAAACGGTGGGTGACGTATGAGATGCCGATGCTTGGAAGAGACGGTGAAGTCGCCTGGAAAACGGCATCGGATTACGATTCAAACGGCATTCTCGATTGCTTTGCTATCGAAGGAAAGCCGGATGCGGTTGAAACTATAGCAAATGCTTACGTGAAGCTCGGTCGCCATCGAGAAGGTGTCGTGGGCTTTGCTCAGTGCTACCTGTTCGACGCGCAGGACATCGTGACGTTCGGCGTCACCTATCTTGAGAAGCATTTCGGAACCACTCCGATCGTGCCTCCGCACGAGGCCGTCGAGCGCTCTTGCGAGCCTTCAGGTTAGAGGCCGTCGACAATGATAATCTGGATCAACGGACCTTTCGGCGCCGGAAAGACGACGCTCGCTAAGCGGCTGCGCGATCGGCGTTCCAAATCGCTGATCTTTGACCCCGAGGAAATCGGGTTCGTGGTGAAAGAAACGGTCCCCATGCCAGCGAGCGGAGACTATCAGGATCTCCCCTTGTGGAGGGGACTTACGATCGCGGCGGTCAGGGAGATTCGAAGGAATTACTCGCAGGACATCATCATCCCAATGACGCTCGTGCACCCGGACTATCTGACTGAGATACTCGACGGGGTAAGGCGGATCGACGATCAGCTGCTGCACATCTTTCTGACGCTCAACGAGGACCTATTGCGTCACCGGATCGCGAACCAGACCATGCATCCTGACCCGAATCGAAATGCGGAGATTCGAGAGTGGCGATTAGCGAATGTCGCCCGATGCTTGGCCGCAAGGGAACGGCTTCCATGCACAACCCGTGTTCTCGATAGTGGTGCACACACCAGCGATGAACTCGCAGCGATGGTGCTCGACGGAATCGATGGGCGCACCTGATCGCCTTCGACGCCTGCGCAAAGCGTAGCGCGAGGGTGGCGGGCTCACGACCAAACGCCCAGAGGTCGATCATCGCAGGGATGTTTGGCTTTGTGGTGCGGACGACGGGACTCGAACCCGTACTCTCACAGAGAAGCAGATTTTCGTACCACCTCGACTTTCGCCGCCGTCTGATGACGTTCGTGGTCTGGACTGTCCCTTCGCCATTGCCCGAAGGCTTTAGGCGCCGCCCGTCCAGTCTCTACACCTTCCCCCGAAGGGGCTTGGCTCGGGATTGGCTTAGGGTATTGCCCGTTAGCGTTCCCCGACTTTGAGCGGTTCTACTCCGCGGATTTCCCCGCGGGCACTCCAATTTTAAAGTCTGCTGCGTCTACCGATTTCGCCACGTCCGCCTTTTTTCGCCGTTCCTAGCGCTCGTGCGATGCACCTATGTTGCACCTAGCGCCGAATCGTTCTTCGTCATCCTGAAAAACCACGTCTCCTAAAGCCTTGCATAGCTTATCTTTTCTCCACCACGAACTTTTTTGTGGGATGGTAGAAAAAAAGACTTTTTAAGTCCGCTGGCTTGCCAGGCCTTGTTAGCTTGTACGGTCATGGTTATCGGGTAAAGAATATTGACGGCATCGCTGGTGTCGGTGGCTGAAAAGCCGGCTCCCATCAGGGCAATAGCCATTTCAGATGCAGGCGTACAGGGCAATGGTCAACAGCTACAGCCTGTCTGACGATTCCGGCGTCATGGCTGCGGCGGCTATCACGCATTTTTTGTTCGGTCAGGCGGTGTTTTCGTACCTCAATGGTTGGAGCGTGTTGATCGGACCTGGTACAGGTTTGGACAGCACGGGCTGCAAATACGCAAGGGATTTAATGGGCCTGGTGGCGTTCACGGCTTTTATCGTGACGTTTCTGTTCAGGGGCTACTCATAATCTCGTGGCTCGGCGGTTCCCGGCACACCATGACAGTAAGGAAGGACCCTGTGTCTCAACTCTCCCAGCTTCGAAGCCCCGCCGCCGTGCAGGCTGCCATCGATGAGTTCGTGCAACTGGGCCGCACGAAATTCCTGGCGCGCCACGGCTACGGCAAGTCCCGCGACTTCCTGGTACGTGATCCGAAGACCGGCACCGATTGCGATTCCAAGGCCATCGCCGGTGTGGCCTTCGGCAAGCAATTTCCCGAGCAGGGCCCGCTCACTGCTGACAGCTTCTCCGGTGGCGAGGCGACCGTCGTTCCGGCGCTGACGCGGCTCGGGTTTCGCATCATTCGCATCGGCGAAGACTGGTCCGAAGAAGAGGTCCTGGCCACGGTCGAAGACTATTTCGACATGCTGCGTGCCGAGGCGGCTGGGGAGCCGTACAACAAGTCCGAGCACAACCAGGCACTGCGCCAACTGCTGAACGGTCGCAGCAAGTCTTCAGTCGAGCTCAAGCACCAGAACATTAGCGCCGTACTCGATGCCCTGGGCCTGCCCTATATCAACGGCTACAAGCCACGCGGCAACAGCCAACTGCTGCTGCGTAAATCCGTACACGCCTACGTTCTGGAACATCAGCAGACGGTCGGCGCTCTTGTCGATGCCCTGGAGGAGGTAAAACTTCCGGGTGACAAAACCTACCGAGCGGCTTTGGTAGAACCACCCGCCCGTGAAGTGCTTGTGCGTACCCCGGCATCTCTACGGCAACGCCTACCGCGAAAGTTCGATTATGCCGCTCGCGATGAAGCCAACCGCAAGCTGGGCCGGGCAGGGGAGCAGTGGGTGATTGGCTACGAACAGCAACGCCTGACCGAGCTCGGCCACCCAGAGCTTTTTCAGCGGCTGGATTGGGTGTCCGACACCCAGGGAGACGGTGCGGGGTTCGACATCCTGTCGTTCGAAGAGGACGCCCATGAGCGCTTCATCGAGGTGAAAACCACCAATGGCGGGGTAGGCTCGTCTTTCTTGGTCAGCCACAACGAACTCGAATTCTCCAAGGAGGCGGGCGATCAATTCCATCTGTATCGCGTGTTCCAGTTTCGGGACGGTCCGCGCCTGTTCACGCTACCCGGCGACCTCAGCCAACATGTGCATCTCAAGCCGACGGGCACTGTTGCAAATAGTCGGTGGTGATAAACTTATCATCCCCTTTTGCTGATGGAGCTGCACATGAACCCATTCAAAGGCCGGCATTTTCAGCGTGACATCATTCTGTGGGCC
>NZ_CBDAHM010000023.1:0-9505 GCF_965195605.1 Leclercia sp. M-A074-M | reverse complement strand
GCAGGCGGGCAAAGTCGGTTAATATCAGTTTCAAAACGCCCACCCGGGGTGAAATCGCACACCTGGTAATTGATTCCACCGGGCTGAAGGTCTTCGGTGAAGGCGAGTGGAAAGTCAAAAAGCATGGCCAGGAACGCCGTCGTATATGGCGTAAGCTGCATCTGGCAGTTGACAGTAAAACACATGAAATCATCTGCGCTGACCTGTCGCTGAACAACGTTACGGACTCAGAGGCCTTCCCCGGGTTAATCCGGCAAACCCACCGGAAAATCAGGTCAGCCGCCGCCGATGGAGCTTACGATACCCGGCTCTGTCACGATGAACTGCGGCGTAAGAAAATCAGCGCGCTTATCCCGCCCCGAAAAGGTGCGGGTTACTGGCCCGGTGAATATGCAGACCGTAACCGTGCAGTGGCTAATCAGCGAATGACCGGGAGTAATGCGCGGTGGAAATGGACAACAGATTACAACCGTCGCTCGATAGCGGAAACGGCGATGTACCGGGTAAAACAGCTGTTCGGGGGTTCACTGACGCTGCGTGACTACGATGGTCAGGTTGCGGAGGCTATGGCCCTGGTACGAGCGCTGAACAAAATGACGAAAGCAGGTATGCCTGAAAGCGTGCGTATTGCCTGAAAACACAACCCGCTACGGGGGAGACTTACCCGAAATCTGATTTATTCAACAAAGCCACGCGCTGGACACACCACGATGACAGCGGTTTTATCCCTTACGCCATCACCACCGGCCTTGATTACGAGGCGATGACCGAACAGCGCAAAGGCTATGAGAACTTTGTTTATCAGAACGGCGTTTACGATCTCGGCACCAAAGGTGATATGCGACGTAACGAACGTAACCTGATGTGGAACCTCGATCCCTACATTCAAACGCACTGGCAGCTCACCTCAGCCCTGGGGCTGGACGCCGGGGCGCGCTATAGCTCGGTATGGTTTGATTCCAACGATCGTTATGTTGTAGGTAAAAATGGTGATGATAGCGGCGAAGCGAGCTATCACAAGTGGCTTCCGGCGGCAGCGCTGAAGTATGCCATGACGCCGCAGTGGAACGTTTACCTCTCTGCCGGGAGGGGATTTGAAACGCCGACCATTAACGAGCTGTCCTATCGTCCCGATGGTCAGTCCGGGCTTAACTTTGCTCTGCAACCGGCCACTAACACCACCGTTGAAGCAGGCAGTAAATGGCAGGTGGGCACCGGGATGGCGAGCCTGAGCGTCTTCAATACGGACACGAAAAATGAAATTGTCGTTGCCGCCAGCGACAATGGCCGTACGTCCTATCAGAACGCGGGCAAGACGCGCCGCCGCGGGGTCGAACTGGGATGGGATCAGCAATTTGCGCCCGCCTGGCGCGCCAAACTGGCGTGGACGCTGCTGGATGCGACCTACCGTGAAAACGCCGGCGATGCTATTCAGAGCGGCAATCGGATCCCGGGGATTGCACGTAATAGCGCCTATGCCTCCTTTGGCTGGGTGCCGGAAGAGGGATGGTACGCTGGCGCTGAAGTCCGCTATATGAGCGATATTCAGGTCAACGATGCCAATAGCGAGCAGGCTCCAGCCTATACGGTGACGGCACTGAATACCGGCTATAAATATGTGCTAGATAACTGGACCGTCGACCTCTATACGCGCGTTGATAACCTGTTTGATAAGCGCTACGTCGGCTCTGTTATCGTCAACGAGAGCAACGGACGCTATTATGAACCGGCGCCGGGCCGTAACTATGGCGTTGGGCTATCGGTCAGCTATCAGTTTGATTCGCTGTAACAATACGGCTGCCGGAGAGTGCTATTGAGGTGAGGCTCCGGCAGCGGGTAAAGGCGTTGATTCCTGGTAACAATAAGCTGCTTATTGATGTATCAGTAAGCATGCCGGCAGCCATTGCGCTTGATATAATACTACCCCATATGAGCAAGAGTATTTTCACGGAAAAGCTAGCAGCCAATTTCGGCCTCGCGGCCTTCCCGCTTCTCAATTGAGCATATAATTTTTCCGCAGCCAAAACCTGCTCAGGTTCAGGCTTGGTCCTTACAGACTGGTATTCAACAATCGAACCATTCTTAGCTATTGGCGTTACATAAGCACTTACCCAATAGTGGTCGCCATTTTTACAGCGATTTTTTACTAGCCCCATCCATGAGCGGCCAGATTTTAATGTACTCCACATATGCTCAAATGCAGCAGGCGGCATATCTGGGTGTCTTACGATGTTGTGAGGCTGGCCTAATAGTTCTTCCTCAGTGAAACCACTGATTTTAATGAAGTCAGGATTAACGTACGTGATATGGCTTTGAGGGGAGGTAGTCGAAAGAATATTGGCATCTTTTGGGAGTTCTAAGTTTCGACCCGTCACTGGTAAATTCTGGCGCATAAGAACCTCAAGGGTTGGCTGTTTTATTTTATTGTTTTCGGCATTAAGCCCAATTTCTTGAGCGTTACGATAAAGCTAGCATGGAAACGATAGGTGCAAGCAAGTTAAGGGTTGCATCGCGCATGTCAATCTAGGCTATACCCTAACTTGATGTCAGGCAGGGCCGCGCCGCTTCGTCAGAATAGAGTCTGCTTTCCCATTTTTTGACACATGCCCGCGAAGGTTATAGATTTCAGCCTGACAGAAATGGGCTTTGAGGCACAACGGAACAGAAAGTGCACTTAAGCCGCCTTCAACCAAGGAGACATCGTGCAGGGGCACCGCATCGGCTACGTCCGGGTCAGCAGCTTTGACCAGAACCCGGAACGCCAGCTGGAACAAACCCAGGTGAGCAAGGTGTTCACCGACAAGGCATCGGGCAAGGACACCCAGCGCCCCCAGCTCGAAGCGCTGCTGAGCTTCGTCCGCGAAGGCGATACAGTGGTGGTGCACAGCATGGATCGGCTGGCCCGCAACCTCGATGACCTGCGTCGCTTGGTACAGAAGCTGACTCAGCGCGGCGTGCGCATCGAGTTCCTGAAGGAGGGCCTGGTGTTCACTGGCGAGGACTCGCCGATGGCCAACCTGATGCTGTCGGTGATGGGGGCCTTCGCTGAGTTCGAGCGCGCCCTGATCCGCGAGCGGCAGCGTGAGGGCATCGCCTTGGCCAAGCAGCGTGGCGCGTACCGGGGCCGCAAGAAAGCCCTGTCCGATGAGCAGGCTGCTACCCTGCGGCAGCGAGCGACGGCCGGCGAGCCCAAGGCGCAGCTTGCCCGCGAGTTCAACATCAGCCGGGAAACCCTCTACCAGTACCTCCGCACGGACGACTGACACATGCCGCGTCGCTTGATCCTCTCGGCCACGGAGCGGGACACCCTGCTTGCGCTGCCGGAAAGCCAGGATGACCTGATCCGCTACTACACCTTCAACGACTCCGACCTGTCGCTGATCCGCCAGCGACGCGGCGACGCCAACCGCCTCGGCTTCGCCGTGCAGCTCTGCCTGCTGCGCTACCCCGGTTACGCGCTGGGAACCGACAGCGAGCTGCCCGAGCCGGTCATCCTGTGGGTGGCGAAGCAAGTCCAGGCCGAGCCGGCGAGCTGGGCAAAGTACGGCGAGCGCGACGTGACCCGTCGCGAGCATGCCCAGGAACTGCGCACCTACCTGCAACTGGCCCCGTTCGGCCTGTCCGACTTCCGCGCCCTGGTGCGCGAGCTAACCGAGCTGGCCCAGCAGACCGACAAAGGCTTGCTGCTGGCCGGTCAGGCCCTGGAGAGCCTACGGCAGAAACGACGCATCCTGCCGGCGCTGAGCGTGATTGACCGGGCCTGCTCGGAAGCCATTGCGCGAGCCAATCGGCGGGTCTACCGCGCCCTGGTCGAACCACTCACGGACTCGCATCGGGCCAAGCTGGACGAGCTGTTGAAGCTCAAGGCCGGCAGCAGCATCACCTGGTTGACCTGGCTGCGCCAGGCACCGCTGAAACCCAACTCTCGGCACATGCTGGAACACATCGAGCGGCTGAAGACATTTCAGTTGGTGGACTTGCCCGAAGGCCTGGGCCGGCACATCCACCAGAACCGCCTGCTCAAGCTGGCCCGCGAGGGTGGGCAGATGACGCCCAAAGACCTCGGTAAGTTCGAGCCGCAGCGCCGCTACGCGACCCTGGCCGCCGTGGTGCTGGAGAGCACCGCGACCGTGATCGATGAGCTGGTCGATCTGCATGACCGCATCCTGGTCAAGCTGTTCAGCGGCGCGAAGCACAAGCATCAGCAGCAGTTCCAGAAGCAGGGCAAGGCGATCAACGACAAGGTGCGCCTGTACTCCAGGATCGGCCAGGCGCTGCTGGAAGCGAAGGAAAGCGGCAGCGACCCCTATGCCGCCATCGAGGCGGTGATTCCCTGGGACGAGTTCACCGAGAGCGTCAGCGAGGCCGAGCTGCTGGCCCGGCCGGAAGGCTTCGACCACCTGCACCTGGTCGGCGAGAACTTCGCCACCCTGCGCCGTTACACGCCGGCCTTGCTGGAGGTGCTGGAACTGCGCGCCGCGCCGGCCGCGCAAGGCGTGCTGGCAGCCGTGCAGACCCTGCGTGAGATGAACGCCGACAACCTGCGCAAGGTGCCGGCCGATGCACCCACGGCCTTCATCAAGCCGCGCTGGAAGCCGCTGGTGATCACCCCGGAAGGCCTCGACCGGAAATTCTACGAAATCTGCGCCCTGTCCGAGCTGAAGAACGCCCTGCGCTCCGGCGACATCTGGGTCAAGGGCTCGCGGCAGTTCCGCGACTTCGACGACTACCTGCTGCCGGCCGAGAAGTTCGCCGCACTCAAGCGCGAGCAGGCCCTGCCCCTGGCGATCAACCCGAACAGCGACCAGTACCTGGAAGAGCGTTTGCAGCTGCTGGACGAGCAGTTGGCCACCGTCACCCGCCTGGCCAAGGACAACGAGCTGCCCGATGCCATCCTCACCGAGTCAGGGCTGAAAATCACCCCGCTGGATGCGGCGGTGCCGGATCGGGCGCAGGCGCTGATCGACCAAACCAGCCAGTTACTGCCGCGCATCAAGATCACCGAACTGCTGATGGACGTGGACGACTGGACGGGCTTCAGCCGCCACTTCACCCACTTGAAGGACGGGGCCGAGGCCAAAGACAGGACGTTGCTGCTGTCCGCAATCCTCGGTGATGCGATCAACCTCGGGCTGACCAAGATGGCCGAGTCGAGCCCCGGCCTGACCTACGCCAAGCTGTCCTGGCTGCAAGCCTGGCACATCCGCGACGAAACCTATTCGGCGGCCTTGGCCGAGCTGGTCAACCACCAGTATCGCCACGCCTTTGCCGCCCACTGGGGCGACGGCACGACCTCATCCTCCGATGGCCAGCGCTTCCGCGCGGGTGGCCGGGGCGAGAGCACCGGGCACGTCAACCCGAAGTACGGTAGCGAGCCGGGACGGCTGTTCTATACCCATATCTCCGACCAGTACGCGCCGTTCAGCACCCGCGTGGTGAATGTCGGCGTCCGCGATTCCACCTATGTGCTCGACGGCCTGCTGTACCACGAGTCCGACCTGCGGATCGAGGAGCACTACACCGACACGGCCGGCTTCACCGATCACGTCTTTGCCCTGATGCACCTGCTAGGCTTCCGCTTCGCGCCGCGCATCCGCGACCTCGGCGAAACCAAGCTGTACGTGCCGCAGGGCGTGCAAGCCTACCCGACGTTGCGCCCGCTGATCGGCGGCACCCTGAACATCAAGCACGTGCGTGCCCACTGGGACGACATCCTGCGCCTGGCCAGCTCGATCAAGCAGGGCACCGTCACCGCCTCGCTGATGCTGCGCAAGCTCGGCAGCTACCCGCGCCAGAACGGACTGGCCGTGGCCCTGCGCGAGCTGGGCCGGATCGAGCGCACGCTGTTCATCCTGGACTGGCTGCAAAGTGTTGAACTGCGCCGCCGCGTGCATGCCGGCCTGAACAAAGGTGAGGCGCGCAACTCGCTGGCCAGGGCGGTGTTCTTCAACCGCCTTGGGGAAATCAGGGATCGGAGCTTCGAGCAGCAGCGCTACCGGGCCAGCGGCCTCAACCTGGTGACGGCGGCTATCGTGCTGTGGAACACGGTGTACCTGGAACGCGCCACCCAGGGGTTGGTCGAGGCCGGCAAGCCGGTGGACGGCGAGCTGCTGCAATTCCTGTCGCCGCTGGGCTGGGAGCACATCAACCTAACCGGCGATTACGTCTGGCGGCAGAGCCGCAGACTGGAAGACGGGAAGTTTCGGCCCTTACGGATGCCCGGAAAACCTTAGCGTACGATTTTTTCCGAATTCTGCGGGCTCCCCATCGCGGCCGCGATAGCTAGATCGCGTTGCTCCTCTTCTCCATCCGCGTTCCAAGCTGCGGAAAGGCACCCATAAGCGTACGCCTGGTCGAGCAGGCGACGCGGATCGACGTCCAGCGCACGAGAGAATGCGTCCGCCATCTGTGCAATGCGTCTAGGATCGAGACAAAGGTCGTCTCTGTCAGCCGGATCGTAGAACATATTGGCGGCGCCAAAGCCCACTTCACCGACCAGACCGACGGGATCTATCACCAGCCAGCCGCGACTGGAGAACATGATGTTTTCATGATGCAGATCGCCATGTAGCCCACGCAGTTCCGAGGCATTGCTCATCATTTGATCGGCTATAATCGCCGCGTGGACGTAGTCAGTTTGACAACCTGCGTTTTGATCATCGCGCGCCCGCTGAAACAAAGCTGCAAAGCGATCCCGGATCGGGAGAAGGGCAGAAGGCAGGGGTTCCTCAGATGCGGCATACAGCTTCGCCATTAGTTCCGCTGCAATTTCGGTCGCCTGGTAGTCGCCGTGCTCGGCAACGATGTGAGAGAGCATTCGCTCCCCGGCATATTCGAGCAACATCAGATTGTTCTCACGACCGAGCAACCGGACTGCTCCCCTCCCATTGCGCCATACCAGATAGTCGGCCCCGCGCAGTTCATCAGCAATGTCTTTTATAGGTTTCAATCCCTTGACGATTGCAGGAGTCCCGTCTGGCAATGAAACTTTCCAAACGAGGCTGGAAAAGGTGTCCGCAATGAGAACAGGTTGCGAAACGTGCCAATGAGCAGGAAAAACAGGCGGCATGAACATCAACCCCAAGTCAGAGGGTCCAATCGCAGATAGAAGGCAAGGCGTTCGCGGTCGGGGGCTTCGATCCCCAATACATTGAATAGGACAGCGAAGGCGCGCTCTGCTTCATCTGGCGCTGCCCAGTTCTCTTCGGCGTTAGCAATCATGAGTGCCAAATCGGCATAGCGATCTGCTGTTCCGAGCCGCCCAAGGTCGATCAGACCCGTGCATTGAAGAGTTTTAGGGTCCACCATGAAGTTCGGCATGCAGGGATCACCATGGCAAACAACCATATCGGTGCGCTCTTGGTCGAGCCGCACCGGTAGCTCTCGTTCGACACGAGCCAAAAGATCGAGCTGCGGCGTACTCTTGTCCTCGTCCGGTAAGAAGTCGGGATTGACGGCATTGCGGGACACCACATCAACGGCGCGTCCGAACATTCGCGACAGCCTGCGCTCAAACGGACATTGATCAACCGATAGGCTGTGAACAGCGCCAAGTTGCTGCCCCATTGACGGCCACGCTTTGAGCAAATCCGCTCCAGACAGATCAGCCGCCGGTACTCCCGGAATTGCCGTTATCACCAAGCATGCACCCTCCTGTTCCTCCTGCCAGTTGATGACCTCGGGGCAAGCCACACCTCGACCTTTGAGCCAAATGAGGCGGTCACGCTCTCCAGCGAGCTCACCGCGGCGGGAAGCAGGTGCGATTTTCGCGAAGGCATGCCCGTCACCACGTCGAAAAACAAAATCACCAGATTCTCCGCCTCTGACAGGCAACCAGTCAGAATGCGATTTACCAAAAAAAATATTAGTTCGATTCAATGGAGGTTCCTTCAGTTTTCTGATGAAGCGCGAATATAGAGAAATATCCCGAATGTGCAGTTAACGAATTCTTGCGGTTTCTTTCAGCGCCGCCAATACCGCCAGCCCGTCGCGCAAGGGGCGCGGCTCGTGTGTGCGGATGAAGTCAGCTCCACCTGCGGCGGCGGCAAGCTCTGCAGCGAGTGTCGCGGCCCCGACATCCCCCGGACCACGGCCTGTGAGCGCGCGCAGAAAGG
This sequence comes from Leclercia sp. M-A074-M, assembly GCF_965195605.1. Lineage (NCBI taxonomy): Bacteria > Pseudomonadati > Pseudomonadota > Gammaproteobacteria > Enterobacterales > Enterobacteriaceae > Leclercia > Leclercia sp. M-A074-M. The sequence continues at coordinate 1,391 of NZ_CBDAHM010000023.1, read as the reverse complement.
ATTTGCGCGAAACAGACAGAAGCACCGGCAAATCGAAGCGCAGCCGCAATTCATCGAACCGCGCCAGCACCGAGAGCGAGGTTTCGGGAGCAGCCCCCAGAAAAAACCCCATGCCGGGATCAAGGACAAGGCGGTTGCGTTTGATACCGGCACCCGTCAGCGCCGCGATGCGCGCGTCAAAGAACGCCGCAATGTGATCCATGATGTCGCCAGCGGGTGCCTCGCGCCGATCTGCCTGCCCGTCTTGCACCGAATGCATAACGACGAGTTTGGCAGATGATTTCGCCAATTGCGGATAGAACGCAGCGTCTGGAAAACCGCGAATATCATTGAGATAGGCCACACCACGCGACAAGGCATAGGCTTGCGTCGCGGGTTGATAACTGTCGAGCGAGACGGGAATGCCATCTGCCTTGAGCGCGTCCAGCACCGGCGCGATACGCGCGATTTCTGTGTCGGACGAAACAGGCGCGGCGTCGGGATTGCTGGATGCCGGACCGAGGTCGATCACATCTGCCCCCTCGGCCATCAGCTTACGCGCCTGCGCAATGGCTGCGTCTGGCGCCAGATACCGGCCTCCATCGGAGAAACTGTCCGAGGTTATGTTGACGATGCCGAAAATGATGAGCGATTTATTCATGGGGGCTTCTATAATAATAATAATCGAGCATGAGTCTCATACGGATGCTCGGGTCGAAAGGGAATCCCCAGGCGAGTAACCTGTTTGCGGTGCTCCATTAGCTGCAGGAGCAGAATAGCATACATCTGGAAGCAAAGCCAGGAAAGCGGCCTATGGAGCTGTGCGGCAGCGCTCAGTAGGCAATTTTTCAAAATATTGTTAAGCCTTTTCTGAGCATGGTATTTTTCATGGTATTACCAATTAGCAGGAAAATAAGCCATTGAATATAAAAGATAAAAATGTCTTGTTTACAATAGAGTGGGTATCGGAGACGAAGAAGGACAAGGTACATGCTGACCGATACCAAGCTGCGCAATCTCAAGCCCAGGGACAAACTCTACAAAGTGAATGACCGGGAAGGTCTCTATGTGGGGGTCGCCTCAGAAAACGGAATCTATGGTCACTCCCGTTTTTGCAACACCGATTTTGACGACAAGTTGGCTTGCTTGAATCTATCCGGCGTCTGAATGGGATTTTATTCCCGCGCCTCGATGAGTTCCGCGCCTGATGAACCTCCAGAAAATATACGGCTTCAATGAGCCTTTCCGTTTTACAGGTTCCTCAACAGGCCGGTGGGCCGTTAGTATCATCAATAGGCACTGTTGCAAAGTTAGCGATGAGGCAGCCTTTTGTCTTATTCAAAGGCCTTACATTTCAAAAACTCTGCTTACCAGGCGCATTTCGCCCAGGGGATCACCATAATAAAATGCTG
>NZ_CBDAHM010000022.1:0-9737 GCF_965195605.1 Leclercia sp. M-A074-M | reverse complement strand
ACGGCCCACAGAATGATGTCACGCTGAAAATGCCGGCCTTTGAATGGGTTCATGTGCAGCTCCATCAGCAAAAGGGGATGATAAGTTTATCACCACCGACTATTTGCAACAGTGCCCCCAGAAAACGGGCGGTGGTGAGCTGAAGCGCAATTCCCAGCCGGTTATGCCTTCCCCGCCGCTGGTTAATGAAGGCAAGATCCCGCTCATCAAGATGAAAATAGCGCGCCAGCTGCACGTCATTGGGTTCTGCAACATAGCGACCATAATTCAGTTCCTGCTCAGTGGTCAGAAAATCGACGGGCATACCGGCCTCCCTGCCTGATGGTCATGAATTAACAATTTCGCAACCGTCCGAAATATTATAAATTATCGGACATCGTAAAACTGTTACATTAATATGTCTATTAAATCGTAAATTTGTAATAATAGACATGAGTTGTCCGATATTCGATTTAAGGTACATTTTTATGCGACTTTTTGGTTACGCTCGGGTCTCAACCAGTCAGCAGTCTCTTGATCTTCAGGTCAGAGCACTCAAAGACGCAGGTGTGAAAGCAAACCGTATATTTACCGATAAGGCATCCGGCAGTTCAACAGACCGGGAAGGGCTGGATTTGCTGAGGATGAAGGTGGAGGAAGGTGATGTCATTCTGGTTAAGAAGCTCGACCGTCTTGGCCGCGACACTGCCGATATGATCCAACTGATAAAGGAATTTGACGCTCAGGGCGTGGCAGTCCGGTTCATTGATGACGGGATCAGTACCGACGGTGATATGGGGCAAATGGTGGTCACCATCCTGTCGGCTGTGGCACAGGCTGAACGCCGGAGGATCCTAGAACGCACGAATGAGGGCCGACAGGAAGCAAAGCTGAAAGGAATCAAATTTGGCCGCAGGCGTACCGTGGACAGGAACGTCGTGCTGACGCTTCATCAGAAGGGCACTGGTGCAACGGAAATTGCTCATCAGCTCAGTATTGCCCGCTCCACGGTTTATAAAATTCTTGAAGACGAAAGGGCCTCGTGATACGCCTATTTTTATAGGTTAATGTCATGATAATAATGGTTTCTTAGACGTCAGGTGGCACTTTTCGGGGAAATGTGCGCGGAACCCCTATTTGTTTATTTTTCTAAATACATTCAAATATGTATCCGCTCATGAGACAATAACCCTGGTAAATGCTTCAATAATATTGAAAAAGGAAGAGTATGAGTATTCAACATTTTCGTGTCGCCCTTATTCCCTTTTTTGCGGCATTTTGCCTTCCTGTTTTTGCTCACCCAGAAACGCTGGTGAAAGTAAAAGATGCTGAAGATCAGTTGGGTGCACGAGTGGGTTACATCGAACTGGATCTCAACAGCGGTAAGATCCTTGAGAGTTTTCGCCCCGAAGAACGTTTTCCAATGATGAGCACTTTTAAAGTTCTGCTATGTGGTGCGGTATTATCCCGTGTTGACGCCGGGCAAGAGCAACTCGGTCGCCGCATACACTATTCTCAGAATGACTTGGTTGAGTACTCACCAGTCACAGAAAAGCATCTTACGGATGGCATGACAGTAAGAGAATTATGCAGTGCTGCCATAACCATGAGTGATAACACTGCTGCCAACTTACTTCTGACAACGATCGGAGGACCGAAGGAGCTAACCGCTTTTTTGCACAACATGGGGGATCATGTAACTCGCCTTGATCGTTGGGAACCGGAGCTGAATGAAGCCATACCAAACGACGAGCGTGACACCACGATGCCTGCAGCAATGGCAACAACGTTGCGCAAACTATTAACTGGCGAACTACTTACTCTAGCTTCCCGGCAACAATTAATAGACTGGATGGAGGCGGATAAAGTTGCAGGACCACTTCTGCGCTCGGCCCTTCCGGCTGGCTGGTTTATTGCTGATAAATCTGGAGCCGGTGAGCGTGGGTCTCGCGGTATCATTGCAGCACTGGGGCCAGATGGTAAGCCCTCCCGTATCGTAGTTATCTACACGACGGGGAGTCAGGCAACTATGGATGAACGAAATAGACAGATCGCTGAGATAGGTGCCTCACTGATTAAGCATTGGTAACTGTCAGACCAAGTTTACTCATATATACTTTAGATTGATTTAAAACTTCATTTTTAATTTAAAAGGATCTAGGTGAAGATCCTTTTTGATAATCTCATGACCAAAATCCCTTAACGTGAGTTTTCGTTCCACTGAGCGTCAGACCCCGATTTGAAGCGCATGGCTTCAGAACCATCAGAAACAAACGCTATACCGGCGATGGAGGCATTGACGGCCAGGTAATAATAGGAAAATATCGCTATCTTATTCAGGCTAAACGCTATCGCGGCCATATTGCTTTACAGCACGTACAGGAGTTCGAGAAGTTGCTTAAACGTCATAACTGTCGCGGTCTGTTTTGCCATACCGGGAAAACCGGCGCAGGTTCAAAATCTGTCAGTATTGCCAGTGAACGGATGGAGATTATCAGCGGCCAGCGCCTGATAGATTTGCTCACGCCCGGCAGCTCCTTCACTATCGCAACCGCCCCGCAGACGATGATGAAGCGTACCGCAGCAACACTAGAAACGAGCACCATTGTTAAAGATGCCGGTAAAGAAAATCGATACCATGAGAGTTAATTAAATGAAGTCAGTAACTATAGAAGCAAAAACATTTGCTGAAATGTTAGGAATAACAGAAGGTGAGTTAATCTTTGCCATTAAGAAAACTGGCACATTCAAAAACAAGACCATCCCACAACCTCATGAGCCACATAAATCAAATAATAGATTTTTATATTCAGACGTAATGAGGTTTATAGAATCACTAAAAGACAAAGAGAACCGGTAATGACTCCAACTTACTGATAGTGTTTTATGTTCAGATAATGCCCGATGACCTTGTCATGCAGCTCCACCGATTTTGAGAACGACAGTGACTTCCGTCCCAGCCTTGCCAGATGTTGTCTCAGATTCAGGTTATGTCGCTCAATGCGCTGAGTGTAACGCTTGCTGATAACGTGCAGCTTTCCCTTCAGGCGGGGTTCATACAGCGGCCAGCCATCCGTCATCCATACCACGACCTCAAAGGCCGACAGCAGGCCCAGAAGACGCTCCAGCGTGGCCAACGTGCGTTACCTAACAATAAACCTGTTTAAATATCCAGATAAAAACATTCAATCTGGGTCAAATGAGTGATACAGTTTCACCCATAAGACCCAATGGAGGCAATATGTCTGAATTTGAATTACTGGCGCAGGATCTGCTTGAGAAAGCAGAAGCGGAAGAACAACTGCGACAGGAAAATGATAAAAAGCTGCTCGGGCAGGTGCTGGAAATCTATGACCAGAAGTACGTGGCTGAACTGCTTAGAAAAGTTGGTAAAAATGAGTGGAGTCGCGAGACTCTTAATCGCTGGATTAATGGTAAGTGCTCACCTAAGACGCTGACGTTAGCCGAAGAGGAACTTCTACGAAAAATGCTTCCGGAAGCGCCTGCACATCACCCTGACTATGCCTTCCGGTTTATTGACCTGTTTGCTGGGATTGGAGGTATACGGAAGGGCTTCGAAACCATCGGTGGCCAGTGCGTTTTTACCAGTGAATGGAATAAAGAGGCTGTGCGCACATATAAAGCTAACTGGTTTAACGATGCTCAGGAACACACTTTCAATCTCGATATTCGTGAAGTCACGCTCAGTGATAAACCTGAAGTACCTGAAAACGATGCCTATGCTTACATTAATGAGCATGTGCCGGATCATGATGTACTTCTAGCAGGTTTCCCCTGTCAACCGTTTAGCCTTGCGGGCGTAAGCAAGAAAAACTCGCTCGGGCGCGCGCATGGTTTCGAATGTGAGGCTCAGGGAACGCTTTTCTTCGATGTGGCGCGTATTATCCGCGCAAAAAAACCTGCCATCTTTGTTCTTGAAAACGTTAAAAACCTGAAGAGCCATGACAAGGGTAAAACCTTTAAAGTCATCATGGATACCCTCGACGAACTGGGCTATGAAGTTGCGGATGCAGCTGAGATGGGCAAAAACGATCCTAAAGTTATCGACGGAAAGCACTTTTTACCTCAGCACCGAGAACGTATCGTTTTGGTCGGTTTCCGCCGTGATCTGAACATTCACCAGGGCTTTACCCTGCGCGATATTAGTCGTTTTTATCCGGAACAGCGTCCGTCATTTGGCGAACTGCTGGAACCCGTGGTTGACAGCAAATATATACTGACGCCGAAACTCTGGGAGTATCTCTATAACTACGCCAAAAAGCACGCAGCTAAGGGTAACGGATTCGGTTTTGGCCTCGTTAATCCTGAAAATAAAGAAAGCATTGCCCGTACGCTTTCTGCTCGCTATCACAAAGACGGGTCTGAAATTCTGATAGACCGTGGCTGGGATATGGCCACAGGTGAAACAGACTTCGCGAACGAAGAAAATCAGGCGCATCGGCCCCGCAGGCTGACTCCGCGAGAGTGCGCGCGCCTTATGGGTTTTGAAAAAGTAGATGGCAGGCCTTTTCGCATTCCTGTGTCAGACACTCAGTCGTACAGGCAGTTCGGTAACTCCGTAGTGGTGCCCGTGTTTGAAGCCGTAGCCAAACTGCTTGAACCTTATATCCTGAAAGCGGTTAATGCCGATTCGTGCAAGGTTGAACGAATCTGATCGCTCCTCCCGGTATTTATGCCGGGAGATAATCTATGGAATATCTGCGTAAAGCCCTGTCAGCTCAGCAATAAACGCACCTAGCGTCATTAGCTCAGCTCTCACCGCCTCCGGGTATTTTTTGTGCAGAGATGATGGCACGACCAATCTGACACCCGACTCCCGCATCTCCCGATATTGAGCCAGAGAAACTCCCTCCTGGAGTGTAAACAGATGCACCTGATGAATTTTATCGGCCTCATTCAGTATCTGACGCCAGCGATCCTTACAGGTAGTCTTGACTGCCAGCATGCGCAGATTTTCTACGGGAAACTCAGTATCGTGGTAAGCCCCTGCGGAAGGGAAAAGGAAATCGGGTTTTTTATTACCTTCTGTGATGGCCTGCGTCGCAAAGTGTCGCAGGCCGTGCTCAATGAATAGATGCTCCAGGTGCAGTTCCAGCGACTTCCCGGCTCTGGATTTACGGCGATTGCTGACAGAATTGGCCAGCGCAATAAATTCATCCACAGAGCCAAATCCTTTCCGGATGATATCCAGAACATGCAGTTCCTCAACCAATAGAAATATGTCGTACTCCACGCGCCGGCGGTCAAGAAGTTGCTCATCCGGATCAAGGGAATTTTTCACATAATGGCTGGCTGCATACTGAATAATTTCACTTCCCGACGGAAAGCGCAGGTGCCAGTCTTCAGGTAGAATATATTTATGATTTACTGGCGCTTGCTGTAGAGATAGTCCGCCTAGAATCTGTCCTGCGGGGCCGGATATAAGCGCTCCGGGTATAACTTCACCAATAGCGGTCTCAATGACGTCCTCTTCATCAGTGCTGGCGCATACCCAAATATTTACTTCCTTACAGTCCCCCCCTTGCTCATCAAGCTTGAAAGCCAGGAGCGTCAGAGCCCCTGTATTTTCAGGATCCTGAAGTGGGCTGCCTCTACCCCAGCGGGTAATCCTTTTTTCATTCCGGGTTTTACCAAAATGACGGCTGTTATAATAAATTGCCCTGGCTTCGCTGTCAGGGCAATCATGCGATGACACATGTGCGGTGAGAAAAACCGAAGGGTTCAGTTCACGGGTATGGTTGATAGACGGAAAGAGTTTTTCAACGATACCTGAAGGGATATAAAGCCCTACCTGGTGACCACCTGTTGCGCCGGTATCGTTGGCGGAAAGGCGTTTGATGTAGACGAAGTAATTCTCACATGCGATCTCAAGTAGCCAGTTGTGGAAAACCGACATAAGCATCCCCTGTTACCCTGAAACTCTACTCACCATTTTTTCATGATTATATACAAACAGTGTCATTTTCAGAAGACGACTGCACCAGTTGATTGGGCGTAATGGCTGTTGTGCAGCCAGCTCCTGACAGTTCAATATCAGAAGTGATCTGCACCAATCTCGACTATGCTCAATACTCGTGTGCACCAAAGCGAGGTGAGCATGGCGACGGAGGCTCTGTTGCAAAGATTGGCGGCAGTCAGAGGTAGGCTGTCGCTCTGCGCCGATCAGGCGGCTGCTGCGAAATGGTGGTTGAGCATGCCCATGGCCTCCGTCAGCGCCGAGGGCCCAATGCCAAAAGCTCTCTCCACAAGGCGCACCTCGCCCCTGATGCCGGGCTGCAGGCACCAGGGGCGAGCCTGTCCTTTGCGCAGGGCTCGCATGACTTCGAATCCCTTGATCGTGGCATAGGCCGTGGGGATCGATTTGAAACCGCGCACCGGCTTGATCAGTATCTTGAGCTTTCCGTGATCGGCCTCGATCACGTTATTGAGATACTTCACCTGCCGGTGGGCCGTCTCCCGGTCCAGCTTTCCTTCGCGCTTCAATTCGGTGATCGCTGCACCATAGCTCGGCGCTTTGTCGGTATTGAGCGTGGCAGGCTTTTCCCAGTGCTTCAGGCCTCGCAGGGCCTTGCCCAGGAACCGCTTCGCTGCCTTGGCGCTGCGGGTCGGCGACAGGTAGAAATCGATCGTGTCGCCCCGCTTGTCGACTGCCCGGTACAGGTAGGTCCACTTGCCCCGCACCTTGACGTAGGTTTCATCCAGGCGCCAGCTCGGATCAAAGCCACGCCGCCAGAACCAGCGCAGCCGCTTCTCCATCTCCGGGGCGTAGCACTGGACCCAGCGATAGATCGTCGTATGGTCGACCGAAATGCCGCGTTCCGCCAGCATTTCCTCAAGGTCGCGATAGCTGATCGGATAGCGACAATACCAGCGCACCGCCCACAGGATCACATCACCCTGGAAATGGCGCCACTTGAAATCCATCATCGTTCCGTCCGTCCAATCTCCGCCAAGCATGCTCAAGCTTCACGATTTTTGCAACAGAGCCCACACGAGTATTGAGCATAGTCGAGATTGGTGCAGATCACTTCTGATATTGAACTGTCAGGAGCTGGCTGCACAACAGCCATTACGCCCAATCAACTGGTGCAGTCGTCTTCTGAAAATGACAATCGTGCCACCGGCTCCAGGTCTTATCGAACAGCTCAGACACATGGTCCAAATGCTGGTCGATCCGTTCGGCCAGTTTTTCGATGGCCTCTTGCTTGAGCTTGTCACTTTCCCTGAACTCGATGTTCAAGGCCCTGGCCACCTGGTTGAGGTTCCGGCCGATAGCTCCAAGCTGCCGGCACGATTCCCGTACGGTGTTCACTTCTTCATCAGTGAGGACCGGCATCCGGTTCAACGACCGCAGTCATTTCTGTACCTAAACAGTCCTGCGAATATGTGAGTTTTGACCTAATGAGCCACAAAAACTCATTTTCGCCCACGATAATTTTTCTACTTCCTTTCTTTGGAATGCTCATTTCAATATTCACATAACGTCGCTATCAATCGCGGAAAAGGCGTAGTGCGCGAAGCGAACGAAGCTTTTTGCCGTCGATTGCATAGCTTTGTTAACCCTTTTTCCAAATTTGATAGCAATAGTTAATGTTTGAAGTAAAGTGTTGCTCAAAAACAACTTCGAAGGTATTTGGAATACTCGGGAAGAAAACATCCCCCTCTGGCTCGATGTCGATCGTCGATAAGTGGAGCGTAGAGGCCATGGGTAATGTTTCTCGGTAAATTTCTCCGCCACCAGACACTATAACGTGACCGGTGAATTCAGCTAGCCTGTCCATGGCCTCTTCGATTGACTGAAATACAACTACATTGTCATCATTTGATGTCCAACCTGAGCGGGTAACGACCGCGTATTTCCTATTGGGGAGTGCGCCCATAGATTCAAACGTCTTGCGACCCACCAGAAGCCACTGATTGTAGGTCAATGCTTTAAAAAGTAGCTGCTCCCCTTTCGCGGACCAGGGTATGTCTGGACCGCAACCAATCACGCCGTTTTTCGCTTTCGCAGCCATCAATGATACTTTCAAGGTTCTCATCCTGGGTTAACTTTGTTTTAGGGCGACTGCCCTGCTGCGTAACATCGTTGCTGCTCCATAACATCAAACATCGACCCACGGCGTAACGCGCTTGCTGCTTGGATGCCCGAGGCATAGACTGTACAAAAAAACAGTCATAACAAGCCATGAAAACCGCCACTGCGCCGTTACCACCGCTGCGTTCGGTCAAGGTTCTGGACCAGTTGCGTGAGCGCATACGCTACTTGCATTACAGTTTACGAACCGAACAGGCTTATGTCCACTGGGTTCGTGCCTTCATCCGTTTCCACGGTGTGCGTCACCCGGCAACCTTGGGCAGCAGCGAAGTCGAGGCATTTCTGTCCTGGCTGGCGAACGAGCGCAAGGTTTCGGTCTCCACGCATCGTCAGGCATTGGCGGCCTTGCTGTTCTTCTACGGCAAGGTGCTGTGCACGGATCTGCCCTGGCTTCAGGAGATCGGAAGACCTCGGCCGTCGCGGCGCTTGCCGGTGGTGCTGACCCCGGATGAAGTGGTTCGCATCCTCGGTTTTCTGGAAGGCGAGCATCGTTTGTTCGCCCAGCTTCTGTATGGAACGGGCATGCGGATCAGTGAGGGTTTGCAACTGCGGGTCAAGGATCTGGATTTCGATCACGGCACGATCATCGTGCGGGAGGGCAAGGGCTCCAAGGATCGGGCCTTGATGTTACCCGAGAGCTTGGCACCCAGCCTGCGCGAGCAGCTGTCGCGTGCACGGGCATGGTGGCTGAAGGACCAGGCCGAGGGCCGCAGCGGCGTTGCGCTTCCCGACGCCCTTGAGCGGAAGTATCCGCGCGCCGGGCATTCCTGGCCGTGGTTCTGGGTTTTTGCGCAGCACACGCATTCGACCGATCCACGGAGCGGTGTCGTGCGTCGCCATCACATGTATGACCAGACCTTTCAGCGCGCCTTCAAACGTGCCGTAGAACAAGCAGGCATCACGAAGCCCGCCACACCGCACACCCTCCGCCACTCGTTCGCGACGGCCTTGCTCCGCAGCGGTTACGACATTCGAACCGTGCAGGATCTGCTCGGCCATTCCGACGTCTCTACGACGATGATTTACACGCATGTGCTGAAAGTTGGCGGTGCCGGAGTGCGCTCACCGCTTGATGCGCTGCCGCCCCTCACTAGTGAGAGGTAGGGCAGCGCAAGTCAATCCTGGCGGATTCACTACCCCTGCGCGAAGGCCATCGGTGCCGCATCGAACGGCCGGTTGCGGAAAGTCCTCCCTGCGTCCGCTGATGGCCGGCAGCAGCCCGTCGTTGCCTGATGGATCCAACCCCTCCGCTGCTATAGTGCAGTCGGCTTCTGACGTTCAGTGCAGCCGTCTTCTGAAAACGACAAACAGCCAGAAAGGCTGTTACAGGCGATTTGATCTGCAACCTATTGGTTAAATTAATGTATCAAAAACGATGGTTTTTGTGACAGTCTTGAAAAGTCCTGACTTCTCCCGAAAAATGACTCCCCTCATGTAACAAAACTCGTTACTGTATCAACATAACAATAACCCCATAACTAATTAGCGAGAAAAGAATGAAAATCGGCTATGCACGTAAATCTACGGGCACTGTTGCAAATAGTCGGTGGTGATAAACTTATCATCCCCTTTTGCTGATGGAGCTGCACATGAACCCATTCAAAGGCCGGCATTTTCAGCGTGACATCATTCTGTGGGCCGT
>NZ_CBDAHM010000021.1:0-10941 GCF_965195605.1 Leclercia sp. M-A074-M | reverse complement strand
TCTGCCTCGTGAAGAAGGTGTTGCTGACTCATACCAGGCCTGAATAGCTTCATCATCCAGCCAGAAAGTTATGGAGCCACGGTTGATGAGGGCTTTATTGTAGGTGGGCCAGTTGGTGATTTTGAACTTTTGCTTTGCCACGGAACGGTCTGCGTTGTCGGGAAGATACGTGATCTGATCCTTCAACTCAGCAAAAGTTCGATTTATTCAACAAAACCAGTTACAGCCCTTCGGCGATGATTCTCGCCGCTGAAGCCAGCACATCGCGGCGGCTCTCTGCGTTCTGTTGCGGCTGGGTAAAATAGGTCACCAGAACCAGCGGCGCACGACCCTGCGGCCAGATCACCGCAATATCATTGGTGGTGCCGTAGTCGCCGCTGCCGGTCTTATCACCCACAGTCCACGACGTCGGTAAGCCGGCCCGAATGCTGGCTGCGCCGGTCGTATTGCCTTTGAGCCACGTCACCAACTGCGCCCGCTGGGTTTCGCCCAGCGCATGACCCAGCGTAAGCTGACGCAACGTCTGCGCCATCGCCCGCGGCGTGGTGGTGTCTCTCGGGTCGCCGGGAATGGCGGTATTCAGCGTAGGTTCAGTGCGATCCAGACGAAACGTCTCATCGCCGATCGCGCGGGCAAAAGCCGTCACGCCTCCCGGGCCACCGAGCTGGGCAATCAATTTGTTCATGGCGGTATTGTCGCTGTACTGCAACGCGGCCGCGCTCAGTTCTGCCAGCGTCATTGTGCCGTTGACGTGTTTTTCGGCAATCGGATTGTAGTTAACCAGATCGGCAGGCTTGATCTCGACAGGCTGATTAAGCAGCTGCTTTTGCGTTTCACTCTGCTTAAGCACCGCCGCGGCCGCCATAACTTTACTGGTACTGCACATTGGAAAGCGTTCATCACCGCGATAAAGCACCTGCGTATTATCTGCGGTATCGATGAGCGCGACGCCCAGCCGCCCTCCGCTGCTTTTCTCCAGCGCCGCCAGCTTTTGCTGCACCGCACTCGTCTGCGCATAAAGCGGCGCGCTGCCCAGCAGCAGCGGAATGCACGCCGCCGCCGCGAACATCATCCGTTGCACTCTCTTTGTCACCATCTCAAACTCCCAATACGGTCAATCCGTGTTACATCAGTATTCCCTAAATTCCACGTGTGTTTTTTATTAGCTTCAAAAATCACTATTTCACGAAGAATTTAGACTGCTTCTCACACATTGTAACATTATTTACAACCACCTTTCAATCATTTTTGATAAATCATTGATTTCATCTTTGCTGCAATGATACTTAATAAACTCTGCAAGTTATCCACAGAGCAACACTCAATTTTATTGATGATATTCTTATTATACCAGACATTTTTCATACACTCCCTTGTACGGATAGTTTTCCGACAACTTCATGATTACATATCTTGCGGTTTTGATTATTTTTGCTGCAAGAAATACATACTTCAAACGAAAGGTCTTTATTTGCTGTCTGTATTCTGAAGAGTCCAAGGAATCAAACTTGAACAACAAAAATAGGTTATATGAAAGCATCATCATTTGAAACACGGCTTCATTCGCCCAAAATGACTTTAGCAAGAGATGACCCACCGCCATGTCGTATTTGGCTTCTTTGATATAGTTTTCAGCATTACCACGCTTTTCATAGTATATAACTACTTTTTCAGAAAGCAAGGTAGTATTTGTTACAAAGAAAAAGTAGTCGTATTCGGAACCTTCTAAAAGTGATAATTGTGCTCTTTCTTTTTCTGGTTTCAGTACGCGAGATACGACAAATCTTCTGTCTTTTTCCCATTTAACTAATTTTGTATACAGTTCTGTAGTTTCTCTACCTTCTTCTCCTTTAACGAATACAATTGATGAATTCGTTGCTTGTGAGGTGAGTGTAGAATAACTTTTGGCTTTAATTAAATATTTGCATCCAAGAGATTCTATCGTTTCGATAATTTTTTCATCAAAGTAGCCACTATCCATTCGAAATAAAATTTCTAAATCGTCTGATTTGATGTTAGCAACAATTTCTTTGATCATTTCCGCAGCACCGTTTGCAGTGTAAGTATTGCCACTTCTTACAAATCCGGTAACATATGCTTTTAATTCGTCGCAAAATGCAAATTGGATATTGTAGCATCGGTTTCCCAGTTTCTTAGGATTATATCCTTTTGACGCACCTTCTTGATGACCTTCTACGTTAATTACACTACTATCAATATCAATCGTAATGGATGTCAATTTACTTTTAGTGAGCAGTTTTTTAAAGACTTTAAAATTAATGTCTCTAAACATTTGGGTTGTCTTGAAGTTGAAGTTTCCTAGAAACCGTGACACTGTTTCAGGTTCTTTTACGGAAATATCAAACTCGTTGACGAGGGGATCATTTTGAAGTAGCTTTAGACGTTCTAACTTATCAATGCCAATGAAGTGACCGCAGAGCATGGTCTTTATATGATTCATCTTGATTTTATTTGTTGAGTCATTATCAAATACGAGGTCATTTTCAATAAAATCAAAAATCCCATTGCTTTTTGCATTCTCAAGGAGCAGAAAAAGACCTGCATTTGATGTTAGATTCTTAGCTTTGAAATCAATTTTATTAATCATAATTAGAACCCCTTTTTACTACTTTTCTTACTATTATTTTACCATATATCGAGTCATAAAAGCTGATAATTTAACATATTTTTGAGCACTTTTCTTTCACCCAATGGGTGAAAGCTGAATTTCGAAGGAATGCATATTTATCAAGGCTTTGATTATGCTTTTTGAAGTACTGACGTAGAATCTAGGATACAATGAAAATCGCTACTATCCGCTGGGTGAGGCATCAGCCTCGCTCATTGGTGTGACCGGTGCCGAAAATAGAGGGCTGAGTGGTATTGAGCAGAGCTTTAACACCGTTCTGAGAAAGGACTTCGGGGTGAAAAAAATACGCAAAAACGCCAGGGGGGGCGTCATCAGCGTGATCCAGTATGACGCTCCGGAAACTGCACCGGCGATCAGGCTGAGTATTGACAGTGTGCTTCAGTATATTGTTTACAGCCGGTTAAGGGAGGGGGTCGAGCAACATCACGCCCAGTCAGGCGCTGCGGTGCTTGTCAGCGTAAACACCGGCGAAATTCTGGCTATGGCATCCTATCCGTCGTTTAATCCCAACCGTTTTTCCGGTGCCACTTCCGCTGAAATGCGTAACGTGGCGATTAATGACAGCTTTGAGCCGGGTTCAACGGTTAAACCCTTCGTCATTCTTGAAGGCCTGCGCCGCCATATTATCAGCAGCAGCACGCTTCTTGACACAAGGCCGTTCAGGGTTGACGGCCATCTTATCCGGGACGTGGGATACTGGCCGGCGCTGACGCCGACCGGCATACTTCAGAAATCCAGTGATACCGGAGTTTCACATATTGCCCTGGCGATGCCTTCGGATGCGCTGGTAAAAACGTATTCATCCTTCGGGCTGGGAAAACCGACAGGGCTGGGCCTTCCCGGTGAAAGTACTGGTTACTTTCCGTTCAGTCGCCATCGATGGGCTGATATTGAGCGCGCCACCTTCGCTTTTGGCTACGGCCTCCGGGTAACCCCGCTCCAGTTAGCCAGAGCCTATGCCACTCTCGGGGCCTGTGGCGTTTATCATCCGTTATCCGTTACACGGTTATCCGCGCCGGTGTACGGTGAGCAGGTGGCGGACCCGAAGCTTGCCGATGCTGTAATCAGAATGATGGAAAGTGATGTGTTACCCGGCGGAAGTGGCGTAAGGGCAGCTGTACCGGGCTACCGTCTGGCAATAAAAACCGGAACCGCAGAGAAGTTAGGTGCCGGTGGAAAATATGACGGGGGGCATATTACCTATACGGCAGGCGTCGCGCCGGCGAGCCGTCCTGAAGTGGCACTGGTTGTGGTTATTAACAATCCCAAAGCGGGACAGCATTTTGGTGGCTCAGTGGCGGCGCCTGTCTTCGGCCAGATTATCGGTCCGGTGCTTACCCGGCTGAAGATTGCACCGGATGCTTTACGTGCTCCGGTGGTACACCGACAGTCCGGCTGAACAGAGCCTGTTTACTCATTATTTATCTATTATTACTTAACTTAATTTTAAAAAGGATATTAATATGAAAAAGATCCGCCTTATTATAATCTCTTTACTGGCTGGAATGTGTACTCCAGCATTATCTACACCAGTCAATGTTACTGATACAATACAAAGCACAGAAGACCATATCAAAGGTCGGGTTGGTTTTACTGAAATAGACTTTTTATCCGGGAAGGTTCTGAGTAGTCATCGCCGTGAAGAACGTTTTCCTATGATGAGCACATTCAAAGTTTTGTTATGTGGAGCAATATTAGTACGTGTTGATAAAGGGCTTGAACAACTTGAACGCCGAATTACCTATAATAAGCATGACCTGGACGACTATTCTCCACTAACCAGTCAGCACATTGCAGATGGAATGACGGTTTCTGAGTTATGCAATGCTGCCATTACCACCAGTGATAACACTGCTGCAAATTTATTGCTATCAACTATTGGCGGGCCGGAGGGATTAACTCATTTTCTGCGTAGCACTGGTGATAGTTATACAAGGCTTGATCGACACGAACCCAGCCTTAATGAGGCGAAGCCTGGCGATGAGCGTGATACCACCACTCCGGCAGCGATGGCTCAAACGCTACAAAAATTGTTAAACGAAAGTGTACTTACAGAAAAATCTCGAAAAAAATTAATAAGCTGGATGCAGGAAGATAAAGTCGGCGGGCCTCTGTTCCGCTCTGTACTGCCAGCTGGCTGGATGATAGCGGATAAAACAGGAGCAGGTGATCACGGATCTCGGGGCATCGTTGCACTGTTGGGCCCCGGAGGCAAGCCATCTCGTATAGTAGTCCTGTATATTACAAATACTCATTCATCTATGAATGAACTCAACGAGCATATTGCAGGGATCGGAGATTCAGTAATTAAGAACTGGTAATATATTTACAGTGGATTTGACCCTATATATCCAGACGTTTTTGCTCTCTTACGGTTGCGATAACTTCCTGCGTATATATTCCCGTGGTGAGCGATATCCCAGTGCACTATGCGGATGATGTTCGTTGTAATGACTGAACGCCACCGCCAGATTCATCACCGCTGCCTCGCTGTCCGGTTTCGGCATGATGCTGATGTAGTCCCGTTTTATCGTCATCACGAAGCTTTCTGCTATGCCATTGCTTTCCGGGCTTCGCACTGCTGTCGTACAAGGCTCCAGTCCCAGCAACCGGGCGAACGCCGGCACTGTTGGCAACTGCCTTCCGAAGCGTTTTTCCACCGCACCCAGCATGACATCCTGCACCGTTTCTTTGTCATAGCCTCCGGTGCTCGCTGCCCAGTCAATGATCTCCCTGTCGCAGCAGTCCTGCGCGAAGGTCACCCGCAGCTTTTCGCCATTATCACAGCGGAACTCAAAGCCATCTGAGCACCAGCGCCGGTTACTTTCCGCTACTGCTACGCGCCCCTTATGGGCCCGCTTACGGCAAGGATCAGCGGGTTTACGTTCAAGAAGCAGATTATGCGTTCTCATAATGCGATACACCCGCTTTGCATTAACCACAGGCAGGCCGTCCCGCTCCGACTCCCGTCGCAGCAGCGCCCACACACGGCGATAACCATACGTCGGCAGGTCAGCCACCGCCATGTTTATCCGGGACAATACGGTGGTATCGTCAGAACGGGGCTGCCGTCTGCGATCCTGTCAGTCAGATGGCCGGTGAACCCGAATGCTCAACTGCGCACGCGACACGCCAAGACTTCTGCAAACGTCGCTTATTCGTCGTTCCCAGGCAACGAGGGCGCATGCGCAATCCATTTTTTTGCCCGGCCGAACTCCACGGCCTCTTTGAGTATCTCGGCTTCCATCGTCTTTTTGCCCAGAAGGCGCTGGAGTTCGCGAATTTGCTTATTGGCGGCAGCGAGTTCGGAGGCCGGCACCACTTCCTCGCCCGATGCAACAGCCGTCAGTGAACCGTCTTAATATTGCTTGCGCCATTTGAATATCTGGTTTGCATTGATGCCATGCAGGCGCGCGACATGAGACACGGTCATACCGGGCTCCATAGTCTGCTGAATAATGGCAATTTTTTCCTGCGGTGTACGACGCCGACGCCGCTCAGGTCCTGATAACACTTCAACCATCTTATCGTTCTGACTGGTATTAAACATAGTTCCAAGACTACCTCTTATTTTAAGAGAGTCGAAGTGTCTGGTGATCTATGGGGCCAGTCTAGCCCTCTTCCAAGTGTAGGGAGATATAGTCAAAGTTTGCTTCTCCGCCGATGAGTCCGCCCTGCGTCGGATAGTCCGATTTTTTACCGGCGAAGCACGGCTCTCCTAACCCTATCTAAAGCGAATAACTTTTTTCAACAGGGCCGCGTGCCAATGCAAGAGCGATAGGCGCTCTACGCGCCAATTTGACCACTTAAAACAGGTAAATTGAGGGGTTGTAATGTGTTGATGTAACAGGCTTTTATTTTAATGTCTTGGCATATGTATAATGGTAGTCTAGCCCTCCTTTCAACAAGGAGTACTCATGGAAACCTACAATCATACATATCGGCACCACAACTTTTCACATAAAGACTTAAGTGATCTCACCTTCACCGCTTGCACATTCATTCGCAGCGACTTTCGACGTGCTAACTTGCGTGATACGACATTCGTCAACTGCAAGTTCATTGAACAGGGTGATATCGAAGGCTGCCACTTTGATGTCGCAGATCTTCGTGATGCAAGTTTCCAACAATGCCAACTTGCGATGGCAAACTTCAGTAATGCCAATTGCTACGGTATAGAGTTCCGTGCGTGTGATTTAAAAGGTGCCAACTTTTCCCGAACAAACTTTGCCCATCAAGTGAGTAATCGTATGTACTTTTGCTCAGCATTTATTTCTGGATGTAATCTTTCCTATGCCAATATGGAGAGGGTTTGTTTAGAAAAATGTGAGTTGTTTGAAAATCGCTGGATAGGAACGAACCTAGCGGGTGCATCACTGAAAGAGTCAGACTTAAGTCGAGGTGTTTTTTCCGAAGATGTCTGGGGGCAATTTAGCCTACAGGGTGCCAATTTATGCCACGCCGAACTCGACGGTTTAGATCCCCGCAAAGTCGATACATCAGGTATCAAAATTGCAGCCTGGCAGCAAGAACTGATTCTCGAAGCACTGGGTATTGTTGTTTATCCTGACTAATTGCTTTGATGTGTGATTTTAAACGCTCAAATTTATAAAACGAATAATATTGTCAACCTTGCAATAATAGACATAGGGACAACCATGTATAAATTTTTACCCTCAGGCGTCTTCACAATAGAGCCATATAGCAGTGGGTCACTTAGTGGGCTTAATTTTTCCATTAAAGATAATATTAATATTGCTCAGTATAAAACATCATATGGTAGCCCATCTTGGCAAGTAAACATAAGGCTGCCATTTATAAGGCACTGTTGCAAAAATGTGGAGGTGATAGGGGTACTACGCCGGAACCCCAGATTTTTCCGTCCGTTCAAATTATCCACGGTTGAGCAGCTTGATCCCGTCCGCCCGCAGTTGACCAACAGGGGAAATATGCCTGTACAAAGTTTGCCGGGTTATCCCAAGTTCCTGGCATAGCGTACTGACCTTTGTTTCTGATTGTCCCATTGATGCCATTGCCAGTCGCAGTTTGACTGGCGTCATTTTATAAGGTCGGCCGCCGTTCCGCCCACGGGCTCTTGCTGATGCCAGACCTGCAGTCGTTCTTTCAGCAATCAGTTCGCGCTCAAACTCCGCCAGTGCGGCAAAGATACCGAAGACAAGCTTGCCAGCGGCCGTTGTTGTGTCGATAGTCGCCCCGTGACCGGTCAGCACTTTCAGACCGGTCCCCCTCGCGGTCAGGTCGTGCACTGTATTAATGAGATGACGAAGATCACGACCGAGGCGGTCCAGCTTCCATACGACCGAGAGCATAAAAAATATTGGGGCAGCGTGAGCTATGCTGCCATCGCTGGTCCCTTCCCGTCACTTTGAAAACCCGGATACCAGCAGACAAATTTATCCTGCAGTTCGTTATTCAAAACGGCGGTCCGGGTCTGTAACAAATAATGAGCCCCTTTTCTGCTCCACTGCATCTGCTGCTTTTTGGCCATTCGTCTGGCGATCACTTCATTGATCGTGGATTCCACAAACGCGGTTGATACCGGCTCTCCGTACCGACGCATTTCGCCGTAGTTTGGGATCATCATCTTATTATTCCGGATGTAGGTATACATTTCATCCAGATGTTTTTGCAGGGATTTCAGGCTAGGATAGCTGAGTTCAGGGTCATCGCAATACATAACGCAATTATCAATATGTTCCAGCGCAGCGACAACATTGCCATGCCAGAGATATCGTTTAATGCTTTCCAGCAGTGCCAGAACTTTACTCCCCGCCTCTGGATCTGATACCAGCAGTCCCCGGGCATATTGCATGAGCACCTTCAGCCTCATGGTGATATGAAACCAGTCCAGCACATGCGTTGACTCAGGGTACATACCGAACTGGAGGTCCCTGAGATTATCCGCGCCGTCGGACAGAAAAAATATCTGCTGGTTGGCCTGCATTCCCTGCGCTGAAAGGTGGGTCATGAGCCTGCGTTCCGGATGACAGTCATCCTTCTGAACAAAACCGAAGCGGCGGGTGTCAGCAGGCGCACCAACGGAAAAAGACTTCCCGGCAATAATTTCAAAATTACGCTTTTTGTCATCCCGATCGCGAACATAACCACCATCTATACCCACCACAAGCGGTTTTCCTGGCCTGGGCAGGTTCCCCCAGTCGCGGGGGCAGCCGGAAAGAAAACCTGAATGAGCTTCAGCCTCAGCGTCAAGACGCTGCGCCACCTGGCATAAATGATTCCTCACCGTTGAGGCATTCAGGCTGTGGCCCACCGGCAGAATATCTTTCAGCAGACGAGTCGTCATTTCATAGGAGATCATCGAGGCCCAGCGGGTTTCAATATATTTCAGTGCCGGGTGAGAATAATCGCCGGCCCAGTCGCTGAGCAAACTGACTGTCTTTGTATCACTCTCTTCACAACGGCACCGGTACACCCGAAGCCCGGATACCGGAATAACGCCAAACAGCGTCCGGTACCGTATTTTCTGTTTGCCTTTGATTCTGCGCGCAGCAAGGCAGTGAGGGCACCGGATATGGTGTTGAGTATATTCGTCTGCCTGCAGCTGGACCACCGACTGCTGGACCGTATTCAGCAACAGCTTGGATTCTGACACCGATAATCCGATGTCGTTCCGGGTCTCCCCTGATTTCTGGATTGTCATCAGTTCCTCCGTTCGACTGGAGCCTGATTCATCGGTGATGACTATCTGGAGCGTCAGTTGCATCATTGCCTCCTGCTGTGGTGGATGACTATCTCCCGGCTACTGGTTGTTCATCTGGTGACGAAGCTTATAATATGTGGAAACGCCAAGGCCCGCATGGTCGCAGGCGATCCTGAGCCTGACCCCTCTGCTTCTGAGTGCGTCAATTTCCTGGATCTTTTTGATATCGGCGCCGGGGCGCCCTGTTTTTTCACCCCGTGCTTTTTTCGCGGCGATGCCGTCGGCCTGCCTTTCCTTCAGTAAGGCTCGTTCAAACTGGCTGAATGCCGACATCATGTGCAGCTGCAGTTCCTGCATCGGATTGTTTGTGCCGGCGCTGAACGTCAGCTGCTCTTTCAGAAAAATAAGGGTAACGCCCTGGTCACGAAGCCGGGTGGTGACAGCGCACATATCCGACATATTCCGGCAAAGGCGATCGATGGAATGAACCAGAAGCGTATCACCAGGGCGTAATTGCCCCAGGAGTTCCTGTAACCCCGGGCGGTTTGTGTCCTTCGCGCTGGCATGCTCAACACAAATTTTATCAGGCTGAAAACCCGCCTTTGACAATGCCTCTTCCTGACGGGCCGTATTCTGATCGGCCGAGCTTACCCTGATGTAGGCATATTGCACGCAAAACCTCCGGAAGGTCTTTAAACATCATAGAGATTTAAAGAATAATCCATAAACACTGATTTAGGGAGGTTTATAGACATTTTTTCGGGGATCTGAGAGGCATGCTGAAAACGTATACCTTTATAGACATCAGTCAGCGACGACGGCCCAGCCAGATAACTTCAGGCTCCAGTACCGGAGATGCAAGGTCGAGCCTGCTCAGTTGCCGGTTGATTTTGTGGCGGTTGAACCTGACAGCATCCAGGTCGTCAGCAAAAGGGCGGATCTCGCCGACCGTTGTTTCATCATCCGCATTAACGATAGCTTCAAGAAACGCCAGGGTTTTATCGAACTCATCCGCAGCTGTGGCTCCGGGCATACCATGGCCGCTTATACAAAACGGCGCTTTCAGCGTAGAGTTTTCATAAATGGCCTCAACACGAATGTCATGAAGCCAGTGCTCAAAGAAATTGTATTCATAGGTAAAGCGATCGCCAGCATCAAAAGCAAAATCATCAATCACGACCCGGAACGGATTATCGACAAAACCGATGCCTCCTTCGTAGGAGATACCGTAATCTTTGCCATAAATGTGAAATTGATGGAGATGGTCGTCCCCCCAGCCCTGCACTATCTGGAAAATGAAGTGAAGCGCGGCCAGTGACGTGTCGGCAGCAATTCTCAGCCGACGCCAGACCATCGGACTGACTCCATGAACTGCTATTTTGATGACGTAGATCTTCATAGTCAGCAGGTATTGTTATGAAATGATGGTGGTTATTTTAACCCCTGTAGATGGCATCATTCGATGGCTGCCCCGAGGTTTTTCATGCTCTCCTTATCCGTTTCAGTTTGCCATGATCGCATTCAATCACGTTGTTCCGGTACTTAATCTGTCGGTGTTCAACGTCAGACGGGCACCGGCCTTCGCGTTTGAGCAGAGCAAGCGCGCGAC
>NZ_CBDAHM010000020.1:0-10977 GCF_965195605.1 Leclercia sp. M-A074-M | reverse complement strand
TGACCTGTTTCCCACAGTCCGGGCCGTCTGCNAAGTTGACCTGTTTCCCANAGTCCNGGCCGNCCGCGAAGTTGACCTGTTTCCCATANTCCGGGCCGTCCGCGAAGTTGACCTGTTCCCCACACTCCCGGCCGCCCGNGAAGTTGACCTGTTTCCCATAGTCCGGGCCGTCCGCGAAGTTGACCTGTTTCCCATAGTCCGGAGCGTCCATTAAAGTTGACCTGTTTCCCACAGAGGATGGAAAACTCTTCTTGTGCTGAGCGTAAGAGCTATCTGCCGGAACGGTTCCTCTTCGCTTCCTCGCCAGTTCGCTCGCTACGCTCGGTTACATGGCTGCGGCGAGCGCTGATACATAAGGCTCAGCATTGCACTGGTCGTAACTAAAATCAGAATCCTTCTGAATGACTCTCCTGTCTTGCAAGTTGAATACCTTTCTCAAAGCCCTTTTGTATGAGTTGCTGTTGATGGTCAAAAGTGCGTCTGCGTGTTGCTGCAGTGTGATTTAGTAGCACGCCCGTCGAGCTTCATCCCCCTTCTGTTGAGAGCGAAATCAAAACAATATGATTTTTTTCTTGCAACATGACACTTTTTGTTCAAAATGACAAAAAACGTCATGAGGTGATAAATGGACAATATTGAGCAGTTACGGAAAGTCGCTACACGTGCAGGTAAGCTTCTGACATCTTTGAGCGAAAGTATCCGACAGCAAAAAGAGGAATTGAAGCTTACCGAGTTCTATCAGGAATACAGCAAAGCCGCTCTGTATAAGCTGCCTAAGCTCAGTAAAGGCAGTGTTGAGTATGCTGTGTCCGAAATGGAAGCCGGTGGCTACATTTTTAAAAAGAAACCTTCTGGTAATACGATGAAATACGCGATGACGATTCAGAATGTCATCGATCTGTATAACCATCGTAAAGTACCGAAGTACAGGGATCGCTTCGATAAAGCCTTTACGATTTTTGTATGTAATCTTAAAGGTGGTGGTTCCAAGACAGTTTCTACCGCTTCATTATCACATGCTTTTCGAGCTCATCCTCAGCTTCTGTTCGAAGACCTGCGTATTCTGGCCATCGATTTCGATCCGCAGGCATCTCTGACAATGTTCCTGAGCCATGAGAATTCAGTGGGCTTGGTTGAAAACACGGCTGCTCAGGCCATGCTCCAGAACGTGTCTCGTGAAGAATTACTTTCCGATTTTATAGTACCGTCTATTATCCCTGGTGTTGATGTAATCCCCGCTTCCATTGACGATGCATTCCTTGCTGAAGGCTGGAAGGGATTGTGTGAAGAACATCTGCCAGGGAAAAATATTCATGCGGTGCTTAAAGAGAACATTATCGACAAGCTCCAGCATGACTACGACTTTATTTTCCTTGATAGTGGTCCTCACCTTGATGCGTTCCTGAAAAACTGCATTGGGGCGGCAGACCTGATGTTGACCCCTCTTCCACCGGCGACGGTTGATTTTCATTCTTCCCTGAAGTTTGTGGCCAGCCTCCCTGCCCTCATAGATTCCATCGAAATGGATGGGCACACCTGCAATCTCATCGGTAATGTCGGCTTCATGTCCAAGATCCTGAACAAGTCTGATCACAAAATTTGCCATAGTCAGGCCAAAGAGGTTTTCGGTGCCGATATGCTAGACATGGTTCTGCCAAGACTGGATGGTTTCGAACGTTGTGGGGAGACTTTTGACACAGTTATTTCAGCAAATCCAGCAACCTATGATGGAAGTACAGAGGCACTAAAAAGCGCAAAATCAGCAGCGGAAGACTTTGCGAAGGCAGTCTTTGATCGCATCGAGTTCATTCGTACTAACGGAGGTATGTGATGTCGAATGAGAAAAGAAAAACCATCGGCAGACAGTTAAATACTCAGGCGTCAATGCTCGAAATGGCTGACACCGGTAGAAGTCAGGTATTTACCTTAAAAACCGGCAGGAAGGTAACGTTCAGGTTTGTTCGGGTGCCTGCATCTGAAGTTGAAAGTAAGACCTTCGTAAACCAGGAAAACAATGGAAGAGATCAACTTGCACTGACCAGGGAGTCTCTGAAATCCATTATCCAGACGATTAAGTTTCAGCAGTTCTTTCCCTGTATTGGTATTAAGCAAAGTGAAAGGATTGAGATACTGGATGGTTCAAGACGGCGAGCCTCAGCAATTTTTGTCCGTACAGGCCTTGATGTAATGGTTACCGAAGAACATTTATCAGCTGATGAAGCTCGCCAACTGGCTAAAGATATCCAGACAGCTAAAGAACATAATCTTCGGGAGATTGGTCTGAGATTGATCGCTCTTAAAGAGTCCGGATTTAATCAAAAGGAAATTGCTGAACTGGAGGGATTATCTCAGGCTAAAGTTACCAGGGCGCTGCAGGCGGCGGCCGTACCGCAAGACTTAATTTCTCTGTTCCCGGTTCAGTCGGAGCTATCGTTTAGTGATTATAAACTTCTTTTAGAAGTTAATGAAAAACTCGGTGAAAAGGGATTAACGCCTGAAGAACTCATTCAGTCTGTATCAGCTCAGCTCGATGCAATTTTGAGTGATGGCGAGCGACCAGAAGACGAACAGAAAGCCAGTATTCTGAAGCTGATTTCTCAGGCATCTCAGGCATTGATAGATCCATCTCCCAAGGAAAAGTCAGTGGTTTCCCCACTCTGGTCTTTTGAAGAAAAGGACAAGTTCGCGCGTAAGCGTGTGAAAGGGCGCACGCTGACTTATGAGTTTAGCCGTATGTCAAAAGTGATTCAGGATGAACTGGACAAGGCTATCAACGAAGTCCTTGACAGAAATTTGAGTCAATAATTTCGCCATGGCGATTTCACATCTAACTTATTGTAATTAGGCAGTTTAGGTTGAGAATTTCACGGTGAAATCGCCATAGTTTCACGCCAGTTTCGCTGCAGGAATATCTGACCATCGTGTCGTATAAGCAGGAGAAAGCATCTCCCGTTTCATCTGCCATTCCGGGGCCATACCCCGCCCCGCAAACCATACTTTACCCAGCCCTGAGTTGTTGATCCCGTCCAGAACCCTCATCAGCTCAGCACTGTGAGGGCGTGGCGGGCGTTCGTCGAACAGTTGCAGCTGCGAAACTCCGGAGCCGGTGAAGTCATTCAGCATAACTCCGGCTTTGGCATACCGGTGCCCATCCCTCCAGATACGCTCCAGAGCCGTTGTAGCGGCTGCAATGATGTCCCTGGTGTCCTGAGTGGGTGTAAGAAGTTTTTCCGTAGCCACGTTGCCGTAGTAAGGCTCTTTAATGGCGAACGGAGACGTTTTGATGAAAACGGAAATATGCCGGCAATACTGGTGCTCTTTACGCAGTTTTTCAGAGGCCCGCTCTGCGTGCTGACAGATAGCCTGACGGAGTGACTCGTACTCCGTGATCTTCACGCCAAAACTGCGGCTGCAGACAATTTGCTGTTTCGTCGGAGGGGCTTCCTCAAGCGAAAGGCAGCTTTCCCCGTTCAGTTCCCGTACCGTTCGCTCAAGGACGACAGAAAAATTTTTGCGGATGAAGGCCGGGTTCGTCAGAGCCAGATCGAGCGCGGTTTTTATGCCCAGCACATTTAGCTTGCGTGCAATACGGTTACCCACCCCCCAGATTTCTTCAACCGGCTGCAGTGAAAGCAGTTTCCGCGTCCTTTGCGGATTTCCCCTGGTCAGAGCGAGTACGCCATGAAACTGTTTCCACTCTTTTGAGGCCCACTGGGCTGATTTTGCGAGGGTTTTCGTTGGTCCGGCGCCCACGCCAATGGTCAGGCGGGTACAGTCATACACCTGCTGACGCAGCTGCCGGGCGAAGTCCTCAAGCCCCATACAGTGCTCCACGCCGGTCAGGTCGAGGAACATCTCATCAATTGAATACTGTTCCACCCTGGGGGCCAGTTCCTCCAGGCAGTTCATCACGCGCGCCGATATCGAGGCGTAAAGTTCATAATTACTTGAAAACGCATATATTTTTTCCGGGTATCTTTCGTTTTTTATCTGAAACCACGGAGTTCCCATTTTGATCCAGGGCTTCGCCTCGGCACTGCGAGCGATTACATTCCCGTCGTTGTTGCTCAGGACGACTATCGGCTTTCCTTTCAAATCCGGGCGGAAAACACGTTCACAGCTGGCATAGAAGCTGTTCACATCGGCCAGGGCAAACATCAGTACATCTCCCTCGGGCGGTGGATGATATGCGTGACGACGCCAAAGATATCCAGCTCGTCGGGATCAGGATAAATCGGCGACCAGGAGGCATTCATGGGCTGCAGCGTCAGTCGCGGCGTCAGCAGAAGCCGTTTCACCGTAAACTCCCCCTGCATGCTGGCGACAACGATATCGCCGTGCCGCGGCTTTTCAGCACTGTCCACAACCAGCAGATCGCCATTGTACAGACTGCCGTCGGCCATGCTGTCTCCGCTGGCACGCAGGTAGTACGTCGCGCTCGGATGCCGTATGCAGTAATCATGGAGATCCAGATCGGACTCGACATAGTCAGCAGCAGGGCTGGGAAAACCGCAGCTGGCCAGATCGGCAAACAATGGATGGGCCTGTGGCGGGAGTTCTTTCCCGGTGCTGAAAAGTTGTAGTTTCATCTTTCCTCCTGACACTCTAATTTTACTGGTTATACATACAGTGTTCGCCGGGAGACCGGTAGAGATCAAGGGGTGAAAGTCCCCGACCATTGAAGGACCAGCAATCCACAAGGTCCCCGAGTCATGCGTTGCATACCGCGAGGTATGGGGCGAAGCGTTGACAGGGGTGTTGACAGGCCAGCCATTGAGCCACGAAATGTATATTAAATTACCGGGTGCCGACGTTGTACTGTTAACGGAAGGCAACATCATAGGGTGCGATACTGCGAGTGCCACATGGACCCGGCGGGGTCTGAGACCCTGGCATGTCAATACGATCTCTACGCGGGAACCGGGAGATCTCCCCTCTGACCATCTGCCAGTGTCGGAGACGGCCCGCACCGGGAAGACGAGGAGTCATAGCCGGTGATGTACGGAGAGGAGAAGTCGGACTCGCTCATAGTAGCGGCGAAGCAGGCGAAGCAGGCGAACAACCCGAAAGGAGCGGAGTCAGTGGAGCGAAGGAGCGGGGCCAAGGGGAACGCGGAACAGCCACACATGCGCCGGACACAGAGCCGGGAAAGCATGTCACAGAGGCTGTCACGCGTGCGGGAAGCTGCGAAGCAGCGGAAGAAAGAACGGTTTACAGCATTGTTCCACCTGCTGACAGTCGAAGCACTGGAAGCCGCATTCCTCTCCCTGAGCAGGAAAGCGGCCGCCGGAGTGGATGGCATCAGGTGGATGGACTACGCCGGAAACATGAAGAACAACATAACAGATCTGCACCGGAGGCTACATCAGGGCAGCTACAGGGCGCAGCCCGGCAGGCGTCACTACATCCCAAAAGCGGATGGAAAACAACGCCCGCTCGGCATCGCCTCGCTGGAGGACAAGATCGTCCAGTATGCGCTGGTGAAAATCCTGAACGCAGTCTATGAAAACGACTTTATGGGGTTCTCATACGGGTTCAGACCCGGGCGAAGCCAGCACGATGCACTGGACGCACTGGCCACAGGGCTGGTACGCACTAACGTAAACTGGGTACTGGATGCCGACATCAGTCAGTTCTTCGACAGGGTGAGCCACGAATGGCTGATCAGGTTCACAGAGCATCGGATCGGCGACCGGAGCGTAATCAGGCTCATACGTAAGTGGCTCACAGCCGGGACGTTGGAGGAGGGTCAATGGCGAGCAACGGAGGAAGGCACCCCACAGGGTGCGGTCATCTCACCGCTGCTGGCAAACATATACCTCCACTACGTCTTCGATCTGTGGGCGCATCAGTGGCGACGTCGCTATGCCACAGGCAATGTGGTAATGGTCAGATACGCCGATGACATCGTCATCGGGTTCGACAAACGATACGATGCCCGGCGCTTCCGTATAGCCATGCAGCGCAGACTGAGGGAGTTCGGACTCACGGTTCACCCGGAGAAAACCCGTCTGATGGAGTTCGGCCGCTTCGCTGCCGAAAACCGTGCCATCAGGGGAAAAGGCAAACCAGAAACGTTCAACTTCCTCGGGTTCACGCACATCAGCGGGAAAGATCGCAACGGCAGGTTCATGCTGATACGAAAGACCCGCCGGGATCGGATGACGGCAACTCTGAAAGCCATCAAAGACGGTCTGCGAAGGCGCTGGCATTACTCAATCCCCGAACAGGGAAAATGGCTCAGGAGAGTGGTTCAGGGATACCTGAACTATCACTCGGTACCGGGCAACTTCCCCACCATGCAGAAGTTCAGGACACACGTAACAAACCTCTGGCGCCGGGCGCTCAGGCGCAGGAGCCAGAAGGATGATACGACCTGGACGAAAGCAAACAAACTGGCAGCCGCATGGCTACCAAGGGTTCGGGTTCTTCATCCATGGCCTGTGGAGCGGTTCACCGCCAGACACCCGAGGCAGGAGCCCGGTGCGTAAATCGCGCACGCCGGGATCTGTGCGGGGGGTATCCGGTAACGGGTATCCCTACCGCGACATATTTAACAGCGTGACGATAATCCAGATCGCCTGCCGGATAATGGTGCCAACTTACTGATTTAGTGTACGATGGTGTCTTTGAGGTGCTCCAGTGGCTTCCATCTCCATCAGTTGTCCCTCCTGCTCAGCTACTGAAGGCGTGGTGCGTAACGGTAAAAGTACTGCCGGACATCAGCGCTATCTCTGCTCTCACTGCCGTAAAACATGGCAGCTACAGTTCACTTACACCGCCTCTCAACCCGGTACGCACCAGAAAATCATTGATATGGCCATGAATGGCGTTGGATGCCGGGCAACCGCCCGCATTATGGGCGTTGGCCTCAACACGATTTTACGTCACTTAAAAAACTCAGGCCGCAGTCGGTAACCTCGCGCATACAGCCGGGCAGTGACGTCATCGTCTGCGCGGAAATGGACGAACAGTGGGGCTACGTCGGTGCTAAATCACGTCAGCGCTGGCTGTTTTACGCGTATGACAGGATACGGAGGACGGTTGTGGCGCACGTCTTCGGTGAACGCACTCTGGCCACACTGGAGCGTCTTCTGAGCCTGCTGTCGGCCTTTGAGGTCGTGGTATGGATGACGGATGGCTGGCCGCTGTATGAATCCCGCCTGAAGGGAAAGCTGCACGTAATCAGCAAGCGTTACACTCAGCGCATTGAGCGACATAACCTGAATCTGAGACAACATCTGGCAAGGCTGGGACGGAAGTCACTGTCGTTCTCAAAATCGGTGGAGCTGCATGACAAGGTCATCGGGCATTATCTGAACATAAAACACTATCAGTAAGTTGGAGTCATTACCAACCAGTTCACCACCTACTCGCTCCGCGATTGTGGCAGTCTTCGAAATCCCCGGACGATCCGCCTTTATGAAAGTCTTGCTCAATTCAAATCTTCAGGCTTATGGGTTACTACTCATGCTTGGTTAAATGACCGTTTCGTCTTACCGGAATCCCAGCAGAAGAACTTGGCAGAGTTGAAACGATCTTTCCTTGATCCTGCACTCAAGCAGATAAATGAGAAAACACCTTTACTTGCTAAGTATAGTATTGATGATTCAGGAAAATTTCTGTTCTCAATAATTGATAAGCAAAATCCCGTCTGACATAAATCAGCACACATGAGCCTGTCATTTGACAAATTTTTGTCATGAAGATGGGCGGATTTCCACACAGCACCGGCGCCCGGTAAGGTGGGCGGATTCCCACACGGCACCGGCGCCCGGTAAGGTGGGCGGATTCCCACACGGCACCGGCGCCCGGTAAGGTGGGCGGATTCCCACACGGCACCGGCGCCCGGCAAGATGGGCGGATTTCCACACAGCACCGGCGCCCGGTAAGGTGGGCGGATTTCCACACAGCACCGGCGCCCGGCAAGGTGGGCGGATTCCCACACGGCACCGGCGCCCGGCAAGATGGGCGGATTTCCACACAGCACCGGCGCCCGGTAAGGTGGGCGGATTTCCACACAGCACCGGCGCCCGGCAAGGTGGGCGGATTCCCACACGGCACCGGCGCGCGGCAAGGTGGGCGGATTCCCACACGGCACCGGCGCGCGGCAAGGTGGGCGGATTTCCACACAGCACCGGCGCCCGGCAAGGTGGGCGGATTCCCACACGGCACCGGCGCGCGGCAAGGTGGGCCGATTCCCATATCGACATGTATGTAGCTTGTGTTATCTGTGGATTGTGCAGCTCAGCGGGTCGCTGGTCGTATGGCGGAGTGTCCCCCGTAACCGGCCGCGTGCGGCCGCTAACGCGCAGTACGGCGCCGCGTCCCGCAGACGGGCCGCCGTTCCCGCGCGCAGCACTGCGCACCCCCGTGGGGGACGTACGGCAGCTGCGTGGCGGTGAGCGGGATTAGGGCTTTGCAGCTACCGTGTTAAGTTCCCTGGTGTCGCTGAAATAGTTGATGAACATCCCCCTAAGCGTCAGCAGCAAGCTGCCGCCGCTTAGGCCCCGGAAATCACGCCCTTTACGTCGTAAACGCCGTAAAGCCCGCTCACCGGGGTTAAAAGGGATTACTTTGACTTCTTCATTGCTGTTCGCGAGTTAAGGCTAATCAGGGCAGGGGGTAGGGTGGCAGAATTTATAGCCCGGCAACCGGCTACGCCGGGCTTTCGGCGCCATTTTACAACACAGACGGCTTTGTTGAATAAATCGAACTTTTGCTGAGTTGAAGGATCAGATCACGCATCTTCCCGACAACGCAGACCGTTCCGTGGCAAAGCAAAAGTTCAAAATAACCAACTGGCCCACCTACAATAAAGCCCTCATCAACCGTGGCTCCATAACTTTCTGGCTGGATGATGAAGCTATTCAGGCCTGGTATGAGTCGGCAACGCCTTCATCACGGGGAAGACCTCAGCGCTATTCTGATCTCGCCATCACCACCGTTCTGGTCATTAAACGCGTGTTCAGGTTGACCCTGCGGGCTGCACAGGGTTTTATTGATTCCATTTTTACACTGATGAATGTTCCGTTGCGCTGCCCGGATTACACCAGTGTCAGCAAGCGCGCAAAGTCGGTTAATGTCAGTTTCAAAACGTTCACCCGGGGTGAAATCGCGCATCTGGTGATTGATTCCACCGGGCTGAAGGTCTTTGGTGAAGGCGAATGGAAAGTCAAAAAGCATGGCCAGGAACGCCGTCGTATATGGCGAAAGTTGCATCTGGCAGTTGACAGCAACACACATGAAATCATCTGTGCAAACCTGTCGCTGAACAATGTGACGGACTCAGAAGCCTTCCCGGGTCTTATCCGGCAGACTCACAGAAAAATCAGGGCAGCATCGGCAGACGGCGCTTACGACACCCAACTCTGTCACGATGAACTGCGGCGTAAGAAAATCAGCGCGCTTATCCCGCCCCGAAAAGGCGCGGGTTACTGGCCCGGTGAATATGCAGACCGTAACCGTGCTGTTGCGAATCAGCGGCTGACCGGGAGTAATGCGCGGTGGAAATGGACAACAGATTACAACCGTCGCTCGATAGCGGAAACGGCGATGTACCGGGTAAAACAGCTGTTCGGAGGTTCACTGACACTGCGTGACTACGATGGTCAGGTTGCAGAGGCTATGGCCCTGGTACGAGCGCTGAACAAAATGACGAAAGCAGGTATGCCTGAAAGCGTGCGTATTGCCTGAAAACACAACCCGCTACGGGGGAGACTTACCCGAAATCTGATTTATTCAACAAAGCCGCGCGGGGCTAACAGGTAAGATGAAATTAAGGTTTTACGAACACTGCCACTGTAATTAATTACCGCTACTTTCATAAATCACCTCAGAATTTTTTGTTGAACTTCTTAGGGTCGAAATTCTCACCGATTTTCTTGAAGAATTCTTTATCAATAATGCCGGGACTCTCTGCTTTTTTACTTTCCTGCACTTCAGGCTCAGACGGTTGTGTATTGTGCAATACACTTTCCGCTGCACCCTTCGCGCTACTCTTATCATGCGTATTGTGCAATACATTTTTTCGGTTTTGCCGCGTTCTATACAGTGCCATCTCAAGCCCTTTGGCTGTTACCGAAAAGCTGTATTCGCTGTCGAGGATTTCAGCAATTTCATGCCGCGTTAGCCCTCTGTCCAGCCAGTTCTCGATTTCATTTAGGCGCAATCTGACAGCAGCCGATAAGTTGCGGGGTTTCAGATCTGCTGGTTTATTCATAACCCCCTCCGTTGTATGAAAATGACTCTACAACACTCGTAAGAAGGGGTCAATCGAGTTTTGTAGTTTATCTGTAGTTTTATTGTAGTCTATTTGTAGTCTGTCACGTTTTTTGTAGTTTATTTGTAGTTTTATTGTAGTCTATTTGTAGTCTTACAACACTAAGGCAAAACGTTTTTTGTAGTTTATCTGTAGTTTTTGGTTGCTCAGATGGTCATGCAAGCATGACCATCAAAGAATAGGACGCTTTTTAGCCAAATGCCCCTTAACCTACGGAGATCGCCCTACCAAAAAAAGATGATTTTTTATCCCTTAACCTGCTATACACCTAACGCAGCGTGATAAATCACGCTATCGCACTGATTTAAAAGAAAAAAAACAAAATTTAGCCATGCTGCGGTATTACCCAGGTATTACAAATCAAATCTAAATTACTGATTTAAATAACTTTTTATTTATTACTTTGGTAATACTATGATTTCACCGTATTAGACACCCTTTTTTCGTTTAAAAAATGCACAAATTGAGGACTGAATGGGCTTTGTTGAATAAATCGAACTTTTGCTGAGTTGAAGGATCAGATCACGCATCTTCCCGACAACGCAGACCGTTCCGTGGCAAAGCAAAAGTTCAAAATAACCAACTGGCCCACCTACAATAAAGCCCTCATCAACCGTGGCTCCATAACTTTCTGGCTGGATGATGAAGCTATTCAGGCCTGGTATGAGTCAGCAACACCTTCTTCACGAGGCAGA
>NZ_CBDAHM010000019.1:0-20197 GCF_965195605.1 Leclercia sp. M-A074-M | reverse complement strand
GTCGCGCGCTTGCTCTGCTCAAACGCGAAGGCCGGTGCCCGTCTGACGTTGAACACCGACAGATTAAGTACCGGAACAACGTGATTGAATGCGATCATGGCAAACTGAAACGGATAATCNNCGCCACGCTGGGATTTAAATCCATGAAGACGGCTTACGCCACCATCAAAGGTATTGAGGTGATGCGTGCACTACGCAAAGGCCAGGCCTCAGCATTTTATTATGGTGATCCCCTGGGCGAAATGCGCCTGGTAAGCAGAGTTTTTGAAATGTAAGGCCTTTGAATAAGACAAAAGGCTGCCTCATCGCTAACTTTGCAACAGTGCCACAAATACTCAGTAGTGAAGAAAAAGAGCGCTTGTTGGTTGTACCGGATGATGATGTTCTTCTGACCCGCATGTGCTTTTTGAGCGAACATGACCTCGCGCTTATTAATAAACACCGCAGGCCAGCTAACCGCCTGGGCTTTGCTGTTTTACTCTGCTATTTGCGGGGACCGGGATTTACTCCCGACAAAAATATGTCCCCTCACGACGGGGTTGTCTCCCGGCTGGCGACTCACTTGAAACTTAATCCTGATTTGTGGGCCGAGTATGCATTAAGAGAAGTCACCCGCTGGGAACATCTGGCTGAACTCTACCGCTACCTGGAATTGTCTCCCTTTAACCGGGTACTGCAAAAAGCCTGCATTCGCCACCTTTATCCCCACGCCATGCGGACAGACAGAGGTTTTTTACTTGCAGAGGAAATGCTCTCCTGGCTCCACAATAATAAGGTTATTTTCCCCTCTGTTGAGGTCATCGAACGAACTCTGGCTGAAGCAGCAACGCTTGCCGACAGAGCGGTTTTTTCCGCACTGACTGCGCCGCTTGAACCGGGGCAAAAAGCGGCACTGGACCGTTTGCTGATCTCAGAAGGTGAACAACCCTCTCGGCTGGCCTGGCTGCTTCAGCCCCCAGGAAAAATTAATGGCAAAAATGTCCTGCAACATATCGACCGGTTAAATGCGATAGAGTCGCTGGCTCTGCCTGACGGTATTGCGCTTTCCGTTCACCAGAACCGGCTCCTGAAACTCGCGCGCGAAGGTAGGAAAATGAGTAGCCGGGACCTGGCAAAATTTACCGATGTTCGCCGTTATGCTTCGCTGGTTTGTATCATATCGGAAGCCAAAGCCACCCTGACTGACGAAGTTATTGATCTGCACGAGCGTATTCTGGGTAGTCTGTTCAGCAGGGCAAAACGTACGCAGGCCGAACGGCTCCAGCAAACGGGAAAGCTGATTCAGAGTAAGCTGAAGCAATACGTTACCGTCGGGCTGGCATTACTTAACGCCAGAGAATCCGGGGAAGATCCCTGGGCCGCAATAGAAGACGTTCTTCCCTGGCAGGAATTCATCAACAGCGTGGAAGAGACGCGGTTCCTGTCACGTAAGGACAACTTCGACCCGTTGCATCTAATCACCGAAAAATACAGTACGCTGCGTAAATACGCCCCCCGGATGCTGTCCGCGTTGCAGTTCAGGGCTGCACCCGCCGCAATGTCGCTCAGTGACGCACTGGATACCGTCACAGAGATGTATCGAAAACAACTCCGAAAAGTACCGCCTTCCGCGCCAATCGGGTTCATCCCGGAAAGCTGGAGAAAAGTTGTGATCACTCCCACCGGCATTGACCGTAAATATTACGAATTTTGCGTGCTGAATGAACTAAAGGGAGCCTTACGTTCAGGTGATATCTGGGTAAAGGGATCTCGCCGTTACAGGAATTTCGATGATTATCTGATCCCGTCTGGCGATTTTGATAAATCCCTCCGGGATAACCAGCTACCCCTTACTGCTCCGACCGATTGCCATGAATACATCAAGAGCCGTATGACGCTTCTGGCATCGCGCCTGGAGGAAGTCAATGCGATGGCGCTGGCTGGTGATTTGCCCGATGTTGATATATCGGATAAAGGCGTGAAAATTACCCCGCTGGATAACAGTGTCCCTTCAGCAGCATCCCCTTTTGGCGATCTGGTTTATGGCATGCTACCTCATCCTAAAATTACTGAAATGCTCGATGAAGTGGATAGTTGGACAGGTTTTACCCGCCATTTTACACATCTCAAAAATAATCACGTCAGACCTAAAGACAGAAAGTTGTTACTGACCACCATCCTGGCGGATGGCATCAACCTTGGGCTGACAAAAATGGCCGAATCCTGTCCGGGAACGACAAAATCGTCACTTGAGGGCATCCAGGCATGGTACATCAGAGATGAAACCTATTCAGCTGCGCTGGCCGAGTTGGTTAATGCTCAGAAAAAACGGCCTCTGGCAGCATTCTGGGGCGATGGATCAACGTCATCGTCTGACGGACAAAACTTTCGGGTGGGGAGTCACGGGCGTTATGCGGGCCAGGTCAATCTGAAATACGGTCAGGAGCCTGGCGTGCAGATTTATACGCATATTTCGGACCAATACAGCCCGTTTTACACCAAAGTCATCAGTCGCGTGCGGGACTCAACACACGTGCTTGATGGTCTGCTGTACCACGAAACCGATCTGGAAATTACAGAGCATTACACTGACACCGCAGGCTTCACTGAGCACGTTTTCGCGCTAATGCATCTGCTCGGATTCGCATTTGCGCCAAGGATCCGGGATCTTCATGACAAGCGGCTGTTTATTCATGGAAAAGCTGA
Organism: Leclercia sp. M-A074-M; assembly: GCF_965195605.1. NCBI lineage: Bacteria > Pseudomonadati > Pseudomonadota > Gammaproteobacteria > Enterobacterales > Enterobacteriaceae > Leclercia > Leclercia sp. M-A074-M. The sequence continues at coordinate 17,512 of NZ_CBDAHM010000019.1, read as the reverse complement.
GTTGTATCCAGGGCTTCAGTCAATCATCCCCACAACCAGCCTGCATCTAAAGGAAATTGAAACCCACTGGCATGAGGTGCTGCGTCTGGCAAGTTCTATAAAGCAGGGAACGGTAACAGCATCGCTGATGATGAAAAAGCTGGCCAGCTATCCGAAACAAAATGGTCTGGCAAAGGCTCTGAGGGAGATCGGGCGTATAGAAAGATCATTATTTATGCTGGATTGGTTCCGGGATCCTTCCCTGCGCCGACGCGTACAGGCGGGGTTGAATAAAGGTGAGGCCCGCAATGCCCTTGCGCGAGCCGTCTTTATGCACCGACTTGGGGAAATCAGGGATCGGGGACTGGAAAACCAGAGCTACCGAGCCAGTGGGCTGACATTGCTGACTGCGGCTATCTCACTTTGGAATACGGTATATATAGAAAGAGCCATAGATTCTCTGAAACGGAAAGGGATCCCGCTAAATGAACAGCTTATTGCTCATCTGTCCCCGCTGGGATGGGAACACATAAATTTGAGTGGGGATTACGTCTGGCGAACAAACCTCAAGCTGGGACAGGGTAAATATCGCACACTACGCTCAGTGGATAGCAGTCTGTACAAAAAACTGTCTTAGCGTAGGATATTTAATGAGATGGTCACTCCCTCCTTCCCGGTACTATGCTGAGGACAGGCTTTCATTCGGAGAACTATCATGGAAAACATTGCGCTCATTGGTATCGATCTGGGTAAAAACTCTTTCCATATTCATTGCCAGGATCGTCGCGGGAAGGCTGTTTACCGTAAAAAATTTACCCGGCCAAAGTTGATCGAATTTTTGGCGACATGCCCCGCTACAACCATCGCAATGGAAGCCTGTGGCGGTTCTCACTTTATGGCACGCAAGTTGGAAGAGTTGGGGCATTCCCCAAAGCTGATATCACCACAATTTGTCCGCCCGTTCGTTAAAAGCAATAAAAACGACTTTGTCGACGCCGAAGCTATTTGTGAAGCTGCATCGCGTCCGTCTATGCGTTTTGTGCAGCCCAGAACGGAATCTCAGCAGGCAATGCGGGCTCTGCATCGTGTCCGTGAATCCCTGGTTCAGGATAAGGTAAAAACAACCAATCAAATGCATGCTTTTCTGCTGGAATTTGGCATTAGCGTTCCCCGAGGAGCTGCCGTTATTAGCCGACTGAGTACCATTCTTGAGGATAATAGTTTGCCTCTTTACCTCAGCCAGTTATTGCTGAAATTACAACAGCATTATCACTATCTTGTTGAGCAGATTAAAGATTTGGAATCCCAGTTGAAACGAAAGTTGGACGAAGATGAGGTTGGACAGCGCTTGCTGAGCATTCCCTGCGTCGGAACACTGACAGCGAGTACTATTTCAACTGAGATTGGCGACGGGAAGCAGTACGCCAGCAGCCGTGACTTTGCGGCGGCAACAGGGCTTGTACCTCGGCAGTACAGCACGGGAGGTAGGACGACATTGCTGGGAATTAGTAAGCGAGGTAATAAAAAGATCCGAACTTTGTTGGTTCAATGTGCCAGGGTATTCATACAAAAACTGGAACACCAGTCTGGCAAATTGGCCGATTGGGTCAGGGATTTACTGTGCCGGAAAAGCAACTTTGTCGTCACTTGTGCTCTGGCAAACAAGCTGGCCAGAATAGCCTGGGCCCTAACGGCACGACAGCAAACTTATGTAGCATAACGGCAGAAATACACCGGTTTAAAGAATTACTGATCTGGTTTTGCGAATACTGATATTGATGATACTAACGGCCCACCGGCCTGTTGAGGAACCTGTAAAACGGAAAGGCTCATTGAAGCCGTATATTTTCTGGAGGTTCATCAGGCGCGGAACTCATCAAGGCGCGGGAATAAAATCCCATTCAGACGCCGGATAGATTCAAGCAAGCCAACTTGTCGTCAAAATCGGTGTTGCAAAAACGGGAGTGACCATAGATCCGTTTTCCAAGCGGCCCCCGATTACTGGCTTCTGAAGGGCTATATCACTAGCAGATTGAACTAACAGAAAGATTTGATCCTTTACGATCCAGAAAAGGATCTGCGAAGTTATGAGCACGCTCACTTCCGAGCGAGACTCCAACTTTCCCAGAAATCATTCACAAACAAAGTTATTTACCTTCTGTTCACAAAACGAGAAGCGGCTCACTGATCAAACAAACCTAAACGTTTATGTTATGGTTCCATAAACGTTTAGGTTTTGATAATAACCGTATATATCGCAGGTAATTTCTTAGATGCAGAGACCGAAAAATGCGTAAAGCAACAATGCGGGATGTGAGCGAAGCAACGGGATTTTCCATGTTTACCGTTTCGCGCGCGCTAAACGGTGGCGATGGCGTCGCTGACGACAGCCGGGAGCTGATTTTAAAAGTGGCGCGAGAGCTCGGCTACGTACCCAACCGCGCGGCCCAGGCGCTACGCCGTTCGAGCAGAGACTCGGTGGCGGTGATCACCGCCCATGCGTCGAACTATTACTATCTCAACCTGATGTCCGGCATTCAGCAGATACTGCAGCCTTCACAGTGGACCGTGGTGCTTGGCGATATTGCGGTCAACGGCATCTATGACCGCGCGCAGGAAGATCGGATGATTAACCGCCTGATAGAGTCACGGATGGCCGGGATCATTTCGACGGTGACGCTGCAGCCGGAAAGCCTGACTCTGCTGGCGAAATGGGATATCCCGGTCGTCTTCGTTGATTCCCCGCCCCGCGGCGAGCACAACTTTCCCAGCGTCACGACCGACAATTACCATGCCAGCCTGCTGGTTGGAAACCATCTGGCGCAGTACGACTATAAAAACTGGCTGCTCCTTATCTACCCGGACCGCTGGACTACGCGTTTTGAACGCGAGCGCGGAATACGCGAGGCCGCCGAGCGGTGCGGCGCTACGCTTGGAGTTGTCGAAACGGAAAACGACGCGCAGTCGGCTGCAGACAAACTGAGCCAGTACCTCGACCGCCAGAAAGCGCTGCCGGATGTCCTTATTGCCGGTAACAACCCTATTCTGCTGGGTTCACTCAAACAGCTCCAGCAGCGCCAGATAGCCATTCCAGAGGATATGGCCCTGATTGCCTACGACGAATTCGACTGGGCGCCGCTATTAAATCCGCCGCTGACGGTGCTCAATGAAAATAGTGAAGAGATTGGCAGACAGTCGGCTGAAATGCTTATCCAGTTAATTAACCTGGAAGGGAAAGGAGAAATCAACACCCAACGTAAAGTTCCCGCCGAGCTGGTTATTCGCCAGTCCTGCGGCTGTAAAAAAACGCATAACAATTAAAAGACATTATAGAGATTGCTGACAACGTTTCGCCCGAATGGGCCTGCCCGACGCCGCTTCGCTCGCGCGGGCCTGAAGAACTGCTGTCGCGTTTTTGCCAGGCCCGCTAAGGTGCCTGTCGGCTAACAGCGGCAAAGCGTTTGCCATCCCTCTCTAATCATTTTAGAGCTTTAAATAACGGCTGAATAATCGGCCGACAGTAAAAAAACAACATCAGAGGATTATTTCTGAGGCTTCCCCACACCTGGCCGTACGTCATACCACACGATAATGAAAGGAACAGAATATGACCAAACTTCACAAAGCATTTCTGGCTGTCGCGGTTACTGCGGTAATCACCACCATGACAGGATTTATCCCCGCCGCCAGCGCCGCGCCGCAGGAGAGCAAAAAAATAACCCATATCGGCTTAATGGTGCAGGACATGTCTAACCCTTTCTTCTCTGCAATGGAAAGGAACGCAAAGCAGGCCGCGGCAAAAATCGGCGCAACTCTTAACGTACAAGATGCGCAGGTCGATCTGGCAAACCAGAACACGCAGATTGACGCCTTTATTCAGCAGAAAGTGGATCTGATCATTATTTCCGCCGTCGATGAGTCCGGCATCGAGCCGGCCATTCAGCGGGCAAAAGCCGCCGGAATTATCGTTATCGCGGTCGATACGCCCGCCAGGGGCGCTGACGCGGCGATCATGACCAATGCCATCCAGGCCGGCGAAACCTCCTGCGAATATCTGTTCAGCCAAATGGGCGGCAAAGGCAAAGTGCTGCTGGTGGACGGCACGCCGATTCAAACCATTATTGACCGCATCAAAGGCTGTAAAAACGTCGCGCAAAAATATCCAGATATCAAAATCGTCGGGCAGCAGGCATCCCGCAACGACCGCGCTTCCGGCCTGATGGTCACCACCGATATGCTCACCGCCAATCCGGATGTCTCCGGTATTTTCGGTATGAACGATCCTGCGGCGCTCGGCGCGGTGCTGGCCGTTGAGCAGGCCGGCAAAGCCGGTGCGATTAAAGTCACCGGCGTAGACGGCAGCCCGGAAGCGGTTGAAGAACTCAAGCGCAGCGGCTCACCGTTTATTGGTACCGCCACGCAAAACCCGGGCGAAATGGTGCGCCAGGCCATCTCGCTTGCTCAGGATATGGTTGATGGCAAGCATATTGCGTCCCCTACCGTATTGATCCCCAGCGTGCTGGTCACGCGCGACAACGTAGATAGCTATCCTGGCTGGTAATCACATCATCACTCAAGAGGCAAAAACGGGATGACGATTGGGTTCATCCCGGAGGGCAAAGACAATGGCCGACATCACTTCACCCCCCTTGCTTAGGCTGGAAGGGATTTCAAAACGCTACGGCGCGACCCTCGCACTGAACAACGTACGCTTTGATTTATTCGCCGGAGAGGTCCATGCCCTGATGGGGGAAAACGGCGCGGGTAAATCCACGCTGATGAAGATCCTCTCCGGAAACGAGCAGCGCGATAGCGGCGCGATCTATATCAACGGGCAGGAGATTGATATTCGCACGCCAAGAGATGCGCGCAAATATGGCATCGCCATCATCCATCAAGAGCTGAATACGGTTCCCGATATGACTGTGGCGGAAAATCTATTTCTCGGCCAGGAACAGACCTCTTTCGCCGGTATTCTCGATCGCAAACGGATGCTCCGTGAGGCCCGGGAGAAGCTGGACCGGATTAACGCGGACATCGACCCGCAGGCGCCGCTCGGCTCGTTGAGCATCGGACGTCAGCAAATGGTCGAGATTGCACGCGCCGTCAGTGAAAACGCAAAAGTACTGGTGCTTGATGAGCCGACCGCCGCTCTGTCGCGGGCAGAGACCCTCCAGCTTTACCGGCTTATCGAGCAAATGCGTCAGGATGGGGTCGGGATGGTCTACATCTCACACCGCATGGAAGAGGTATGGCAGCTGGCAAACCGGGTCACGGTGTTCAGGGACGGCACGTGGATCGGCACGGAAACTCTGAGCAGCGTCTCGACCACCGATATCGTACGCATGATGGTTGGCCGTCAAATCGTCGATCTCTATCAGCACGAACCGCGTACGCCCGGCAAAGTACTGCTGGAGGTCGCGGATCTGGCGGGTAGCGCAACCGGCCCGGTCTCCTTTGAGGTCAAAGCGGGCGAAGTCGTCAGCATGTCCGGGCTGGTTGGCTCTGGCCGAACCGAAGTGGCCCGGCTGTTATTCGGCGCCGACCCTCGTAGCCAAGGAAGCGTGCGTATTAACGGCAAGGTAAGCCATCCGTCAGATCCCACCGCCGCCATCGCCGACGGAATCGGGATGGTGACCGAGGACCGCAAAACCCAGGGCCTGTTTCTGGGTCATTCGGTTGAGCACAACATTGATATCAGCTCGCTGGAGAACTTTGTCGCCGGCGGCGTGGTTAAACGCAAAACCATCCGCGCCGCCGTCCTTGAGCAGATGCGACGGTTACGGCTGCGGGAAAATGCGGTCGAACTACCCGTCAGCGCCCTGTCCGGCGGAAACCAGCAGAAAGCGGCGCTGGCGCGCTGGCTGCTGCGCGATTCGAGGCTGCTAATCCTCGATGAACCGACCCGCGGCGTGGATATCGGCGCCAAAAGGGAAATTTACGAACTGATAGACAAACTCGCCCGCGCCGGGAAAGCCATTCTGGTGATCTCCTCCGATTTACCGGAGGCCATCGGCATCAGCGACCGCGTGCTGGTTATGCGCGGCGGCCGAATCGTTCACCAGTTACCCTCATATTCAGCAACGGAAGAAGAAGTGATGCTGCACGCAACAGGAACCTTTACCAGTCAATCCGGAGAATGCCATGGACAACAATAAACCTGTGACGGAACTGCCGGTCAAAGCGCCGTTTGATTTTGCGAAATGGTGGGATCGGGTGGGGATCTTAATCGTTCTGCTGGTGCTGCTGATCCTGATGTCGACCTTTGCACCAAACTTTAACCGCGTCGATAATCTGCTGAATATCGCCCGCTCGATTTCCGTCAACGCTATTCTGGCGGCGGGAATGACCTTCGTCATTTTAACCAGCGGAATTGATTTGTCCGTCGGGTCTATCGTCGCCGTCTCCGGCGTGATCTCGGTGGTTGCGGCGATGGCCGGGATCCCTGCGCCGCTGGCGATTCTGGCCGGCGTGGGCGTGGGCGCGCTCTGCGGTCTGCTGAACGGCGTGCTCACCGCCTATCTCGCTCTCGCGCCCTTTATCGTCACTCTCGGCACAATGACCTTCCTGCGCGGTATGGCCTATACCATTACCGAAGGGCAACCTATTGTATCGAGTAGCCTGAGCTTCCGCGAGCTGGGGAATGGCTATCTCGCCGGCATCCCTGTTCCGGTCATTATTATGCTGGTGGTTTATCTGCTGGCGTGGTTTATTCTTGAGCGCACGCGGTTCGGTCGTCATATCTATGCCGTCGGCGGCAACGCCCAGGCCGCGCGCCTGGCCGGCGTCCGGGTAAAACGCGTACTGGCGGCGGTTTATATGATTGCCGGCGTCTGCGCGGGTCTGGCGGGCATTATCTTCGCCGCCCGGGTCATTTCCGCCCAGCCTACGGCGGGTACGGGATATGAACTGGACGCCATTGCGGCGGTAGTGCTGGGCGGCACCAGCCTCGCCGGAGGACGCGGGCGAATTATCGGCACCCTGATTGGATCGATAATTCTCGGCGTGCTCAGCACCGGCCTGATTCTGCTGAGCGTCCCCTTTTTCACCCAGCTATTGATTAAAGGCATCGTCATCATTCTTGCCGTGGCGATTGACGGACTGAAGCAGCATCCGGAACTGTTTACCTTCTGGCGGAAAAAAGAGATCGCCCGTACCCGCTAGCTTTCCCTGACGCTTTGTTTATCCGCCGCGCTGGCGGCGGGTCTTCGCATGCTTAAATTTTAATGGAGTATACGCCCATGACATATCACATTACGCTGACGGACCCGATGAACGGTACCCGGGATCGCGAACCGATTACGTTTACTCTCCCCGAGAAACTGCAGGAGCCCCTGTGGTGGGCAATCACCAGCGAGGACCAACGGATCCTTTGCCAGCGCCTCACTCATGAGTCGACGCAAAACAGTACCGCCTTTATCGCAACGGTAAGCTTCAGCGGCACGCTCCGGATGCGGCTTGACCGGCCGCTAACGGCGGCAGAAGTCGGTGACGTCGCCGGTATCCACCGCCTGCCTGGCCGGGAGAAAGACTGTTTTGTCCGCCTCAATACCGGCTGCTTCGATCTGGAAATGTGTCGGGGAACCGCCCAGGGCGTGGGTTCATCCAAGTGGGGACTGCGCCATTTTCGCTGTCTGCAGGACAACGTCGAGCTGCTTCCTTCCGGGAATAACGCCATCGGCGGTTTTTACGGTCCGTTCTTTACCCCGGAAAATGGGCTGATTAACCCGCCGGAACATACCCTCGTAGATATTGAAATTGTTGAGGAAGGCCCAGTCTATCATCACTATCGCATGCACGGCACGATCCCCGATGGATTATTAGCGGAGCTGCGCGGTAAGCACTTCACCATCGACTGGAAGTTCAGCTGGAATACCCCGTGGTTTCAGCGGCGCTACTGGGTTGATGACTTTTCGACGGTCATTAACGGGCGTTCGGTGACCAACAAGATCACCGTCGGCGACGAGTTTGAAAGCGGTCCGGGAAAACTGCTGTTTGACCGCTTCGCGGCCTACGGCGGTACCCGCTATCGCGCAGGCGATCCCTACGCCGAAGAGCTGGTCGCCATGGTGGCTCATACCGTTACCACCTCTGAAAACCAGAGTCCGAAATTTGCCGAATTCCGCGAACAGCTCGCCGATATGGCCTCCGCTCATTGGGATCTTTACTGGCGAATGTTCTGCCGCTGGGAAAACGTGCTGGATGAAACTGAAATCCGCGAAAGGCTTGGCGTAGTGCGCGCCCGGGCGCACGTACGAGCCGACCTGAATGAACGGAAATGGCACCTGACTGATTCTCCCGTCAACGTTTCCGCTGTGCCGGATGAAACCGTGTTCCCGGGACCAGCCAGTAAAACCGTCGAGTACGATTCAGCGAGCGGCCGGGCGATGATCTGGTGGACCTCCCGCCCCTCCGGCGCGTTTCAGATAGTCCAGCGCCGTCAGTCCGGTTGGGTGAACTGGGGCAGCAACGGGGAAAACGAGTGTCCGGAGCTTCCGGTCGGGGTTGATATCAAAACCGCCTGCGGGATATTCGCTGACAACTGGATGCAGGTAGCCGACAATCTGGAAACGCCGCCGCAGGTCGCGGTGAGTCAGGAGGAAAAGCCATGATCCTTTGCTGCGGAGAAGCCCTGATCGATATGCTGCCCTGCCGGAGCCGTGAAAATGCTCCCGCCTTTACGCCCTGCGTCGGCGGCGCGGCGTTCAATACCGCCATTGCCCTGGGGCGCCAGGGGATAGCGGTCGCGCTGTTTTCCGGTTTATCGGACGATTTTATGGGTGACATGCTGCGCCACACGCTTGAGGCCTCTGGCGTGGATTATTCGCCCTCAACCCGCGCACCGCTACCGACCACGCTGGCCTTTGTCAGGCTGGAAGGCGGACAGGCGCGCTATACCTTTTACGATGAGAATAGCGCCGGCAGAATGCTGACTGAAAGCGACCTGCCGACGCTCGGTGATGACGTATCTGCCGTCCTGTTCGGCTGCATCAGCCTGATAGCCGAACCGTGCGGCAGCGTTTATGAAGAGCTGATGGTAAGAGAGGCGCCGCGCCGGGTGATGTTCCTCGATCCCAATATCCGTGAAATCTTCATCCTGGACCGGCAGAAACACCTAGCGCGCATGATGCGGATGATTGCCCTAGCGGATATCGTCAAGCTTTCCGATGAGGACCTCGCGTGGTTTGCCGAACCCGGCGAAGAACACGAGGTCATACGCCGTTGGCTTGCTCTGGGACCAAAACTTATTGTGGTCACCCGCGGGGCTGACGGCGCCGATGCCTGGACCGCTAATTTCCATCTTCATGTTCCAGGAGTTCGCGTAACGGTTGCCGATACCGTCGGCGCCGGGGACACGGTCAATGCCGGTATTCTCGCCAGCCTTTCGCAGGCCGGACTCCTTGAGAAGCCTAAATTAGTCACATTGTCACGAGAGCAGGTGCGCCGCGCGATCAATCTCGGTATGCGTGCCGCCGCGGTGACGGTCTCCAGGCCAGGGGCTAACCCGCCGTGGGACCATGAACTCTGAAGACTGACGACGCTAACCCTTGTAAATCACAGGCGGCCGAATGATGGCCTGAACATTTGCCCGCGCATTCTCCCCCCTTTCAGGGGGAGTCTGGCGGGTGGTCATTGCGTAACTTTATTTGACCTTCGTATTGGCGAGTGACTGCTTAACGGCTCCGAAGAGTCGTTATGACTAGCGGTGTATCAGGTCCAGTCTTCATAGCCATAGTCATGGATCCAGACTATGCCGCCAGGGCATTTTTTCGTCAGAAACCATCCTCTTCCATTTCCTCCTAGTTTTCGGGAAAGTTTTCACGATACAAAGAAATTTGTTCGCCGATGCTGCCTTCCAGATATTTTCCTCGACTTGCTATACGTTTTCGTTACCAGAAGATATTTTTGAAGGGCGAGTTAAGACCGTTAAATTTCAATACAAACAATGAATTAACCTCTTAGCGTGGTTTTTTACATCATTGGACCTCGAACCCCGTTCACTGAAAAGCCAGCCGTAGTTCGGGTGTTCAGCATTCATGTCTGTCGTCTCCGTAACGACATTTTTTTTCGGTTTTATTTTACCCAGTCTTCCAGCATCAGGCCCGGGACCCGCGCAAACTCTCTCACATTGTTCGTCACCAGGACGGCACTGGCCGCGATGGCGTGCCCGGCAATGGCCGTGTCGTTCGGGCCGATCGGCGTCCCGGCGAGGCGCAGCGCCACCCGGATGTCCGTCGTGGCGTCCACCGCGGCGCGGTCCCAGGGCAGGACAGCATCGAGGCGCGCGCAGAACGCGTCGACCAGCTGAATATGGCGCGGCGAGGCCTTCGGGCCGGTGGCGCCGAAGCGCATCTCGGCGTACGTCACGGCCGAGACCACGATGCGATCACCGCGCAGCACCGCCTGCTCCAGGCGCTTCAGCACCGCTGCCGGCTGCTCGCGCATGATGAACGAGCAGATGTTAGTGTCGAGCATCCAGGTTTTCTTCATGGCTCAAAGCGTCCTTCATCGCTGACCACATCCTCACGCTCCGCCATAAAGTCCGGATCGGCCCTGTCCAGCTGCGCGAATGAGCCCCAGGTCGGCCGGACGGGACGCAGAATGATGCTGACCCCTTCCCGGACGATCTCCAGCTCGCTGACGCCGTCAAAATCCAGATCGCGGGGCAGGCGGATGGCGCGGTTATTGCCGTTTTTAAAAATAGAAACTGTGCGCATGGTTTTTCCTCATATGCTGAGTGTGCCAGGGAGTTTTCCCGCATGGGTGCAGTATATGTCTGAAGGACTGATTTGTATAGGTGAAGCATATGCAGATGGTACGTATATGCGTATGTAAAGCATATGCATATGCATATGCAAAGTATATGGATATGTACAGCATATGTCTGCTTTCTCTTTTTCCAGCTGAGATCCGGAAAAGGACAAACCCGGAAGGACTCCGGGTTTGTAGGGGAAAGAGAACGCAGCGATCAGAGAAGGGAAAAGGAGTTGTCAGTGCCGATGGTGAGTATCGTTTGCTCCTCCTTCACAAGCCGTATGAATTCATTTTTTCCGAGGACGTTGATTAATCTGTTAATGTCTTCATTATCATCGTTTGAAACCTCAATTTGTTCCTTGATTTTTTCCGGGGCAATATAGCTGTTCAGCCCGTCCACAGAGCACAGGGCATAGAATCGCAGATTGGCAGAATGATTCAGGAAATTGTCTTTTCGTTCAGTGCTCATCCAGCCAACCATCTCAATGATGTCGTCATAATGTTTCCTCAACAAGCTGCAGCTTGCCTGTGTTCCGTATACCGGTTTGGAGTAGTCTGTCTTACCGGTGGCCGGATTTTTTTGATGAAATTTCCATACGGCCTCATGATGTGACAGACGGTTTCTCAGTTCTTTTATCTGAAAGAAGGCAGCGCAGATATCACGTCGTGAATACCCTGCGGGGGCATTCGGAAATACCTGCGAGGTCAGAGTCGGCCAGAGCAACCGGTCCCCGTGGGGATCTTCATATGGGTCCGTCAAAAGGGTGGTCCAGAATCCAAACGTCAGTCCGGCTATGATCCGGTCAGGTGTAGGTTTTTTTCCTTCCTTACTTATCTGGCTTTTGGCCTGGTCTACTAAATTTTCTTCAATCAGTGTTCTTGCCAGGAGTCTGTTCCCCCACTTATCCAGTAAATAGCCTGCCGCATCCTGACGATCTTTAGGATTTCGTGCTCGCTTGTAGCGTTCGGAAGGCTTGACTCGGTTATCGCCCATGTATTTCGGTAGGCTGGTCACCCAGTTAGTGTTGGTATCCCAGAGGCCTTTGGCCCCAGCAGGTGGAAAAGACTGTATGGCTGTGTTGATGGCATTGCGAAGAGTGACTTCAAGACACTGCATAGCAGGAAGCAATGCGCCAGCCAGTGCTTTGTTCCAGTGATATGCTGCCATAACCTGAGCGGGTTTAACCTTAAGGTGCTTTCTGTAGATATCCAGCCTTGCTGTGGTGATGTAATGTTGTGCCGTCATGAATCAGGTCCTGAAAATGTTTGACATACGTGGCGTGTATCTGGCTTAATAGTTCCATCAAGGCGGAGTCGCCTCCTCAGGAGGTCTCTCGCGGAAAAAGTAGTTCGGAAAAGCCACCCTCGCGGTGGCTTTTCTCGTTCCAGAACGTCAGAAAACCGGCCGTTCCGTGGGCGGCAGGCGCAGCGCTTGCCGTATCTGATCGACCATGTCCAGAAAATCCCCTTCTTTCTGCAGGAAGAACAGTTCTTTATGCACCTTGATTAATGTCGGCAAATCACGACGCGCGGCCTCGATGAAGAGGGCAAACGCCAGTGAGGTGCCATGCGGGATATGCGTGATGTCAGGCAGCTGCGCGGCGCGCAGTTCAAGCAGGGGAACGCCGTTACGCATGATCTGCTGCAGATCTTCTTCTTTATAAATGCCCAGCAAGCGACACCAGGTCCGGTTCTCGGCCAGCGTCTGGGCACTGTCATACCAGTAATCGGCGAGGCCTGCGTTCATCATTGTGGCCACGTCTTTGTCCATCAGCGCCACCAGGCCATTCCCGCGCATAAAGTTACCGATCAGATCTCCGAAGGATGCTGAAAGGAATTCTTTAACAAAATCGCTTTTTGACTTGCCGGCCGCCTTCGCCTGTTCCGTGATCTCAATATCCACATCAAGAGGCATGTTCCGCACGGTCAGTGTGCGGGTGAATCCTTTTTCAGTATTTTCGTTCTGTTCAGCCATGTGTGTCTCCAGAGGCGAAGGATTTACCAAAATAGACAGTAATCACCACAGATTTATTCTGTTGCATTTAAACTATTCCATATAATTGCAGATATCAACAATGTTTGCAGTTTTAGTGTTGTGGTGCTGTTGGTGGCATATTTTAATCAGGTGTAAACGGCGTTGCTTTCCGTCGACGCTGAGATCCGAAAAAAGGTAGTTCCGGATCTGATTCAGCCCCGCCGGCGCGCAGCGGTCCGGAAACACAAGATGTAGCGGTGTTTCCAGCTGTCAGTGACCATATATGTTGTGCCCCTCCCCTGCCCCGTGACCGGCCGCTCACCACCCTGAAAGGGCGCTGTGGTTATTCCGTGTGCGTGGTACACTTCCGGAAACTGTGGAATAACATAAAAGTCGGATCCGGCCAGAGCGGCCGTCAGGTAATTTAATTACGTTGTTATATGGCTGCTTATTATTTTAGTATGTGAAAATCACTCTCGTGAAAGTCACTGTCGCGACAGAGTGGCACTCATCTGACGATGATTGAGGTGTGGTAAAATTGCACGGCTAACTATTCAACTGAGGAAAGGACATGTTTACTGCATTCAATGAGAGAAATGATTTCAGTTATGCTTTTGAAAAAATCCGTAATGCGATTTCCGCGCCAGGAGAAAATAATCTTTATGCTGCAACAGAATTAGGTCTTGGCATTCTGCTCCGTAAATACGAGCAGTTTCGCCAGGAACTGGATGCGGCCGGTGAGCTGGGAAACTGGGAATATGATCTCGATACCTACAATCACTGTATTGCGGTGCTGCAACGTTACTTCACCGGCAATCCATCCGGACTGACAGAACGTGATGCCCGGATTTACAGCCATTACCTGCAGACTGAGCACAAAAGGTTTGTGAAGCTGGCTGATGAGCTGGCTGCCGACCGCTGAATACATACAGAAGGTGTGATTTCTCAGGAATATAAAGGGGTAAATGATCAATGACTGATATACAGGCCGCAACTGAGAGTATAGTTGCTGCGACATCCCATCCGGTTTCCGTACAGCTGATTAATCAAGGGGCGGGGATCTGGGGAAACGTGGCAACCGGGCTTATCACTGGCCTGCTTACTGGGGGTATAACACTCACTGGCATCTGGCTGACACATTATTTCACGCTTAAGCGTGAGAGACAGGCGTCAGAAGATAAAATGAAAAAGGAACTGCATTACATTGCCACCGAGTTGGTATTCATGCTTGAACGGTATGCTGAGGGTTGTTTCCGGGTTGTGACGGATGACGGCCAGGATGATGATGCCCCCCAGCCTGAGAGAAAAGCTGTCACGAATTACCCTGAACTGAATCTGATCGATGTCTCCGGTGACTGGCGGACTTTAGAGCCACGTCTTATGTATCGCATCCGTGAACTGCCGGTGCTCCAGGATGAGGCCCACAGGGCAATTGCATATGCCGCCGAATACTCCGACCCTCCTTGGCATAAGGACTATTTCAGGGAACGGCAGTATCAGTTCACGCGCTTGGGCATCAACGCTGTCATTCTTGCCGTCCGTCTGCGCAAGGCAACCGGGATGCCCGAAACACGTCTTACAGGTCATGATGAATGGTCTGCAGTTTCCGTGTTTCGTAAAGTCTGGAGGCGCGAAAGAGCCCTGCGCGCTGCTGAAGCTACCCGCAACAGGGAGTGGAATCAATTAGTGATACCTGATGGAATGTCAAACCAATGAGCGGCCTCTTATCATATTCTCACCCGCAGCAGCCGGCGCAAATGCCGGTGGCCATTGACTATCCCGCCGCGCTGGCCCTGCGCCAGATGGCGCTCGTTCAAGATGAACTACCGAAATACCTGCTGGCACCGGAAGTCAGCGCCCTGCTCCATTATGTGCCCGATTTGCACCGCAAGATGCTGCTGGCAACCCTCTGGAACACCGGCGCACGTATCAACGAGGCGCTGGCGCTGACCCGGGGGGATTTTTCGCTGGTGCCACCGTATCCGTTCGTGCAGCTGGCCACGCTTAAGCAGCGCACCGAAAAAGCGGCCAGGACAGCCGGCCGAGCTCCCGCCGGTAGCCAGGCTCATCGTCTGGTTCCGCTTTCCGATCACCACTACGTCAGCCAGCTGCAGATGATGGTGGCCACCCTGAAAATTCCGCTGGAAAGACGCAACAAGCGTACCGGCAGAACAGAGAAAGCCCGCATCTGGGACATCACCGACCGGACAGTACGGACCTGGATTGGCGAAGCGGTTGAAGCGGCCGCCGTCGACGGGGTGACATTCTCGGTGCCGGTCACCCCGCATACGTTCCGCCACTCCTACGCGATGCATATGCTGTATGCCGGCATACCACTGAAGGTTTTGCAGAGCCTGATGGGCCACAAATCGATTAGCTCGACGGAAGTCTATACGAAGGTGTTCGCACTTGATGTTGCTGCGCGGCATCGAGTTCAGTTTCAGATGCCCGAAGCGGATGCGGTAGCCATGCTGAAAGGGAATATTTAAGTACTTAGGAGAATGATGCTGGCGAACGTCCTGCTCGCCGGGGAGGTCTGTCAGACGTTATCTGGACCAGCTGACGGGAATATCTGCTCTGTATTCCTCATACTGCTCATAGATCGCATGCTGAAGCATCGTAATACGTTCTGACAACCTGTTGGCGTCCGACATATGCCGCCATTCCCCCTCAATAGTGGTTTTCTGTCCATCCGGGAGATTGAGCGTGATCAATACCTTTGTATCACGAATAATCACCCCGTCAGTGAAAGAATTAAGACCACTCCTTACGGTATTATCTATCTGTATAGTTTCAAGTTTCATCTTGTTACCTCCTGTTGACCGGATCCCAAGCATAGATATCTGAATTCAAATTGCCTAGTGAAATGTCTGGATATGCCGCATTTTTCCCCTTATACAGCGAAGCTGGCCAAAGGCCAGCCCGCTTGGATTTATCGCTTTTGCCAGTAGATCAGCATGGCAAGGAACAGGATTGTTGCCCCCTGAGAAGCGGTCAGGAAAGTTTCCAGCAATGACATTATCGTAAAACTCCGCATTATTAATTTCAGGTGTGTGATTCAGGGGCCTTAGTCCCCCTTTTACAGGACGTAGTGTTCTGTCACGACGGAAGCCAGGGTTAATAAAAACGATTCGAATATGTCTGCAGGGACGATAGAAATCTTCGTGCGGGTTGTCTCGCTGTAGCCGGCTCTGGAGAGCGACTCGGGGGAGGAGTAGTATCTTCCGGCCACGGATATGATCGAGCCAGCAGTGCTCGCCGCAGTCGAGCGACAGGGCGAAGCCCCGAGTGAGCGAGGAAGCACCAGGGAACAAAACTTATAAATTCTGCTTACGCTCAATGCCTGAAAAATCACCTCCCCTCGGGGTTATCCACTTATCCACGGGCATATTTTTATAAAGTACTTTTTTATTCTTTTTCTTTATTTTACATCTTTTAGGGAGCCTGAAAGCCGCGTACAGTGCGGCCTGAGAGGGGGCCTGTATGGGCAACTGGTAAACATAATATGGGAAATTAATCACGTATCAGTGGGTTTTGTGTCAACAAGCTATGGGATACGCATCAACAAGCTATGGGAAAGAGGTCAAGTTCAGTTCTCAATTATCCACTTGTGGATAAAGTGCAGATTTTTCCGGTGGATAAGTATCGCGATAGCTTGCAATTTCTGTTTTCACTGTCATTATGGGTGGGTAAAAATTTACCCATAGGCATTGAAATGGATACTCAAGCACTCTTGCCAGCTACTAAAACGTTTAAAAAACGCGCCAGTATAAAGCAATCTAACGAATTGACCGAAGCTGCATATTACCTGCCTCTTCAGGCAAAACGTGTGCTGTGGTTATGCCTCATGCAGGCCTATTTTAATGACAGCCAGGAAGATGACTCTGACGTATTGCCGCTCTTCAAAATCAGCGTTTCCGATTACGTCAAATACTTCAATGTCGCTACGTCTGTCGCCAGTCGTGATGTGAAGGCTGGGGTAAATGCTCTGGGCGAATCAACGGTTACCTTTTATCCAAAAGAAGGTGAGTTTGAAGAAGTTAAACGTCCGTGGCTGGCTGAAGCAGGAATGAAGCGAGGCCGGGGTTCCTGGCAGATTGAATTTAACTACAAGGTCATGCCATTCCTGGTCGGCTTAACCTCCCAGTTCACTACCTATTCTCTCTATGACTGTGGCCAGCTTAATAGTGTTCGTGTCATCCGGCTTTATGAAAGCCTGTGTCAGTTCCGGAGCACTGGTGTCTGGATCACCACACATGACTGGTTATGTGAAAGGTTTATGCTCCCTGCCTCGCAGAAAAACAATATTGCTGAAATGAAGCGTACCTTCCTGGAACCTGCTCTGAAGAAAATTAATGAGAAGACGCCATTAAAGGTAACATATACCACTGAAGAAGATGGTCGCTTGCTGTTTAATTTTCTTGATAAAAAACAATAGTCTGTAATTTTTATTTCCTCCCCCCTTAGTTTGTTGCTGACATATGGGGGGATACTGAACTTGCTGTGTTTCCCATAGTGCTTGCCTAACTTGACCTGTTTCCCGCAATCGCGGCTGTCTGCGTAGTTGACCTGTTTCCCACAGTCCGGGCCGTCTGCGGAGTTGACCTGTTTCCCACAGTCCCGGNCGTCTGCAAAGTTGACCTGTTTCCCACAGTCCCGGCCGTCTGCAAAGTTGACCTGTTTCCCACAGTCCGGGCCGTCTGCGGAGTTGACCTGTTTCCCACACTCCCGNCCGTCCGAGAAGTTGACCTGTTTCCCATAGTCCGGGCCGTCCGCGAAGTTGACCTGTTTCCCATAGTCCGG
>NZ_CBDAHM010000018.1:0-26249 GCF_965195605.1 Leclercia sp. M-A074-M | reverse complement strand
TGAGATGGTAATGCCAGGCGACAACATCAAAATGGTTGTTACCCTGATCCACCCAATCGCAATGGACGATGGTCTGCGTTTCGCAATCCGCGAAGGCGGCCGTACCGTTGGCGCGGGTGTTGTTGCTAAAGTTCTGGGCTAATTAATTATCCCTGAATTAAAAAGGACGCTTCGGCGTCCTTTTTTGTTTTCAGCGTTTATGGCTGTCACAAATTTTCGTATTTTTTGTTCGCTCCCGTCCCGCATCTTCGTGCTTGTGCTATTGTAATCATAATTATTCTCACTTACACTTTGCCCATATTTTGAACGGGAGTGGTTATGTACGTTTGTTTATGTAACGGTGTGAGTGATAAAAAAATTCGTCAGGCCGTTCGCCAGTTTCATCCTCAATCTTTTCAGCAGTTGCGTAAGTTTGTTCCGGTTGGAAATCAATGCGGTAAGTGCGTTCGCGCTGCCCGCGAGATTATGCAGGACGAATTGATGCAGATCCCGGAATACAAAGAGATTGCCTGAGGCTCATACTTTTCTTTTGACATCCCTGTAGCCCCATCTACGCTTCAATGAGTGGAAGCGGAGGGACTATAATGAAAGGTGATATCAAAATCATAAGTTATCTCAATAAATTATTGGGAAATGAGCTTGTCGCAATCAACCAATACTTTCTCCATGCGAGAATGTTCAAAAACTGGGGTCTGACTCGCCTCAACGATATTGAATACCATGAGTCCATCGATGAGATGAAGCACGCTGATAAGTACATCGAGCGTATTCTGTTCCTCGAGGGTATTCCCAACCTGCAGGATCTCGGCAAGCTGGGTATCGGCGAAGATGTCGAAGAGATATTGCGTTCGGATCTGACGCTGGAGCTCGAAGGGGCGAAAGATCTGCGTGAAGCTATCGCTTATGCAGACAGCGTTCATGACTACGTCAGCCGCGATATGATGATTGAGATTCTGGCCGATGAAGAAGGGCACATCGACTGGCTGGAAACAGAACTGGATCTTATCAGTAAAATTGGGCTGCAAAATTACCTCCAGTCGCAAATTAAAGTGGAAAGCTGATCAGGCTTTGCCCACTCATCATTAAACCCGCTGCCGCCATGAAAGGTCCAAATGGCAGTGGGTTTTTTAATATCTGTTCCCCGGGTTTACACATCGCCAGGATGAGAAGATAAAGCGTAGCCAGCAAAGCTGCTGATAATGCCAGCACAGGAAGTACGCACCATCCATGCCATGCGCCCAGCGCACCCAGATACTTTACGTCACCGTAACCCAGCCCTTCACGCTTACGCAGCAGTCTGTAACTCCAATAAATAATCGCGAATCCTGTGTATCCCGCTATCGCCCCTGCGACGGCAGTAGGCAGCCGCTCGGGTTGAAGACAGAGGTGATAAAGCAGACCAACCCATAGTAGCGGGCAGAGATATCGGTCCGGAAGCAGATGTGACCGGAGATCCTCGCGAACTAACAGTGCTGTTAATCCAAGGTAGGCAAACAAGAAGGGGAGGAGAGTAAGCATTGGCGTAAACCTCAATGGAATGTTTGCGCCCATATTCCATGTAACCCCAAGGGTGAAACAAACGGCAAACTAAAACGATGCGAGAGGTCTTCCTGGCCGTTTTCACGACAATGTACGATTGCACCGCATTTACGAGGGGACACGCAAAATTGAGCTCTGCCGTCTATTTTCTAAACTGGGCTTGCGTCCTGCCCAGATTTACGTATAATGCGCGGGCTTGTCGTAATTGACAGCTGGTTCAATCTGAACCCCGGGCAGCAATCTTTTTCAGTTGCCTAACAATGCTCCCAATCGGGGAGCTACGTAAGAACGGTTACACTCTCCCATCAATCGTAATGGGTCTGAGTAGTGATCATTTTCGTTTATAAAATAATTGGAGCTCTGGTCTCATGCAGAACCAAAGAATCCGTATCCGCCTTAAAGCGTTTGATCATCGTCTGATCGATCAATCAACCGCGGAAATCGTCGAGACTGCTAAGCGCACTGGTGCGCAAGTCCGTGGTCCGATCCCGCTGCCGACCCGCAAAGAGCGCTTTACCGTTCTGATCTCCCCGCACGTTAACAAAGACGCGCGTGATCAGTACGAGATCCGCACTCACAAGCGTCTGGTTGACATCGTTGAGCCAACTGAGAAAACCGTTGATGCTCTGATGCGTCTGGATCTGGCTGCCGGTGTAGACGTGCAGATCAGCCTGGGTTAATCAGGTCATCGAGCGATTGAGAGGTTGATACAATGATTGGTTTAGTCGGTAAAAAAGTGGGTATGACCCGCATCTTCACTGAAGATGGCGTTTCTATCCCAGTAACCGTAATCGAAGTTGAAGCAAACCGCGTTACTCAGGTTAAAGATCTGGCTAACGATGGCTACCGCGCTATTCAGGTTACCACTGGTGCTAAAAAAGCTAACCGTGTAACCAAACCAGAAGCGGGTCACTTCGCTAAAGCTGGCGTAGAAGCTGGCCGTGGTCTGTGGGAATTCCGCCTGGCTGAAGGCGAAGAGTTCACCGTAGGTCAGGACATTAGCGTTGAACTGTTTGCTGAAGTTAAAAAAGTTGACGTAACCGGTACCTCTAAAGGTAAAGGTTTTGCTGGTACCGTTAAGCGCTGGAACTTCCGTACCCAGGACGCTACTCACGGTAACTCCTTGTCTCACCGCGTTCCGGGTTCTATCGGTCAGAACCAGACTCCGGGCAAAGTGTTCAAAGGCAAGAAAATGGCAGGTCAGCTGGGTAACGAACGTGTAACCGTTCAGAGCCTGGACGTAGTACGTGTTGACGCTGAGCGCAACCTGCTGCTGGTTAAAGGTGCGGTCCCGGGTGCAACCGGTAGCGACCTGATCGTTAAACCAGCTGTGAAGGCGTAAGGGGATAGCAATGGAATTAGTATTGAAAGACGCGCAGAGCGCGCTGACTGTTTCCGAAACTACCTTCGGTCGTGATTTCAACGAAGCGCTGGTTCACCAGGTTGTTGTTGCTTATGCAGCTGGTGCTCGTCAGGGTACTCGTGCTCAGAAGACTCGTGCTGAAGTAACTGGTTCCGGCAAAAAGCCGTGGCGCCAGAAAGGTACTGGCCGTGCGCGTTCAGGTTCTATCAAGAGCCCGATCTGGCGTTCCGGTGGCGTGACCTTCGCTGCTCGCCCGCAGGACCACAGTCAAAAAGTTAATAAAAAGATGTACCGCGGCGCGCTGAAAAGCATCCTGTCCGAGCTGGTACGTCAGGATCGTCTGATCGTTGTCGAATCTTTCTCTGTAGAAGCGCCTAAAACTAAGCTGCTGGCACAGAAACTGAAAGACATGGCTCTGGAAGATGTGCTGATCATCACCGGTGAGCTGGACGAGAACCTGTTCCTGGCCGCACGTAACCTGCACAAGGTTGACGTACGCGATGCGACTGGTATCGACCCGGTTAGCCTGATCGCCTTCGACAAAGTCGTAATGACTGCTGATGCTGTTAAGCAAGTTGAGGAGATGCTGGCATGATTCGTGAAGAACGTCTGCTGAAGGTGCTGCGCGCACCGCACGTTTCTGAAAAAGCGTCTACTGCGATGGAAAAAACTAACACCATCGTTCTCAAAGTTGCTAAAGACGCGACCAAAGCAGAAATCAAAGCTGCTGTGCAGAAACTGTTTGAAGTCGAAGTCGAAGTCGTTAACACCCTGGTAGTTAAAGGGAAAGTTAAACGTCACGGACAGCGTATCGGTCGTCGTAGCGACTGGAAAAAAGCTTACGTCACCCTGAAAGAAGGCCAGAATCTGGACTTCGTTGGCGGCGCTGAGTAAGTCGGAGGAGTAATACAATGGCAGTTGTTAAATGTAAACCGACATCTCCGGGTCGTCGCCACGTTGTTAAAGTGGTTAACCCTGAGCTGCACAAGGGCAAGCCTTTTGCTCCGTTGCTGGAAAAGAACAGCAAATCCGGTGGTCGTAACAACAATGGCCGTATCACCACTCGTCACATCGGTGGTGGCCACAAGCAGGCTTATCGTATTGTTGACTTTAAACGCAACAAAGACGGTATCCCAGCAGTTGTTGAGCGTCTTGAGTACGATCCGAACCGTTCCGCGAACATCGCGCTGGTTCTGTACAAAGATGGCGAACGCCGTTACATCCTGGCCCCTAAAGGCCTGAAAGCTGGCGACCAGATTCAGTCTGGCGTTGATGCTGCAATCAAAGCAGGTAACACCCTGCCGATGCGCAATATCCCGGTTGGTTCTACCGTTCATAACGTAGAAATGAAACCAGGTAAAGGCGGTCAGCTGGCACGTTCCGCTGGTACTTACGTTCAGATCGTTGCGCGTGATGGTGCTTATGTCACCCTGCGTCTGCGTTCTGGTGAAATGCGTAAAGTCGAAGCAGACTGCCGCGCTACCCTGGGCGAAGTTGGCAATGCTGAGCATATGCTGCGCGTTCTGGGTAAAGCAGGTGCTGCACGCTGGCGTGGTGTTCGTCCTACCGTTCGCGGTACTGCGATGAACCCAGTCGACCACCCACATGGTGGTGGTGAAGGTCGTAACTTTGGTAAGCACCCGGTAACTCCGTGGGGCGTTCAGACCAAAGGTAAGAAGACCCGCAGCAACAAGCGTACTGATAAATTTATCGTACGTCGCCGTAGCAAATAATATTAGAGGATAAGCCATGCCACGTTCTCTCAAGAAAGGTCCTTTTATTGACCTGCACTTGCTGAAGAAGGTAGAGAAAGCGGTGGAAAGCGGAGACAAGAAGCCCCTGCGCACTTGGTCCCGTCGTTCAACGATCTTTCCTAACATGATCGGTTTGACCATCGCTGTCCATAATGGTCGTCAGCACGTTCCAGTATTCGTTTCCGATGAAATGGTCGGTCACAAACTGGGTGAATTCGCACCGACTCGTACTTATCGCGGCCACGCTGCTGATAAAAAAGCGAAGAAGAAATAAGGTAGGAGGAAGAGATGGAAACTTTAGCTCAACATCGCCATGCTCGTTCTTCTGCTCAGAAGGTTCGCCTTGTTGCTGACCTGATTCGCGGTAAGAAAGTGTCGCAGGCCCTGGATATTCTGACCTACACCAATAAGAAAGCGGCTGTACTGGTCAAGAAAGTTCTGGAATCTGCCATTGCTAACGCTGAACACAACGATGGCGCTGACATTGACGATCTGAAAGTTGCGAAAATTTTCGTAGACGAAGGCCCGAGCATGAAGCGCATTATGCCGCGTGCGAAAGGTCGTGCAGATCGCATCCTGAAGCGCACCAGCCACATTACTGTGGTTGTGTCCGATCGCTGAGACTCTGGAGACTAGCAATGGGTCAGAAAGTACATCCTAATGGTATTCGCCTGGGTATTGTAAAACCATGGAACTCAACCTGGTTTGCGAACACCAAAGAATTCGCTGACAACCTGGACAGCGATTTTAAAGTACGTCAGTACCTGACTAAGGAACTGGCTAAAGCGTCCGTATCTCGTATCGTAATCGAGCGTCCGGCTAAGAGCATCCGTGTGACCATTCACACTGCTCGTCCTGGCATCGTTATCGGTAAGAAAGGCGAAGACGTAGAAAAACTGCGCAAGGTCGTAGCGGATATCGCTGGCGTTCCTGCACAGATCAATATCGCTGAAGTTCGTAAGCCTGAACTGGACGCAAAACTGGTTGCTGACAGCATCACTTCTCAGCTGGAACGTCGTGTTATGTTCCGTCGTGCTATGAAGCGTGCTGTACAGAACGCAATGCGTCTGGGCGCTAAAGGTATCAAAGTTGAAGTTAGCGGCCGTCTGGGCGGCGCGGAAATCGCACGTACCGAATGGTACCGTGAAGGTCGCGTACCGCTGCACACTCTGCGTGCTGACATCGACTACAACACCTCTGAAGCGCACACCACTTACGGTGTAATCGGCGTTAAGGTATGGATCTTCAAAGGTGAGATCCTGGGTGGTATGGCTGCTGTTGAACAACCGGAAAAACCGGCTGCTCAACCTAAAAAGCAGCAGCGTAAAGGCCGTAAATAAGGAGCGTCGCTGATGTTACAACCAAAGCGTACAAAATTCCGTAAAGTGCACAAAGGCCGCAACCGTGGTCTGGCGCAGGGTACGGATGTTAGCTTCGGCACTTTCGGTCTGAAAGCTGTTGGCCGTGGTCGTCTGACTGCACGTCAGATCGAAGCAGCACGTCGTGCTATGACCCGTGCAGTTAAGCGTCAAGGTAAAATTTGGATCCGTGTATTCCCGGACAAACCAATTACCGAGAAGCCGCTGGAAGTTCGTATGGGTAAAGGTAAAGGTAACGTGGAGTACTGGGTTGCCTTGATTCAGCCGGGTAAAGTCCTGTATGAAATGGACGGCGTACCGGAAGAGCTGGCCCGTGAAGCATTCGGCCTGGCAGCAGCGAAACTGCCGATTAAAACCACCTTTGTAACTAAGACGGTGATGTAATGAAAGCAAATGAGCTGCGTGAAAAAAGCGTTGAAGAGCTGAACGCTGAGCTGCTGAACCTGCTGCGTGAGCAGTTCAACCTGCGCATGCAGGCTGCAAGTGGCCAGCTGCAACAGACTCACCTGCTGAAGCAAGTGCGTCGTGATGTTGCACGCGTTAAGACTTTACTGACTCAGAAGGCGGGTGCGTAATGACCGATAAAATCCGTACTCTGCAAGGTCGTGTTGTTAGCGACAAAATGGAGAAATCCATCGTTGTTGCTATCGAGCGCGTTGTGAAACACCCGATCTACGGTAAATTCATCAAGCGTACGACCAAACTGCACGTACATGACGAGAACAACGAATGTGGTATCGGTGACGTGGTAGAAATCCGCGAATGCCGTCCACTGTCCAAGACTAAGTCCTGGACGCTGGTTCGCGTTGTAGAGAAAGCGGTTCTGTAATAGAGTAGCCTTCTCGATACGAATAAACGGCTCAGCGATGAGCCGTTTATTTTTTCTACCCATATTGCAGAAGCGGTGTTATAATGCCGCGCCCTCGATATGGGGCTTTTTAACGGCTCTGATTTTAGAGTCTCAGGTAGTAGTTGACATTAGCGGAGCACTAAAATGATCCAAGAACAGACTATGCTGAACGTCGCCGACAACTCCGGTGCACGTCGCGTAATGTGTATCAAGGTTCTGGGTGGCTCGCACCGTCGCTACGCAGGCGTAGGCGACATCATCAAGATCACCATCAAAGAAGCAATTCCACGTGGTAAGGTCAAGAAAGGTGATGTGCTGAAAGCGGTAGTGGTGCGCACCAAGAAGGGTGTTCGTCGCCCTGACGGTTCTGTCATTCGCTTCGATGGTAATGCATGCGTTATTTTAAACAATAACAGCGAGCAGCCTATCGGCACGCGTATCTTTGGGCCGGTAACTCGTGAACTTCGTACTGAGAAGTTCATGAAAATTATCTCTCTGGCACCAGAAGTACTCTAAGGAGCGAATCATGGCAGCGAAAATCCGTCGTGATGACGAAGTTATCGTGTTAACCGGTAAAGATAAAGGTAAACGCGGTAAAGTAAAAAATGTCCTGTCTTCCGGCAAGGTCATTGTTGAAGGTATCAACCTGGTTAAGAAACATCAGAAGCCGGTTCCGGCCCTGAACCAGCCAGGTGGCATCGTTGAAAAAGAAGCTGCTATTCAGGTTTCTAACGTTGCAATCTTCAATGCGGCAACCGGCAAGGCTGACCGTGTAGGCTTTAGATTCGAAGACGGCAAAAAAGTCCGTTTCTTCAAGTCTAACAGCGAAACTATCAAGTAATTTGGAGTAGTACGATGGCGAAACTGCATGATTACTACAAAGACGAAGTAGTTAATAAGCTCATGACTGAGTTTAACTACAATTCTGTCATGCAAGTCCCTCGGGTCGAGAAGATCACCCTGAACATGGGTGTTGGTGAAGCGATCGCTGACAAGAAACTGCTGGATAACGCAGCAGCTGACCTGGCAGCTATCTCCGGTCAAAAACCGTTGATCACCAAAGCACGCAAATCTGTTGCAGGCTTCAAAATCCGTCAGGGCTATCCGATCGGCTGTAAAGTAACTCTGCGTGGCGAACGCATGTGGGAGTTCTTTGAGCGCCTGATCACTATTGCTGTACCTCGTATCCGTGACTTCCGTGGCTTGTCCGCTAAGTCTTTCGACGGTCGTGGTAACTACAGCATGGGTGTCCGTGAGCAGATCATCTTCCCAGAAATCGACTACGATAAAGTCGACCGCGTGCGTGGTTTGGATATTACCATTACCACTACTGCGAAATCTGACGAAGAAGGCCGTGCTCTGCTGGCTGCCTTTGACTTCCCGTTCCGCAAGTAAGGTAGGGTTACTGAATGGCTAAGCAATCAATGAAAGCACGCGAAGTAAAGCGCGTAGCTTTAGCTGATAAATTCTTCGCTAAACGCGCTGAACTGAAAGCGATCATTTCTGATGTGAACGCTTCCGACGAAGATCGTTGGAATGCAGTTCTCAAGCTGCAGACTCTGCCGCGTGATTCCAGCCCGTCTCGTCAGCGTAACCGCTGCCGTCAAACTGGTCGTCCGCACGCTTTCCTGCGGAAGTTCGGGTTGAGCCGTATCAAGGTCCGTGAAGCCGCAATGCGCGGTGAAATCCCGGGTCTGAAAAAGGCTAGCTGGTAATTGTCACCAATTGAATCACGGGAGTAAAGACAGATGAGCATGCAAGATCCGATCGCGGATATGCTGACCCGTATCCGTAACGGTCAGGCCGCGAACAAAGCTGCGGTCACCATGCCTTCCTCCAAGCTGAAAGTGGCAATCGCCAACGTGCTGAAGGAAGAAGGTTTTATCGAAGATTTTAAAGTTGAAGGCGACACCAAGCCTGAACTGGAACTTACTCTTAAGTATTTCCAGGGCAAGGCTGTTGTAGAAAGCATTCAGCGTGTCAGCCGCCCAGGTCTGCGCATCTACAAACGTAAAGATGAGCTGCCAAAAGTTATGGCCGGCATGGGTATCGCAGTTGTTTCTACCTCTAAAGGTGTTATGACTGATCGTGCAGCGCGCCAGGCTGGTCTTGGTGGCGAAATTATCTGCTACGTAGCCTAATCGGAGGAAAAAATGTCTCGTGTTGCTAAAGCACCGGTCGTTGTTCCTGCCGGCGTTGATGTAAAAATCAACGGTCAGGTTATTACGATCAAAGGTAAAAACGGCGAGCTGACTCGTACTCTCAACGATGCTGTTGAAGTTACTCATGCAGATAACGCTCTGACTTTCGGCCCACGTACTGGTTACGTTGATGGCTGGGCTCAGGCTGGTACCGCGCGTGCCCTGCTGAACTCAATGGTTATCGGTGTTACCGAAGGCTTCACTAAGAAGCTGCAGCTGGTTGGTGTAGGTTATCGTGCAGCGATCAAAGGGAACGCAGTAAGCCTGGCTCTGGGCTTCTCTCACCCTGTTGAACACGCGCTGCCAGCAGGTATTACTGCAGAATGTCCGTCTCAGACTGAAATCGTGCTGAAAGGCGCTGATAAACAGCTGATCGGTCAGGTTGCAGCAGATCTGCGCGCCTACCGTCGTCCTGAGCCTTACAAAGGCAAGGGTGTTCGTTACGCCGACGAAGTCGTGCGTACCAAAGAGGCTAAGAAGAAGTAAGGTAACACTATGGATAAGAAATCTGCTCGTATCCGTCGTGCGACCCGCGCACGCCGCAAGCTCAAAGAGCTGGGTGCAACTCGCCTGGTGGTACATCGTACCCCGCGTCATATTTACGCACAGGTAATTGCACCGAACGGTTCTGAAGTTCTGGTAGCTGCTTCTACTGTAGAAAAAGCTATCTCTGAACAATTGAAGTACACCGGTAACAAAGACGCCGCTGCAGCTGTAGGTAAAGCTGTTGCTGAACGCGCTCTGGAAAAAGGCATCAAAGATGTTTCCTTTGACCGTTCCGGGTTCCAATATCATGGTCGTGTCCAGGCACTGGCAGATGCTGCCCGTGAAGCTGGCCTTCAGTTCTAAGGTAGAGGTGTAAGATGGCTCACATCGAAAAACAAGCTGGCGAACTGCAGGAAAAGCTGATCGCGGTTAACCGCGTATCTAAAACCGTTAAAGGTGGTCGTATTTTCTCCTTCACAGCTCTGACTGTAGTTGGCGATGGTAACGGTCGCGTTGGTTTTGGTTACGGTAAAGCGCGTGAAGTTCCAGCAGCGATCCAGAAAGCGATGGAAAAAGCCCGTCGCAATATGATTAACGTCGCGCTGAACCACGGCACCCTGCAGCACCCAGTTAAGGGTACTCACACGGGTTCTCGTGTCTTCATGCAGCCGGCTTCCGAAGGTACCGGTATCATCGCCGGTGGTGCAATGCGCGCCGTTCTGGAAGTCGCTGGGGTTCATAACGTTCTGGCTAAAGCATACGGTTCCACCAACCCGATCAACGTGGTTCGTGCAACTATTGATGGCCTGGAAAATATGAAATCTCCAGAAATGGTCGCTGCCAAGCGTGGTAAATCCGTTGAAGAAATTCTGGGGTAATTGACCATGGCAAAGACTATTAAAATTACACAAACCCGCAGTGCAATCGGACGTCTGCCGAAACACAAGGCAACGCTGCTTGGCCTGGGTCTGCGTCGTATTGGTCATACCGTTGAGCGCGAGGATACTCCTGCTGTACGTGGTATGGTCAACGCGGTTTACTTCATGGTTAAAGTTGAGGAGTAAGAGATGCGTTTAAATACTCTGTCTCCGGCCGAAGGCTCTAAAAAGGCGGGTAAACGCCTGGGTCGTGGTATCGGTTCTGGCCTCGGCAAAACCGGTGGTCGTGGTCACAAAGGTCAGAACTCTCGTTCTGGCGGTGGCGTACGTCGCGGTTTCGAGGGTGGCCAGATGCCACTGTACCGTCGTCTGCCGAAGTTCGGCTTCACCTCTCGCAAATCAGCGATCACAGCCGAAGTTCGTCTGTCTGACCTGGCGAAAGTTGAAGGCGGCGTTGTAGACCTGAACACGCTGAAAGCAGCAAACATTATCGGTATTCAGATCGAGTTCGCGAAAGTGATCCTGTCTGGTGAAGTTTCTACCCCGGTAACTGTTCGTGGCCTGCGTGTTACTAAAGGTGCTCGTGCTGCTATCGAAGCTGCTGGCGGTAAAATTGAGGAATAAGTAGCAGATGGCTAAACAACCGGGATTAGATTTTCAAAGTGCCAAAGGTGGGCTTGGCGAACTGAAACGCAGACTTTTGTTTGTGATCGGTGCGCTGATTGTTTTCCGTATTGGCTCTTTTATTCCGATCCCTGGTATTGATGCCGCTGTACTTGCCAAACTGCTTGAGCAACAGCGTGGCACCATCATTGAAATGTTTAACATGTTCTCTGGTGGTGCTCTCAGCCGTGCTTCTATCTTTGCTCTGGGTATCATGCCGTATATTTCGGCATCGATTATTATCCAGCTGCTGACGGTCGTTCATCCGGCCCTGGCAGAACTGAAGAAAGAAGGGGAGTCTGGTCGTCGTAAGATCAGCCAGTACACCCGCTACGGTACTCTGGTGCTGGCAATATTCCAGTCGATCGGTATTGCTACTGGTCTACCGAATATGCCTGGTATGCAGGGCCTGGTTATTAACCCAGGCTTTGCATTCTATTTCACCGCTGTTGTAAGTCTGGTTTCAGGAACAATGTTCCTCATGTGGCTCGGCGAACAAATTACTGAACGGGGTATCGGTAACGGTATTTCGATCATTATTTTCGCCGGTATTGTTGCGGGACTCCCGCCAGCCATTGCCCATACTATCGAGCAAGCGCGTCAAGGCGACCTGCACTTCCTCCTGTTGCTGTTGGTTGCAGTATTAGTATTTGCAGTGACGTTCTTTGTTATCTTCGTTGAACGTGGTCAACGCCGCATTGTGGTAAACTACGCGAAACGTCAACAAGGCCGTCGTGTCTATGCTGCACAGAGCACACATTTACCGCTGAAAGTGAATATGGCAGGGGTAATCCCGGCAATCTTCGCTTCCAGTATTATTCTGTTCCCGGCGACCATCGCGTCATGGTTCGGGGGCGGTACTGGTTGGAACTGGCTGACAACAATTTCGCTGTATTTGCAGCCTGGGCAACCGCTTTATGTGTTACTCTATGCGTCTGCGATCATCTTCTTCTGTTTCTTCTACACGGCGTTGGTCTTCAACCCGCGTGAAACAGCAGATAACCTGAAGAAGTCCGGTGCATTTGTACCAGGAATTCGTCCGGGAGAGCAAACGGCGAAGTATATCGATAAAGTAATGACCCGCCTGACTCTGGTTGGTGCGCTTTATATTACCTTTATCTGCCTGATCCCGGAGTTCATGCGTGATGCAATGAAAGTACCGTTCTACTTCGGTGGAACCTCACTGCTTATCGTTGTTGTCGTGATTATGGACTTTATGGCTCAAGTGCAAACTCTAATGATGTCAAGTCAGTACGAGTCTGCATTGAAGAAGGCGAACCTGAAAGGCTACGGCCGCTAATAGGTCGCCCGAGAAGTTACGGAGAGTAAAAATGAAAGTTCGTGCTTCCGTCAAGAAATTATGCCGTAACTGCAAAATCGTTAAGCGTGATGGTGTCATCCGTGTGATTTGCAGTGCCGAGCCGAAGCATAAACAGCGCCAAGGCTGATTATTTCGCATATTTTTCTTGCAAAGTTGGGTTGAGCTGGCTAGATTAGCCAGCCAATCTTTTGTATGTCTGTACGTTTCCATTTGAGTATCCTGAAAACGGGCTTTTCAGCATGGTGCGTACATATTAAATAGTAGGAGTGCATAGTGGCCCGTATAGCAGGCATTAACATTCCTGATCAGAAACATGCTGTGATCGCATTAACTTCGATCTATGGCGTCGGCAAGACCCGTTCTAAAGCCATTCTGGCTGCAGCGGGTATCGCTGAAGATGTTAAGATCAGTGAGCTGTCTGAAGAACAAATCGACACGCTGCGTGACGAAGTTGCCAAATTTGTCGTTGAAGGTGATCTGCGCCGTGAAGTTAGCATGAGCATCAAGCGCCTGATGGATCTTGGTTGCTATCGCGGTTTGCGTCATCGTCGTGGTCTGCCAGTGCGCGGTCAGCGTACTAAGACCAACGCACGTACCCGTAAGGGTCCGCGCAAACCGATCAAGAAATAATCGGGGTGATTGAATAATGGCAAAGGCACCAGTTCGTGCACGTAAGCGTGTAAGAAAACAAGTCTCTGACGGCGTGGCTCATATCCATGCTTCTTTCAACAACACCATCGTTACTATTACTGATCGTCAGGGTAACGCGCTGGGTTGGGCAACAGCCGGTGGTTCCGGTTTCCGTGGTTCTCGCAAATCCACTCCGTTCGCAGCTCAGGTTGCAGCAGAGCGTTGCGCTGAAGCCGTAAAAGAATACGGCATCAAGAATCTGGAAGTTATGGTAAAAGGTCCGGGTCCGGGTCGCGAATCTACCGTTCGTGCTCTGAACGCCGCTGGTTTCCGCATCACTAATATTACTGATGTGACTCCGATCCCTCATAACGGTTGTCGTCCGCCGAAAAAACGTCGCGTATAACGCGTTCGTTTTCCAGGTTTGTTGGAGATAGAAAATGGCAAGATATTTGGGTCCTAAGCTCAAGCTGAGCCGTCGTGAGGGCACCGACTTATTCCTTAAGTCTGGCGTTCGCGCGATCGATACCAAGTGTAAAATTGAACAAGCTCCTGGCCAGCACGGTGCGCGTAAACCGCGTCTGTCTGACTATGGTGTGCAGTTGCGTGAAAAGCAAAAAGTTCGCCGTATGTACGGTGTGCTGGAGCGTCAGTTCCGTAACTACTATAAAGAAGCAGCACGTCTGAAAGGCAACACCGGTGAAAACCTGTTGGCTCTGCTGGAAGGTCGTCTGGACAACGTTGTATACCGTATGGGCTTTGGCGCCACTCGTGCTGAAGCACGTCAGATGGTTAGCCATAAAGCAATCATGGTAAACGGTCGTGTTGTTAACATCGCTTCTTATCAGGTTAAAGCGAATGACGTTGTTAGCATTCGTGAGAAAGCGAAAAAGCAATCTCGCGTGAAAGCCGCTCTGGAGCTGGCTGAGCAGCGTGAAAAGCCAACCTGGCTGGAAGTTGATGCTGGCAAGATGGAAGGTACGTTCAAGCGTCAGCCAGAACGTTCTGATCTGTCTGCGGACATTAACGAACACCTGATCGTCGAGCTTTACTCCAAGTAAAGCTTAGTACCAAAGAGAGGACACAATGCAGGGTTCTGTGACAGAGTTTCTAAAACCGCGCCTGGTAGATATCGAGCAAGTGAGTTCGACGCACGCCAAGGTGACCCTTGAGCCTTTAGAGCGTGGCTTTGGCCATACTCTGGGTAACGCACTGCGCCGTATTCTGCTCTCATCGATGCCGGGTTGCGCGGTGACCGAGGTTGAGATTGATGGTGTACTTCATGAGTACAGCACCAAAGAAGGCGTTCAGGAAGATATCCTTGAAATCCTGCTCAACCTGAAAGGGCTGGCGGTGAGAGTTCAGGGTAAAGATGAAGTTATTCTTACTCTGAATAAATCTGGCATTGGCCCTGTGACTGCAGCCGACATCACCCACGACGGTGATGTTGAAATCGTCAAGCCGCAGCACGTGATCTGCCACCTGACCGATGAGAACGCAGCTATCAGCATGCGTATCAAAGTTCAGCGCGGTCGTGGTTATGTGCCGGCTTCTGCCCGAATTCATTCGGAAGAAGATGAGCGCCCAATCGGCCGTCTGCTGGTCGACGCATGCTACAGCCCTGTAGAGCGTATTGCCTACAATGTTGAAGCAGCGCGTGTAGAACAGCGTACCGACCTGGACAAGCTGGTCATCGAAATGGAAACCAACGGCACAATCGATCCTGAAGAGGCGATTCGTCGTGCGGCAACCATCCTGGCAGAACAACTGGAAGCTTTCGTTGACTTACGTGATGTACGTCAGCCGGAAGTGAAAGAAGAGAAACCAGAATTCGATCCGATCCTGCTGCGCCCTGTTGACGATCTGGAATTGACTGTCCGCTCTGCTAACTGCCTCAAGGCAGAAGCTATCCACTATATCGGTGATCTGGTACAGCGTACCGAGGTTGAGTTGCTGAAAACGCCGAACCTGGGTAAAAAATCTCTTACTGAGATTAAAGACGTGCTGGCTTCACGTGGTCTGTCTCTGGGCATGCGCCTGGAAAACTGGCCACCAGCAAGCATTGCTGACGAGTAACCGGATCACAGGTTAAGGTTTTACTGAGAAGGATAAGGTCATGCGCCATCGTAAGAGTGGTCGTCAACTGAACCGCAACAGCAGCCATCGCCAGGCTATGTTCCGCAACATGGCAGGTTCACTGGTTCGTCATGAAATCATCAAGACGACCCTGCCTAAAGCGAAAGAGCTGCGTCGCGTAGTTGAGCCGCTGATTACTCTTGCCAAGACTGACAGCGTTGCTAATCGTCGTCTGGCATTCGCCCGCACTCGTGATAACGAGATCGTGGCAAAACTGTTTAACGAACTGGGCCCGCGTTTCGCGAGCCGTGCCGGTGGTTACACTCGTATTCTGAAGTGTGGCTTCCGTGCAGGCGACAACGCTCCGATGGCTTACATCGAGCTGGTTGATCGTTCAGAGAAAGCAGAAGCTGCTGCAGAGTAATCTGCAGTAACGTAAAAAAACCCGCTCCGGCGGGTTTTTTTATATCCGCTGAATCCCCATTTTCTACACTACTCTTATTCTTTTCCTACTCTCTGGAGTTTTGCTATGTGGTTATTGGACCAATGGGCAGAACGACATATCCTGGATGCCCAGCGCCAGGGTGAATTCGATGACCTGCCCGGCAGTGGCCAGCCGCTGAAACTGGATGATGATTCACATGTTCCCCCAGAGTTGCGAGCGGCCTACCGCATGTTGAAAAACGCGGGTTGCCTCCCTCCTGAACTTGAACAGCGTAAAGAGGCGATCGAACTGTCTCACTTGCTCACCACAGTCAAAGAGGGAACTGCAGCGCATGCGGATTACGCCCGCCGTCTCGCCCTTCTGGAACTAAAGCTGCGCCAGGCGGGAGCGAGTACGGAGTTTCTGCGCGGGGATTATGCTGAACGTCTAATGCAAAAAATGAAGGAGGAGTAGCGATGTATCGTATTGGTGAGCTTGCTAAGCTGGCTGAGGTTACCCCTGATACTATTCGTTATTACGAAAAGCAGCAGATGATGGAACATGAGATACGCACTGAAGGGGGCTTCCGGCTTTATACCGACCGGGATCTTCAGCGCCTTAAGTTTATTCGTCATGCGCGACAGCTGGGGTTTACCCTGGAATCGATCCGCGAGCTACTGTCGATCCGTATCGATCCCGAGCATCACACCTGCCAGGAATCAAAAAGTATTGTGCAGGCGAGATTGAGTGAAGTCGAGGCGCGCATCGAAGAGCTTCAAACCATGCGGCTCTCTTTACAGCGGTTGAACGATGCCTGTTGCGGTACTGCACATAGCAGCGTTTACTGTTCTATTCTGGAAACCCTTGAACAAGGGGCGAATGGCGAGTCTCGCGGATGTTGATTTTATTGTCAGCACCTTCTAAACTCGCGTCGATATTTTGAACACTGGAGAAAGTATGAGCCATTATCAACACAAGAAAGGTCAGATCAACGACAATGCCATTGAGGCGTTACTGCATGATCCTTTATTCAGACAGCGAATCGAGAAGAACAAGAAAGGGAAAGGAAGTTATCTGCGCAAAACTAAACATGCAAAACGGGGTAACTGGGAGGCCAGTGGCAAGCAAGCGAATCGCTTTCTTACCACTGGCCTTCTTGCTTTGAGTGGCTTACAAAGTGCGGTTGTTCTGCGCTTTCAGTAAGTCACGAATTTCAGTAAGCAGCACTTCTTCTTTCGATGGGGCTGGCGGCGCAGCCGGTTCTTCTTTTTTCTTACGGTTTAATTTGTTGATGAGCTTAATGGCCATAAAGATGGCGAAAGCAACAATCATGAAATCAAATACGTTTTGAATAAACACGCCATAGTGCATTACCACCGCAGGGACATCACCTTGAGCTTCCCGCAGCGTTATGGCGAATTGCTTGAAATCTATTCCGCCAATTAAAAGGCCCAGTGGTGGCATGATGATATCCGCAACCAGTGATGAAACGATCTTGCCAAACGCCGCACCAATAATCACACCCACAGCCAAATCCACTACGTTTCCGCGCATCGCAAATTCGCGAAATTCTTTAATAAAACTCATTTTGTTCTCCTTGTGCCAGCTGACAAATACAAGTCTAACAAATCATTAGCGGATTGCCATTGAAGAGAGACATACGTCACAGAAATATAACCCTTACATATTATTGGGTTAAAAAGAAAAGGTGCTGAAAACAGCACCTTTGCAAGCGTCAGAGGAAGAAAGGACTTGGCTGGAATAAGCGCTCGACGTCGGTAATAAACTTTTTGTCTGTCAGGAACATAATAACGTGATCGCCCTGCTCAATGCGTAGATTGTCATTAGCGATCATGACATCGTTACCCCGCACCACTGCACCAATGATAGTGCCCGGCGGGAGTTTAATCTCATCGATGGTACGCCCAACCACACGGGACGTGCTTTCGTCGCCATGCGCCACGGCTTCGATAGCTTCTGCCACTCCACGACGGAGGGAAGAAACGCCAACGATATCCGCTTTTCGCACGTGACTCAGCAGGGCAGAGATAGTGGCCTGTTGCGGCGAAATCGCAATATCGATAACGCTTCCCTGCACCAGATCGACATAGGCTTTGCGCTGGATAAGCACCATGACCTTCTTCGCACCCATCCGTTTTGCCAGCATCGCTGACATGATGTTGGCTTCGTCGTCGTTGGTAACAGCAATGAAAAGATCAACCTGATCGATATGCTCTTCGGCAAGCAGCTCCTGATCCGACGCATCGCCATAGAAAACGATCGTATTTTGCAGTTTTTCTGCCAGTTCAGCGGCGCGCTGTTGATCCCGTTCGATCAATTTTACGCTGTAGTCTTTTTCCAGCTGCCGGGCCAGGCCAGCGCCGATATTACCGCCCCCGACCAGCATGATGCGCTTATAGGGTTTTTCCAGTCGCTGAAGCTCGCTCATTACCGCACGGATGTGCTGTGACGCGGCGATAAAGAAGACCTCGTCACCAGCTTCGACAATGGTAGAGCCTTGGGGACGAATAGGGCGGTCATGACGGAAAATCGCGGCGACGCGCGTATCGATGTGCGGCATATGTTCGCGCATCGTAGAGAGTGCGTTACCGATCAGCGGGCCGCCATAGTAGGCTTTTACTACCGCAAGACTGACCTTGCCCTCTGCGAAGTTGACTACCTGCAGTGCGCCCGGGTATTCAATCAGGCGGTAAATACTGTCGATAACCAGCTGTTCCGGCGCGATTAAGTGGTCGATTGGCACCGCATCGGACTGAAACAACTTATCGGCATCACGAACGTAATCCGGCGAACGTATACGCGCGATTCGGTTTGGGGTATTAAATAACGAATAGGCCACCTGACAGGCCACCATATTCGTTTCATCAGAACTGGTGACAGCAACCAGCATATCTGCGTCATCCGCTCCGGCTTCACGCAACACTCGTGGGTGAGAGCCATGCCCCTGAACCACGCGCAGATCGAATTTATCCTGCAGGCCGCGCAGACGATCGCCATTGGTATCAACGATAGTGATGTCGTTATTCTCACCGACCAGGTTTTCTGCCAGCGTACCGCCTACCTGCCCCGCGCCCAGAATGATTATCTTCATATCTTGTGACCCGTTATCAACATCACTCTTTGATTAGCTTAGCGTAAAAGAAACCGTCGCCTTCTTCTGCCCCTGGCAGGTTTTGCTTGCCGGGCAGTTCTGGTGTGCCGGTCAGATGCAGGCGGGCATCAGGTGTGCGCTTCAGGAACGCGGCGATCTGCTGGCTATTCTCTTCCGGCAGAACAGAACAGGTGGCATAAACCAGCGTCCCGCCTGTTTTCAGATGCGGCCAGATAGCGTCGAGGATCTCTGACTGCAACTGTGCCAGTTCGTTGATATCCCGATCGCGGCGCAACCATTTGATATCCGGATGGCGGCGGATAACGCCGGTCGCTGAGCAAGGGGCATCCAGTAAAATGCGATCGAACTGCTCATCCCCGCACCACTGCCCAGGGGTACGCCCGTCACCCTGCTTAACTTCCGCCTTCATACCCAGACGTTTGAGATTATCGTAGACACGAGAAAGACGCTGTTCGTCAACGTCGACAGCCATCACGTTAGCCTGCGGAGCGACCTCCAGAATATGTGTCGTTTTACCGCCTGGCGCGGCGCAAAGATCGAGGATCCGCTCGCCATTCTGCGGCTCAAGCCAGGTCATGCAACCCTGGGCTGAAGCGTCCTGAACGGTAACCCAGCCCTGTTCAAAGCCAGGCAGAGCATGTACCGGTGCAGGGGCCGCCAGACGCACTGCATCGCTGTATTCAGGATGAGGGAACCCGGTCATTCCGGCCTCTTCCAGTAGCGCCAGCCAGGCGTCCCGGGTGTGGTGATTGCGGTTAACGCGTAGCCACATAGGTGGACGCTGGTTATTGGCATTAATTAGCGCTTCCCACTGCTCAGGATAGGCTTTTTGCAATCGCTTTAATAACCAGTCAGGATGCAGGAAACGTTTTTCCGTGCGGGCGAACTCAGCCAGCAATTCATCTTGCTGGCGCTGGAACTGTCGCAACACGCCGTTGATCAATCCTTTCAGCTGCGGGCGTTTTACCGCAACTGCGCCTTCTACGGTCTCTGCCAGTGCGGCATGAGGTGGAATACGGGTATGCAGCAGCTGATAGAAGCCGACCATGATCAGGTAGTGAATGACGCGTTGCTTGCCCGCCATCGGGCGCGCCATAAGTTTTCCGATCAGCCACTCCATCTGGGGTAACGTGCGCAGAACACCAAAGCACAACTCCTGAAGCAGCGACTTATCTTTATCGGAAACCTTTTGCTGTAACGGTGGCAGGACATTGCTCAGGGACTGACCCTGCTCGACCACTTGCTCAATCGCCTGTGCTGCCAGGCTGCGTAAATTTTGTTTTTTCATAACCGCAAAAATAAAAATGCCCGGAAACACCGGGCCTTAATTTGAAATGATCTCAGGCGAGACTGTTGCCAGGGGTAAACCATTCACGGCGGGAGTTAAGAAGGTCCTGCGCGCTCATGGCTTTTTTACCTGCTGGTTGTAAGGATTCCAGATTAAGGATCCCTTCAACTGTCGCGACCTGAATACCCTGTTTACTGGCTGCAATGATTGTTCCAGGGGCAGCGTGAGTTTGGCCATCAATCACAGAGGCCTTCCATACCTTCACCGGCTGTCCGTCTATCTCAAGCCAACTCATTGGCCATGGATTGAAAGCCCGAATACAGCGTTCAAGCTGAGCAGCAGGGAGAGTCCAGTCGAGGCGGGCCTCTTCTTTGCTGAGCTTTTCAGCATGGGTCACTAATGCTTCGTCCTGAACTTCTGGTTGAGCCCGATTCTCTGCAAGCTGTTGCAGTGTATCAATCAGCCCTTTTGGCCCAAGCTCTGCCAGTTTGTCATACAGGGTGGCACTGGTATCTTCGGCGGTAATAGGACAAGAGAGCTTATACAGCATGTCGCCAGTATCCAGCCCTACGTCCATTTGCATAATCGTCACGCCAGTATCGGCATCGCCAGCCCACAATGAACGCTGGATCGGCGCTGCGCCACGCCAACGTGGGAGAAGTGAACCGTGAACATTAATGCAGCCCAGACGCGGCATATCAAGCACCGCTTTCGGCAGGATGAGGCCATACGCCACAACCACCATGACATCTGCATTTAACTGAGCAACCAGCTGCTGATTTTCCTGCGGCCGTAACGAAGCAGGCTGAAAGACCGGTAAACCGTGCTCTTCAGCCAGGACTTTTACCGGGCTCGGCATCAATTTTTTACCCCGGCCTGCCGGACGATCGGGCTGAGTAAACACGCCCACAACCTTATGGCCAGACGACAACAGCGCGTCGAGATGACGCGCTGCAAAGTCAGGTGTTCCTGCAAAGATGATACGTAGTGATGTAGACACGTTATTCCTTGTATCCGGGGTCACATTAAGCGCGAGCGCGCATGCGATCCAGTTTCTCTACTTTCTGACGAATACGCTGCTGCTTCAGTGGAGAGAGATAATCGATAAACAGTTTACCGACCAGATGATCCATCTCATGCTGAATGCAGATGGCCAGCAGATCATCCGCTTCCAGTTCGAACGGCTTACCGTCGCGATCAAGCGCGCGGATTTTGACTTTTTCTGCACGCGGTACCAGTGCTCGCTGCTCAGGGATAGAGAGGCAGCCTTCTTCGATACCGGTTTCACCGCTTTTTTCCAGAAGCTCCGGATTGATTAATACCAGGCGCCCGTCGCGGTTCTCAGAAACGTCGATCACAATGATGCGCTGGTGAATATCCACCTGAGTCGCCGCGAGACCGATGCCTTCTTCGGCGTACATCGTATCGAACATATCATCAATGATACGTTGAGTTTCTGCATTCACTTCTTTAACCGGCTCGGCGACTTTGCGAAGGCGCTCGTCCGGAATATGTAACACTTGCAAAACTGCCATATATTTCCAGAGTCGTATTCAGGAGTTGATAAGAATATAACCTCTATTCTAGACAAAACCCCCTCTGATTGACAGCATCAGTGACCAATCGCAAAGATTGCTATAGCGGCTTCTGGCAGGGGAAAGGATGACATCCACAGAGATTTGGCTACGCCTGATAAGCACCGGAGAGTTGTACGGCGACAAGATGGTGGCGATAGCGCAGCAGCTGCAGCGCGAATCCCATATTGATGGTGCTCTGCTGGTGGAAAGGGGGCTCACCCACAGGCAAAAGGAGAAGTTTTTATCGTTTTCACCGCGGGAACTCGACCGCAGTATGGCCTGGCTGGCCGGACAGGACCATTATCTGATATGTGCGGATAATGCCCTCTATCCAGGGCAGCTTCGCGCTATTGCCGATTACCCTGGGGCTTTGTTTGTTAAGGGGGAGCCCTCCGTGCTGTCGAGTCTGCAACTTGCCGTGGTCGGCAGCCGTTCTCACTCCTGGTATGGAGAGCGTTGGGGAAAAGTGCTTTGTGAGCAGCTAGCCCAGGCGGGACTGACGATTACCAGCGGACTGGCCTGCGGCATCGATGGTATAGCGCATCGCGCTGCGCTCAACGTTAAAGGCAAAAGCGTCGCGGTGCTGGGTAACGGTCTGGCGGATGTCTATCCCCGCCGCCATTCGTCGCTGGCCATGCGTCTTGTTGAAAGCGGCGGTGCAGTGATCTCTGAGTTTTCACTCGCGACGCCTCCCTGGCAGGGTAATTTCCCGCGACGTAACCGCATCATTAGCGGCCTCAGCCTGGGGGTGTTCGTAATCGAAGCGATGATAAGAAGCGGTTCTCTCGTTACCGCCAAATGCGCCCTTGAGCAGGGGCGTGAGGTCTTTGCATTACCGGGAGCCATTGGCAACCCGGGGAGTGAAGGTCCTCACTGGTTAATAAAGCAAGGGGCGACTCCCGTGACAACGGCAGAAGATATTCTGGAAACGTTGCAAAACGGACTGAACTGGCTGCCAGAGGATCCCAAAAATTGGCTTTATTCTTCAGATCAGGACCAGGTAGCATTGCCATTTCCTGAGCTCCTGGCTAACGTAGGAGATGAGGTAACACCTGTTGACGTTGTCGCTGAACGTGCCGGCCAACCTGTGCCAGTAACCGTAGCACAGCTACTCGAACTGGAGTTAGCAGGATGGATCGCAGCTGTACCCGGCGGCTATGTCCGATTAAGGAGGGCAAGCCATGTTCGACGTACTCATGTATTTGTTTGAGACTTACATCCATAACGAAGCTGAAGCACGCGTGGATCAGGACAAACTCACACGCGATCTCACCGATGCAGGTTTCGAACGGGAAGATATCTACAACGCGTTAATATGGCTGGAAAAACTGGCTGATTATCAGGAAGGCCTTGCCGAACCGATGCAGTTAGTTTCCGATCCACTGTCTGTACGCATCTATACGGCTGAAGAGTGTGAAAGGCTGGATGCCAGTTGCCGGGGATTTATCTTATTCCTTGAGCAGATTCAGGTGCTGAACCTCGAAACACGAGAAATGGTGATAGAGCGCGTCATGGCGCTGGATACCGCAGAATTTGAGCTGGAGGACCTGAAGTGGGTCATCCTGATGGTTCTGTTCAATATTCCAGGGTGTGAAAATGCCTATCAGCAAATGGAAGAATTACTCTTTGAAGTGAATGAAGGTATGCTGCATTAATTCATTTTGCAGCACCAAGAGTTGTTATGACCAAATCAGCACTATTTACGGTGCGTAAACATGAGTCCTGCCCGCAGTGTGGGGCAGAACTTGTTATCCGGTCCGGTAAACACGGGCCGTTTCTCGGTTGTTCACACTATCCAGAATGTGATTATGTCCGTCCCCTGAAAAATCAGGCGGACGGGCATATTGTTAAGATTCTGGAGGGACAAGCCTGCCCGCAATGCGGCGGCGATCTGGCGCTGCGCCAGGGGCGTTTTGGCATGTTTATCGGCTGTAGTCGCTATCCCGAATGTCATCACACCGAACAAATCGATAAACCTGATGAAACAGCCGTAGCCTGCCCGCAATGCGGCAGCGGGCATCTCGTGCAACGCCGTTCACGCTATGGTAAGACATTCCACTCCTGCGATCGCTATCCTGAATGTCAGTTTGTTACCAATTTCAAACCGGTGGCGGGCAGCTGCCCTGAGTGCCATTACCCGCTACTTATCGAGAAAAAAACGGCGCAAGGTATGAAGCGCTTCTGCGCCAGTAAACAATGTGGAAAGCCGGTTTCGGCGGAATAAAAAAGTGAAGAATAACCTGCAGTCAGGCTCCGTTGCGCATGCAGTGGATGTGCTGAAAAATGAAGAAGTCATCGCCTATCCAACAGAAGCGGTTTTTGGGGTGGGATGCGATCCCGACAGCGAAGTAGCCGTAACACGTCTCTTAACGCTTAAACAGCGCCCGGTAGAAAAAGGGCTGATTCTTA
This sequence comes from Leclercia sp. M-A074-M, assembly GCF_965195605.1. NCBI lineage: Bacteria > Pseudomonadati > Pseudomonadota > Gammaproteobacteria > Enterobacterales > Enterobacteriaceae > Leclercia > Leclercia sp. M-A074-M. The sequence continues at coordinate 2,278 of NZ_CBDAHM010000018.1, read as the reverse complement.
TCGCCGCCAGTTTTGAACAGCTTAAACCTTATATAGATGATTCCATGTTGACGTCAGCGCAGCGTGAAACCATTTTCTCCTCCTGGCCTGGGCCGGTAACGTTTGTGTTTCCGGCGCTGCCGACAACGCCTCGATGGCTGACGGGGCGTTTTGACTCCCTTGCTGTTCGCGTGACGGACCATCCATTAGTCATCGAGCTATGTAATCGCTTTGGTAAACCGCTGGTCTCTACCAGCGCCAATCTGACGGGATTGCCTCCTTGCCGCACTGCAGAAGAGGTGTCAGCGCAGTTTGGTAGTGAGTTCCCGGTGGTCATCGGTGAAACCGGTGGTCGCCTGAACCCGTCAGAAATTCGTGATGCTTTGACCGGCGAACTTTTTCGCCAGGGGTAATCAGATGGAAGCGTACGCCGTTTTTGGTAATCCAGTTGCGCATAGCAAATCGCCGTTTATTCACCAACAGTTCGCCCAGCAGTTGCATATCGATCACCCTTATGGCCGAGTGCTTGCACCCATTGATGCCTTTGTGACGACGCTGGAGGCTTTTTTTGCTGGTGGCGGAAAAGGGGCGAATGTCACAGTACCTTTTAAAGAAGAGGCATTCGGGCGTGCCGATGAGTTAACAGAGCGCGCCTCTCTTGCGGGAGCTGTGAATACGCTCAAGCGGCTTGAAGATGGCCGAATTCTGGGAGACAACACTGATGGCATTGGCCTGCTGAGCGATCTGGAACGTCTGTCATTTATCAAACCTGGCGCGCGTATCCTTTTGATTGGCGCGGGCGGCGCGGCGCGAGGTGTGATTTTACCTCTGCTCTCCCTGGATTGCGCAGTAACCATTACGAATCGTACTTACTCCCGGGCAGAAGAGTTGGCCGCTCTGTTTGCCCACACTGGCAGTATTCATGCGGTCGCCCTGGACGCGTTACACGGCCATGAGTTTGATCTGATCGTTAATGCGACCTCAAGCGGCATTGGTGGCGACGTTCCCGCCATTCCGGCGTCATTGATCAATGGACAGGTTAATTGCTATGACATGTTCTATCAGAAAGGCAAAACGCCTTTTCTGAGCTGGTGTGAACGGCAAGGCGCAAAACGTGTGGCTGATGGATTGGGGATGCTGGTGGGGCAGGCCGCGCATGCGGTGATGCTCTGGCACGGCGTGCTGCCGGAAGTGGAGCCGGTCATTGAAAAACTCAAACTGGAGCTATCGGCATGAACCAGGCGATCCAGTTCCCGGATCGAGAAAGCTGGGATGAAGACAAACAGGCAGTCTGTTTTCCCGCGCTGGTAAATGGCATGCAAATGATGTGTGCCATTGAAGGAAGAACGCTGGCGCGTCGTTTTGGCGATGGCCTGCCAATTGAGATGTTTCGTGAACATCGCTGGGATCTGGAAGAAGAAGCCAGCGATGCGATCCGCAAGGGGGACGAGGACGATCAAGGGTGGTTCTGGCTTTCCTGATCCAGATAATCATTCTTCCATTTAACGTAGTTATTGGCTGAGTACTTTAACCCTTCTATTTCCGCTTCCGTCAGGGGGCGGATCTGTTTTACCGGACTTCCTAAATAGAGAAAGCCGCTCTCGAGCCGCTTATTTTGCGGAACCAGGCTGCCAGCACCAATCATTACGTCATCTTCTACTACCACACCATCCAGCAAAATCGATCCCATGCCGACCAGAACGCGATTGCCGATCGTGCAGCCGTGCAACATCACTTTATGACCGACAGTGACCTCTTCACCAACGATCAGGGGATTACCTTCAGGGTTATAAGAAGATTTATGGGTCACATGCAGCACGCTGCCATCCTGAATATTAGTACGGGCGCCAATGGCGACGTAATTCACATCTCCACGAATAGCAACCAGCGGCCAGATACTGACATCATCACCCAGCCGGACATCGCCAATGACCACGCTACTGCTGTCGATCATGACGCGATCGCCTTGTTTTGGGAAAAGATCTTTATAGGGACGGAGTACTGCAGACATATCAACCTCGAGTGATGTGCATTCTTTTGATGACTTTGATCCTAATACGTAGCTTGATCAAGGGCCAGTTACGTCATTATTTGAGCATATCGGATGGGATTTCAGCGGAAAGAACGAAAAAAGAACAGTCAGAAGAAAAGATCGAAAAAATGCTTGTGCTAAAAACTGGGATCCCTATAATGCGCCTCCATCGACACGGCGGATGTGAATCACTTCACACAGACAGCCGGGCCGGTTGAGGAGAAAAGCGAAAATAATCGCTTGACTCTGAAAGAGGAAAGCGTAATA
>NZ_CBDAHM010000017.1:0-27936 GCF_965195605.1 Leclercia sp. M-A074-M | reverse complement strand
TTAAACTTCGTAATGAATTACGTGTTCACTCAGAGACTTGGTATTCATTTATTGTCCGAAGACATTAAGAATCCATGTCACTTTGAGTGCCCACACAGATTGTCTGATAAATTGTTAAAGAGCAGTGCAACGCGGCTTTCGCTCACCGTTGCGAGGTGGCGTATATTACGCTTTCCTCTTTCAGAGTCAAGCGATTATTTTCGCTTTTCTCCTCAACCGGCCCGGCTGTCTGTGTGAAGTGATTCACATCCGCCGTGTCGATGGAGGCGCATTATAGGGAGTTCTCCGCCGCCCGCAACCCTTAAATGTCATAAAAATGACTGACTGCTGCATTCCCCAGCAAAAGCCCGCCTTATACCTGATTACACACAGACTTATCCACAACGTGACGAAAAAGTGAAAATGTGCGAGCGTTGCGCAAACGTTTTCGTTAAAATGCTCGCGCTAAATAAAGCGCCCCGCCAGGTGTGTTAGTTGAGTTTTTATCGGGAAAATTCACCTAACGCTCTCTGTAATCGTCAAATCCAGGGGATTTACCATGCAACAACGTCGTCCAATCCGCCGCGCTCTGCTCAGTGTTTCTGATAAAGCCGGTATCGTTGAATTCGCTCAGGCACTTTCTGCACGTGGCGTAGAGCTGCTGTCCACAGGCGGTACTGCTCGCCTGTTAGCAGATAAAGGCCTGCCGGTAACCGAAGTGTCCGATTACACCGGCTTCCCGGAAATGATGGATGGACGCGTCAAAACCCTGCACCCGAAAGTCCACGGCGGCATTCTGGGACGTCGCGGTCAGGATGACGGCATTATGGATCAGCACGGGATTGCGCCAATCGACATGGTGGTTGTTAACCTTTATCCATTCGCCCAGACCGTTGCCCGTGAAGGCTGCTCTCTGGAGGATGCGGTAGAGAATATCGATATCGGTGGGCCGACCATGGTGCGCTCCGCCGCCAAGAACCATAAGGATGTGGCCATCGTCGTAAAGAGCAGCGACTACGACGCCATTATTAAAGAGATGGATGCCAACGAAGGCTCACTGAATCTCGAGACCCGTTTCGACCTCGCCATTAAGGCCTTTGAACATACCGCCGCTTACGACAGCATGATCGCCAACTACTTCGGTAGCCTGGTCCCTGCCTACCATGGCGAAAGCAAAGATCCCTCTGGTCGCTTCTCCCGCACCTTAAACCTCAACTTCATTAAGAAGCAGGATATGCGCTACGGCGAGAACAGCCACCAGCAGGCTGCCTTCTATATAGAAGAAGAGGTAAAAGAAGCCTCCGTTGCCACTGCGCAGCAGGTGCAGGGTAAAGCACTCTCCTATAACAACATTGCGGATACCGACGCGGCACTGGAGTGCGTGAAAGAGTTCAGCGAGCCCGCCTGCGTTATCGTGAAGCATGCGAACCCATGCGGCGTCGCGGTAAGCACCTCTATTCTGGATGCTTACGATCGTGCGTACAAAACTGACCCGACCTCAGCGTTTGGCGGCATTATCGCGTTTAACCGCGAGCTGGATGCCGAAACCGCTCAGGCGATCATCTCCCGTCAGTTTGTTGAAGTGATTATTGCCCCTTCGGCCACCGAAGACGCCCTGAAAATCACCGCGACAAAACAGAACGTGCGCGTGCTGGTCTGCGGTCAGTGGGCGGAACGCGTTCCGGGTCTCGACTTCAAGCGTGTGAACGGTGGCCTGCTGGTTCAGGATCGTGACCTGGGCATGGTCAGCGAGAAAGATCTGCGTGTCGTCACCAAACGTCAGCCTACGGAGCAGGAGCTGCGTGACGCGCTGTTCTGCTGGAAAGTGGCGAAGTTCGTGAAATCCAACGCCATCGTCTATGCGAAAGAGAACATGACCATCGGTATAGGTGCGGGCCAGATGAGCCGCGTTTACTCTGCGAAAATCGCCGGGATTAAAGCGGGCGACGAAGGTCTGGAAGTTAAAGGCTCCGCCATGGCGTCCGACGCGTTCTTCCCGTTCCGTGACGGTATCGATGCAGCTGCGGCAGTGGGCATCACCTGCGTGATCCAGCCTGGCGGCTCAATCCGCGACGACGAAGTCATTGCCGCCGCCGATGAACATGGCATCGCGATGATCTTCACCGACATGCGTCATTTCCGCCATTAATTCCCGGAGCAGAGAATGAAAGTATTAGTGATTGGTAACGGCGGGCGCGAGCACGCCCTGGCGTGGAAAGCGGCGCAGTCTGCGCAGGTTGAAACCGTCTTTGTGGCACCGGGTAACGCCGGTACCGCCCTGGAGCCTACCCTGCAGAACGTCGCTATCGGCGTAACCGATATCCCGGCGCTGCTGAGCTTTGCCCAGAGTGAAAAAATCGATCTGACCATTGTGGGTCCGGAAGCGCCGCTGGTCATTGGCGTGGTAGACGCATTCCGTGCCGCGGGCCTGACCATCTTCGGCCCGACCGAAGGCGCCGCGCAGCTCGAAGGCTCCAAAGCCTTCACCAAAGATTTCCTCGCGCGTCACAACATTCCGACCGCGGAATATCAGAACTTCACCGAAGTGGAGCCCGCGCTGGCCTACTTACGTGAAAAAGGCGCGCCGATTGTGATCAAAGCCGACGGTCTGGCAGCGGGTAAAGGCGTTATCGTGGCGATGACGCTCGAAGAAGCAGAAGCTGCCGTTCAGGATATGCTGGCAGGTAACGCTTTTGGTGATGCAGGCCACCGTATCGTTATCGAAGAGTTTCTTGATGGCGAAGAGGCGAGCTTTATCGTCATGGTCGACGGCGAGCATGTGCTGCCGATGGCCACCAGCCAGGATCATAAGCGCGTTGGCGATGCCGATACCGGCCCGAATACCGGCGGGATGGGGGCTTACTCCCCTGCTCCTGTGGTGACGGATGAAGTTCACCAGCGCACCATGGACCGCATCATCTGGCCTACCGTTAAAGGAATGGCGGCGGAAGGCAATACCTACACTGGTTTCCTCTATGCTGGCCTGATGATCGACAAACAGGGCAACCCGAAGGTTATCGAGTTCAACTGCCGCTTTGGCGACCCAGAAACGCAGCCAATCATGCTGCGCATGAAATCCGATCTGGTGGAGCTGTGCCTGGCGGCCTGCGAAGGCAAGCTGGACGAAAAGCGCTCGGAGTGGGATGAGCGTGCTTCTCTGGGCGTGGTAATTGCGGCGGGCGGTTATCCGGGCAACTACAACACCGGCGATGAGATCCACGGCCTGCCGCTGGAAGCCATCGAAGGCGCGAAGGTATTCCATGCGGGGACTAAGCTCTCCGATGACGAACGCGTGCTGACTAACGGTGGCCGCGTCCTGTGCGCCACGGCGCTGGGCAACACCGTCGCAGAAGCGCAGCAACGCGCCTATGCCCTGATGGCGGATATTCACTGGAACGGTAGCTTCAGCCGTAACGATATTGGTTACCGCGCCATTGCGCGCGAGCAAGGGAAGTAACTCCCCCCTTCACCAGTCCCTCTCCCGCAAGGGAGGGGGATTTTCAGAAACTCTTCTCTGTCGGCTGCCAGGTACAAAAATCTTCGTTCGCCACCAGCAGCAGCTGTGATCCTTCAGGCGCTTCCAGCCACGCCACGCTCACTGCCATGGAGGAGTGACTCTGCCGGCGTGCAATATGTTCCGTTGCCCAGCTATCGAGATCCGGCTTCAGGGTCTGGCCTTCACACGTTGTCACGGAGCCGTCAACATGCCAGCGCCCCTGATGTAGCACGACCCTTCCCTGTCGCAGCGCGTCGCTGGTCTGGCGAATCTGCGCGGCGCGGTAGCGGTAAAGCTCGATTTGATCGGTAGAGAGTTGCTGTTTAAGGCCACCGGTTTCGTGCTGCATAAAGCTCAGCTCACCGTGGTCGTCAAAGCGTACCCGCACATGCTCGGGGACTTTGCTGTAGATGTTTACGTCGATCCAGACGAGCGTATCGCCCTGCCAGCGATATTCACTGGTGGTGGTACTGCCGCTGTGCCAGGGGCTAAACGCGGAGAGGAGATGCACTTCGTCATCTGAATCTTTACGCCAGACGCGTACCGCGCCCTGATCGTCAGCGTAGCCGCTGGCGGTAAAAGGCGGCAGGGAGGAGTCATGGCTACAGGCGGTTAATACAAATATGCCTGCCAGCACCGTCACCTGGCGCCAGACAGACAAAAGGGGCGAAACCGCCCCCTCGATAAAACTGTTCACTGCTACGCGGCTTACTTAACTGCGTCTTTCAGTGCTTTGCCAGAAACAAATGCTGGCACGTTAGCTGCAGCGATTTTGATTTCGTTACCGGTCTGCGGGTTGCGGCCAGTACGCTCAGCGCGGTGGTTCACTTTGAAGGTACCGAAACCTACCAGTTGTACAGCATCGCCTTCTTTCAGAGACTCAGTAATTGCAGCCAGGGTGGATTCCAGAGCAGCTTTAGCCTGTACTTTAGACAGGTCAGCTTTGTCCGCAATTACATCAATCAGTTGAGTCTTGTTCATAAGTTATCCTTTCAATGTGTTTATCGCTTGCTAAGCATCGAGTGCGACGAAAATGCCAAAAAAGCACTCTCCTGCATACACGCACCGATAGCCACTTTTTTTCGCCCCCCAAATGTAGACCAGACGGGGGGCAGAAGGGAAGAGTAGAGGCATGACAAAACAGGCGTTAAATCACGTTTTGTTGTCTCACTGGTTAAGATTTATACCAATGTTACTCTCGCCTGCCTCACGCAAGTCTGCGCGTAGACCTTTAATCAGCTCGATATCGCGTTCTTCGCACTCCGCCAGCAAACGGAAAATTTCCCACTGGATGTCCCATTCCTGCTCAATGGCCGGGTTCAGACGGAGCTCTTCATCGGTCATTTCACGCCCTTCCTGGGTCATCTCCAGCATCGCTACGGTAGTAATAGAGGCCTTACTGACTTCGATGGCATGTTCCAGCGTTTCACCACTCAGACGCGAGTGAATCAGTTCACTTAGCGCTACACAGGCATCAATTGCCGGATAGACGCCATAGACATCATAGTCATCGGCAACCGGGATCGCCTCTTCCAGCTTATCGAGCTGGGAGTCGAAGTTTACCTTCGCATCTTTAACCGTCAGCGTTTCCCACACCAGATCGAGAATACGACGATAGAGTTGACCATCACCAAATTCGGTCTGCTTGCAGAACATGGCATAGTTCGGATACATACGTTCGCACAGACAGGCCATAAATGTGACGTGCTGCCAGCTTTCCAGCTTCTCAAGGCGCAGGTGAATCGGGTTTTGTAACATGATGATGTCTCGAATCGAAAATTGGCCGCAGTTTACCTGATTCAGCGCTGAATTTCCTGCCAACGAACAAACGCCGGACGCCCGGACGCTACCGCATCGGCCCAGCGGGTCGGCTCCGGTAGCCGGTAGCCCCGCATACAGCGCTGCACCCACGCCAGCGCGGTGTCGGTACTGACGCGATGGCCGGTGGCGACGAACAGTGGATTACACCGGGCTTTGCTGCGCCAGACCCACGCCAGCTGTTCGCCTTTATCCATTAACGGTGCCAGCGCGCCGGGTTCGGGCGACAGGGGATCAAACTTACCGCAGAGGCGTTTTTTCGCCACGCCGATGGTCGGGACATCCACCAGCAGCCCAAAATGGCTGGCGACGCCGAGACGGCGCGGGTGGGAGATGCCATGCCCGTCAACGAACAGCAGATCGGGTCTTTGCGAGAGCTGATCCCACGCCGCCAGCAGCGCGGGATATTCACGAAAAGAGAGGAAGCCGGGGATATACGGCATGGTAGTGGCGATCCGCGCCACCTGATACTCAACCAGTTCCAGGTCGGGGTACGTCAGCAGCACTATCGCCGCCCGCGTCACCTCTCCCCCCTGCTCAAACCCCACATCGGCCCCCGCAATCAGCGAGGGTGGGTCTTTATCCAGACGATCCTCACGGGATACAGACGCAGCGAGTTTAAGTTGTTGAGCGCGAAGTGACGCAAGATCCATAACGACTCCTTACGGGTGGTACTGGGCAGAAAGTCGGTGCACCGCCTCCACAAACACGCCTGCATGCTCTGGCGGTACATCCTGATGAATACCGTGCCCCAGGTTAAAGACATGGCCCTCGCCCTGACCGAAGCCCGCCAAAATGGTCGCGACTTCATCTTCAATTCGGGCGGCCGGAGCATACAGCATAGACGGATCCATGTTGCCTTGCAGGGCGACTTTGTCACCCACGCGGCGGCGGGCATCGGCAATATCGGTGGTCCAGTCGAGGCCCAGCGCATCACAGCCGGTTTCTGCCATCGCCTCCAGCCACTGGCCGCCGCCTTTGGTGAACAGCGTTACCGGCACGCGACGGCCTTCGTTTTCACGCAGCAGGCCATCAACGATTTTATGCATGTAGTAGAGCGAGAACTGCTGATAGTCGCGACCCGTCAGTACCCCACCCCAGGTGTCGAAGATCATCACCGACTGAGCGCCCGCTTTGATCTGGGCATTCAGATAGAGGGTGACGCTTTTCGCCAGCTTGTCGAGCAGAGCATGGAGCGCCAGCGGATCGGCGTACATCATCTTCTTGATCACGGTAAAGGCTTTGCTGCTGCCCCCTTCGACCATGTAGGTCGCCAGGGTCCACGGGCTGCCGGAGAACCCAATCAGCGGCACGTCGCCTTTCAGCTCGCGGCGAATGGTGCGCACCGCGTTCATCACATAACCGAGTTCCTGCTCCGGGTCCGGGACAGGCAGGTTGTCGATCTCCGCTTTGCTCTTAATCGGCGAGCTAAAGCGCGGGCCTTCGCCGGTTTCGAAGTACAGGCCAAGCCCCATCGCGTCCGGGATGGTCAGGATGTCGGAGAAGAGGATCGCCGCGTCCAGCGGGTAGCGGCGCAGCGGCTGAAGCGTTACCTCACAGGCCAGCTCCGCGTTTTTGCACAGGGACATGAAATCGCCTGCCTGCGCCCGGGTGGCTTTATATTCCGGTAGATAGCGACCCGCCTGGCGCATCATCCATACCGGGGTGACATCAACGGGTTGGCGCAGCAGCGCACGCAGATAACGATCGTTCTTCAGTTCGGTCATTTTTGCAGTTCCTTAAGCGTCTTGTCCCCAGTGTATCACGTCATTCATAGTCGGCCCGACACATTGCCACGGTATCTTCTATCAGGCGACGCGCCACGGTGCCTGGCGGCGGGAGCAGCGGTAAATCGTCGTAGCGATACCAGTCGGCTGACAGCAGCTCTTTCGGGTCGATGACGATCTCGCCGCTGTCATATTCGGCCATAAAAGCGGTCATCAACGACTGCGGGAACGGCCACGGCTGGGAGGTGACATAGCGCAGGTTCTTCACCTTGATGCCGCTCTCTTCCATCACTTCCCGGGCGACAGCCTGCTCCAGCGTTTCGCCCACTTCGACAAACCCGGCCAGCACGGTATGCACCCCGTTACGATGACGCGTGTGTTGCGCCAGCAGGATGGTCTCTTCACGACGAATGGCGACGATGATGCACGGCGCGATTTGCGGGTAGTAACGTTCGCGGCAGTGGCCGCAGAGCATGGCCCACTCGGTTTTGCTTGGGTGCATGGTGTGACCACAGTAGCCGCAGTATTTATGCGAGCGATAAAACTCGGCCAACTGCACAGCACGCCCGGCCAGCTGGAACAGACCCACATCGAGATCGAGCACCTGGCGTACCGATCCCATATCGTGACGGCGATTTTGTTGGATCAACCACACAGGATCGCCCTGCCACTCCCCGATATTAAGTGCGGGTTGACCCGCAAGATCGAAATTTCCGGCCTCGCCATGTGGTAATTCACCACCGGGCAACCATAATTTTTGTTCATGGCTGACTAACCACCAGCCGCGATCCGATTTTTCAATTATACGATCCATATCTATTGCACTACCTTTGCTTCACAGGCATGTTGGTAACAATACTATTACATTTTGGGTGGGCAGCTTTTAATCTTAACCTTGCGGAGTCAAACATGCTAAACCAGCTAGAAAACCTGACAGAACGCGTTGGCGGATGTAACAACCTGGTCGATCGCTGGCTGCACGTGCGGAAACATCTGCTTGTTGCCTACTACAACCTTGTTGGCATTAAACCGGGCAAAGAGTCCTATATGCGCCTGAACGAAAAAGCGCTGGACGATTTCTGTCAGAGCCTGGTCGACTACCTTTCTAACGGCCATTTCAATATTTATGAGCGTATTATCGGTGAAATGGAAGGTAACAGTCCGTTTTTAGCGGCCACCAAACTCTATCCTCTGCTGGAAGCCAATACCCAGCAAATCATGGATTATTACGACTCCACGCTCGAGAATGCCATCGATCAGGATAATTATCTGGAATTTCAGCAGGCCCTCTCTGATATCGGCGAGGCGCTGGAGCAGCGGTTTACGCTGGAAGACAACCTGATCGCCCTTGCGCTGGATCACAATTTGAAAGCGAGTAACGAAGATAACGTCGCCCGACCGGCTTGAGTTATTTATCGTTAACGCGTAATTTACATTTACTGCTCCCGCTGTAGGGGAGCACATTCTTGTCGGAGTGCCCAGTGCGAAAGCCGGGCTGAGACCGTTAATTCGGGATCCGCGGAACCTGATCAGGTTAAAACCTGCGAAGGGAACAAGAGTCAATCTGTTCATGTATCGCCGCCGGGCGATCCTCTCTTGCTTCATCCGTCGTCTGACAAGCCACTTCCTCACTTTCTGGAACGAGCTATGTCTGCCACAAAATTGACCCGCCGCGAACAGCGCGCACAAGCCCAACACTTTATCGACACCCTGGAAGGCACCGCTTTCCCTAACTCAAAACGCATCTATCTGACCGGCTCCCGGGAGGATATTCGCGTGCCCATGCGCGAGATCCAGCTCAGTCCGACGCTCGTCGGCGGCAGCAAAGAGGCTCCCCAGTTTGAAGAGAACGAAGCAGTGCCGGTCTACGACACGTCCGGCCCGTACGGCGATCCGGCGATAACCATCAACGTGCAGCAGGGGCTGGCGAAACTGCGCCAACCCTGGATTGACGCACGTAACGATTGCGAAGCGCTAACCGAACAAAGCTCAGCTTACACCCGGGAGCGCCTGGCCGATGATGGTCTGGACGAGCTGCGCTTCACCGGCCTTCTTACGCCGAAACGTGCCAGAGCGGGCAAATGCGTCACCCAGCTGCACTACGCCCGTCAGGGGATCGTGACCCCGGAGATGGAGTTTATCGCCATTCGCGAAAACATGGGCCGCGAGCGCATCCGTACCGACGTGCTGCGCCACCAGCATCCGGGCGAAGGGTTTGGTGCCCGCCTGCCGGAGAACATCACCCCGGAGTTTGTCCGTGACGAAGTCGCTGCCGGGCGCGCCATTATCCCGGCCAACATTAACCACCCGGAGTCGGAGCCGATGATTATCGGCCGTAACTTCCTGGTGAAAGTGAATGCCAACATCGGTAACTCAGCGGTCACCTCGTCTATCGAAGAGGAGGTGGAGAAACTGGTCTGGTCGACCCGCTGGGGCGCGGACACGGTGATGGACCTCTCTACCGGGCGCTATATTCACGAAACCCGCGAGTGGATCCTGCGTAACAGCCCGGTGCCCATTGGTACGGTGCCCATCTACCAGGCGCTGGAGAAAGTGAACGGCATCGCCGAAGATCTCACCTGGGAGGCCTTCCGGGATACCCTGCTGGAGCAGGCCGAGCAAGGCGTCGACTACTTCACCATCCACGCCGGCGTGCTGCTGCGCTACGTGCCGATGACGGCTAAGCGCCTGACCGGTATCGTCTCCCGCGGCGGTTCAATCATGGCGAAATGGTGCCTCTCCCACCATCGGGAAAACTTCCTCTATGAACACTTCCGCGAAATCTGCGAGATCTGCGCCGCGTACGACGTGTCGCTGTCGCTGGGCGATGGCCTGCGTCCGGGCTCCATTCGCGATGCCAACGACGAGGCGCAGTTTGCCGAGCTGCACACCCTGGGCGAGCTGACCAAAATCGCCTGGGAGTATGACGTGCAGGTGATGATCGAAGGCCCGGGCCACGTGCCGATGCAGATGATCCGCCGCAACATGACCGAAGAGCTGGAGCACTGCCACGAAGCGCCGTTCTATACCCTGGGGCCGTTGACCACCGATATCGCACCGGGTTATGACCACTTCACCTCGGGGATTGGCGCGGCGATGATCGGCTGGTTCGGCTGCGCCATGCTCTGCTACGTCACGCCGAAAGAGCACCTCGGCCTGCCAAACAAAGAGGATGTAAAGCAGGGGCTGATCACCTACAAAATTGCCGCCCACGCTGCCGATCTGGCGAAGGGCCATCCGGGGGCGCAGATCCGCGATAACGCCATGTCAAAAGCGCGCTTCGAGTTCCGCTGGGAAGATCAGTTCAACCTCGCCCTCGACCCGTTCACCGCCCGCGCCTACCACGACGAAACCCTGCCGCAGGAGTCCGGCAAAGTGGCGCACTTCTGCTCCATGTGCGGGCCAAAATTCTGCTCGATGAAAATCAGCCAGGAGGTACGTGACTACGCCGCCGCGCAGACCATCGAAGTGGGCATGGCCGATATGTCGGAAACCTTCCGCGCCCGGGGCGGCGAAATCTACCTCAAAAAAGAGGAGGCGTAATGTATCAACCCAACTTTCCGCCGGTGCCCTTTCATCTGGGGCTCTATCCGGTGGTCGACAGCGTGGCGTGGATCGAACGCCTGCTCGCTGCGGGCGTAAAGACGATCCAGCTGCGCATTAAAGATAAACAGGACGATGAGGTAGAAGCCGACGTCATCACGGCCATTGCTCTGGGGCGTCGCTACGACGCCCGCCTGTTTATCAATGACTACTGGCGCCTGGCGATCAAGCACCAGGCTTACGGTGTCCATCTGGGCCAGGAGGATCTGGAGACCACCGAGCTTGAGGCCATTCGGGCTGCCGGGTTGCGTCTCGGCGTGTCGACCCACGACGATATGGAGATCGACGTGGCGCTGGCGGCGCGTCCCTCCTACATCGCGCTGGGGCACGTTTTCCCGACCCAAACCAAGCAGATGCCATCGGCCCCGCAGGGGCTGGAACAGCTGGCCCGCCATATCGACCGGCTCGGGGATTACCCCACCGTCGCCATCGGCGGTATCAGTCTCGAACGCGCGCCCGCGGTTCTGGCGACCGGTGTAGGGAGCATCGCGGTGGTGAGCGCCATTACTCAGGCCGACGACTGGCAGGCGGCGACAACACAGCTATTGCAACTGGCGGGGGCGGGCGATGAATGACCGTGACTTTATGCGCTACAGCCGCCAGATCCTGCTGGAAGATATCGCCATCGACGGGCAGCAAAAGCTGCTCGCCAGCCGGGTGCTGGTGGTCGGCCTGGGCGGGTTAGGCGCCCCGGCGGCGCTCTACCTGGCCGGCGCCGGGATCGGCACCCTGGTGCTGGCCGACAATGATGAGGTGCATCTGAGTAATTTGCAGCGCCAGATCCTCTTTACCACCGACGATATCGCCCAGCCAAAAGCGCAGGTGACAGAGCGTCGCCTACAGCAGCTTAATCCCGACATCCGGCTGATCGCCCTGCAGACCCGCCTGGCAGGCAGCGCGCTGCAGGAGGAGATTGCTCGCGCCGACGTGGTGCTGGACTGCACCGATAACATGGCTACCCGTCAGGCGATCAATGCCGCCTGTGTGATGCTCAATACGCCACTTATCACCGCCAGCGCCGTGGGCTTTGGCGGACAGATGATGGTGCTCACGCCCCCCTGGACCCAGGGCTGCTACCGCTGCCTGTGGCCGGATGATGAAGAGCCGCAGCGTAACTGCCGCACCGCGGGTATTGTCGGGCCGGTGGTTGGCGTGATGGGCACCCTGCAGGCGCTGGAGGCGATCAAGCTGCTCAGCGGCATCGAGGCCACGCGCAATACGCTACGCCTGTTCGACGCCCGGGCGGGAAGCTGGCGGCAGCTGGCTTTGCAGCACGCCAGCGGATGCCAGGTGTGTGGAGGGCGGCATGCGGATCCTGTTTAACGACGAACCGATGCAGTGCGTGGAGGGATTGACCGTCGCCACCCTGCTCTCCCAGCTATGCCAGTTAAAACCCGGGGTCGCGCTGGCCCTGAATCAACAGATCCTGCCGCGCGAGCAGTGGGAAAAACAGCAGGTGCGCGAAGGCGATCAGATCCTGCTCTTTCAGGTGATTGCCGGAGGCTAAGATGTTACGTATTGCTGATAAAACCTTTGATTCACATCTGTTTACCGGCACGGGAAAATTCGCCTCGCCGCAGCTGATGGTGGACGCGATCCGGGAGAGCGGCAGCCAGCTGGTGACGCTGGCCATGAAGCGGGTCGATCTGCGTAATCACAACGACGCCATTCTGGCGCCGCTGCTGGAGGCGGGCGTCAGCCTGCTGCCCAATACCTCCGGCGCCAAAACCGCGGAAGAGGCGCTATTCGCGGCCCGACTGGCGCGCGAGGCGCTGGGAACGCACTGGCTCAAACTGGAGATTCATCCCGACGCCCGCTGGCTGCTGCCCGATCCCATCGAGACGCTAAAGGGGGCAGAGATGCTGGTGAAAGAGGGATTCACCGTGCTGCCCTACTGCGGCGCCGATCCGGTGCTGTGCAAACGGCTCGAAGAGGCAGGCTGTGCGGCAGTGATGCCGCTCGGGGCACCGATAGGCTCCAATCAGGGGCTGGAAACCCGCGCGATGCTGGAGATCATTATTCAGCAGGCGACCGTGCCGGTGATCGTCGATGCCGGGATCGGCGTACCCAGCCACGCCGCGCAGGCGCTGGAGATGGGTGCCGACGCCGTACTGGTCAACACTGCCATTGCGGTCGCGGACGATCCGGTGATGATGGCGCGGGCGTTTCGTCTGGCGGTGGAGGCTGGCGTGCTGGCACGGCAGTCTGGCCCCGGCGCCCGGAGCGTTGAAGCCCATGCCACCAGCCCGTTAACCGGCTTTCTGGAGGCGTTATCATGAAAACCTTTACCGATCGCTGGCGCCAGCTCGACTGGGACGATATTCGCCTGCGCATCAACAGTAAAACTCCTGCGGATGTGGAGCGCGCGTTAAACGCCCGCCAGCTTACCCGCGAAGATATGATGGCCCTGCTCTCCCCCGCCGCCAGTGGCTATCTGGAGCCGATGGCGCAGCGAGCCCAGCGGCTGACCCGCCAGCGCTTTGGTAACACGGTGAGCTTTTATGTTCCGCTCTATCTCTCCAACCTCTGCGCGAACGACTGCACCTACTGCGGCTTCTCCATGAGCAACCACATCAAGCGCAAAACGCTGGATGAAAACGAAATTGCCCGGGAGTGCGCTGCGATCCGCGAGATGGGGTTTGAGCACCTGCTGCTGGTCACCGGTGAGCACCAGACCAAGGTCGGAATGGACTATTTTCGCCGCCATATCCCGGCGATTCGCCGCCAGTTCGCCTCGTTGCAGATGGAAGTACAACCGCTGTCAGAAGCAGAATATGGCGAACTGAAAACGCTGGGGCTGGACGGCGTACTGGTCTATCAGGAGACCTACCATGAAACGGTATACGCCCAGCACCATCTGAAAGGTAAAAAGCAGGATTTCTTCTGGCGGCTGGAGACCCCGGATCGGCTGGGACGCGCCGGGATCGACAAGATCGGCCTCGGGGCGCTAACCGGGCTTTCCGACAGCTGGCGCGTCGATAACTTTATGGTGGCGGAACATCTGCTGTGGCTGCAGCAGCACTACTGGCAGAGCCGGTATTCAATCTCTTTTCCCCGGCTGCGCCCCTGCGCCGGCGGGATCCAGCCCGCGTCGATCATGGATGAACGCCAGCTGGTGCAGACTATCTGCGCGTTTCGTCTGCTGGCACCGGAGGTGGAGCTGTCGCTCTCCACCCGGGAATCCCCCGCGTTTCGCGATCGCGTCATTCCTCTGGCGATTAATAACGTCAGCGCCTTTTCAAAAACCCAGCCCGGCGGCTATGCCGATGATCATCCCGAGCTGGAGCAGTTTGCGCCGCACGACAACCGTCGCCCGGAGGCTGTCGCCGAGGCGCTCAGTCTGCAGGGATTGCAGCCGGTCTGGAAAGACTGGGACAGCTGGCTGGGACGCGCCTCGCAATCAGGCTGAAAAAAACGGTAATCCGGTGAAGTTATTACGAGGCGTCACGTAACCTCATCAACGGGCCGTTGCTGTAACGCGCCCGGATTTTTACGCTTGTTTCGTCAGCAGAGGATGCTGACCAGGGCGGAAAGCTTCTTCCTCGTTTCGCCCTGCCTTCCCCATTCTGTAACAGTTGTAACCGGTTTCAGAAAATGCAGGTTTCTTTGTGATGCTTCACACACAATCGCGGTAATGCGGTTGTCGTAACGGACAGTGCGGGATAATTATCAATAAACACATGTACATTGGGGCTGACTATGAAGAACATCGTTTTATGCTGTGCAGCGGGAATGTCCACCAGCATGCTGGTTCAACGCATGAAAGACGCCGCACAGAAAAAAGGGGTCGACGTAACCATTAAAGCCGTACCGGTTGCTGAGTTTAAAGATGAAATCGCCGCAGCCGACATTGTGTTGCTTGGCCCGCAGGTCAAATATGAACTGAATAATCTTCAGGCCCAGGCGGAACCGCTGGGTAAGAAGGTCGCGGTTATCGACATGATGGATTATGGCATGATGAAAGGTGATGCCGTACTGGAAAAAGCCCTTAAACTGCTGGAGTGAGCCATGGAAGATTTAGAAACGATTATTATGGAACTGCTGGTGAATGCCGGTGCAGCCCGTAGCTCAGCATTAACCGCGCTGCAGATGGCGCGAAAAGGTGATTTTGCCGAGGCTGAAAAAGCGATGGAAGAGTCACGGGAGTTCGTCAAACAGGCGCATTCCATCCAGACTAAATTGATCGGTCTTGATGAAGGCACCGGCAAGCTGCCGGTAAATCTGATCACCGTTCACTCGCAGGATCACCTGATGAACGCGATGGTAATTCAGGATCTGGCCGGGGATATGATCGAGCTGTATCGCCGTTTGCCGCTGGTGAACTAACACCGAACCGTAGGCCGGGTAAGCGTAGCGCCACCCGGCAACAACCGCACCAGACTGCCGTACATCAGACAAAAAAAAACCCGCCGAAGCGGGTTTTTTAATGGGCTGACTTAACGATTACTCGTTGTCAGAACCGCCCAGGCCTGCGTTCAGCAGCTCTGCCAGGCTGGCAGAGGCATCTTCAGCAGTTACCTGCGGTGCAGCAGGGATTTCGCCCGCTGCGCGACGGCGCATACGATCCTGGTGGTAGGCATAACCGGTACCCGCCGGGATCAGACGACCCACGATAACGTTCTCTTTCAGACCGCGCAGTTCGTCGCGTTTGCCCGCAACGGCTGCTTCGGTAAGCACACGAGTGGTCTCCTGGAACGATGCCGCGGAGATGAAGGACTCGGTTGCCAGAGACGCTTTGGTGATACCCAGCAGATCGCGTGCGTAGGTCGCACTGAGTTTGCCGTTCGCTTCCAGATCGCGGTTAGCAATCTTAACGCGAGAGTATTCAACCTGCTCACCTTCGAGGAAGTCGGAGCTACCGGCATTCACGATGGTGGCTTTACGCAGCATCTGACGAACGATAACTTCGATGTGCTTATCGTTGATCTTAACGCCTTGCAGACGGTAAACGTCCTGTACTTCGTTGGTGATGTAACGCGTTACCGCGTGTACGCCACGAAGACGCAGAATGTCGTGCGGTGCTTCCGGACCGTCGGAAACCACGTCACCACGTTCTACACGTTCACCTTCAAACACGTTGAGCTGACGCCATTTTGGAATCATCTCTTCGTACGGATCGCTGCCATCCAGCGGCGTGATCACCAGACGGCGCTTCCCTTTGGTCTCTTTACCGAAGGAAATAATACCGCTGATTTCAGCCAGGATTGCCGGCTCTTTCGGACGACGTGCTTCGAACAGGTCCGCAACGCGCGGCAGACCACCGGTGATATCTTTGGTACCGCTGGATTCCTGAGGAATACGCGCCAGAGCATCACCCGCGCCGATCTGAATACCGTCTTCCAGCTGGACAATCGCTTTACCTGGCAGGAAGTACTGAGCCGGCATATCGGTGCCTGGGATCAGAACGTCGTTGCCGTTAGCATCAACGATTTTCAGTGCTGGACGCAGATCTTTACCACCCGCGGTACGTTCTGCAGAGTCCAGAACCACCAGGGAAGAGAGACCGGTCAGTTCGTCGGTCTGACGAGTAATCGTCTGGCCGTCGATCATATCGGTAAAGCGAATGAAGCCCGCCACTTCGGTGATAACCGGCATGGTGTGCGGATCCCAGTTTGCTACGGTTTCGCCGCCTGCAACCTGCTCGCCGTCGCCTTTCGCCATTACCGCACCGTAAGGCACTTTATAGCTCTCTTTGGTACGACCGAATTCGTCGATCAGTTTCAGCTCGGTGTTACGGGACGTGATAACCAGTTTACCGCTGGAGTTCACAACCGACTTCGCGTTGCTGAGCTTGATGCTACCTTTGTTTTTCACCTGGATGCTGGATTCAGCAGCCGCACGAGATGCCGCACCACCGATGTGGAACGTACGCATCGTCAGCTGTGTACCCGGTTCACCGATGGACTGTGCCGCGATAACACCGATTGCTTCACCTTTGTTGATGATGTGGCCACGCGCCAGGTCACGACCATAGCAGTGCGCACATACACCAAAGTCGGTGTCACAGGATACAACGGAACGTACTTTCACGGAGTCAACAGAGTTCACTTCCAGCAGATCACACCACTGCTCGTTCAGCAGGGTGTTACGTGGAACCAGAATGTCTGCAGTGCCCGGCTTCAGAACGTCTTCCGCGGTCACACGACCCAGTACGCGATCGCGCAGCGGCTCTTTAACATCACCACCCTCGATAACCGGGGTCATGGTGATACCTTCGAGGGTGCCACAATCGTCTTCGGTAACAACCAGGTCCTGCGCAACGTCTACCAGACGACGCGTCAGATAACCGGAGTTAGCTGTTTTCAGTGCGGTATCCGCCAGACCTTTACGCGCACCGTGCGTGGAGATGAAGTACTGGAGTACGTTCAGACCTTCACGGAAGTTCGCGGTGATTGGCGTTTCGATGATGGAGCCATCTGGCTTCGCCATCAGACCACGCATACCTGCCAGCTGACGAATCTGTGCTGCAGAACCACGCGCACCGGAGTCGGCCATCATGTAGATGCTGTTGAAGGAGACCTGCTGCTCTTCTTTACCTTCACGGTTGATTACCGTTTCAGTCTGCAGGTTGTCCATCATCGCTTTGGATACACGATCGTTCGCCGCTGCCCAGATATCGATAACTTTGTTATAGCGTTCGCCTGCGGTTACCAGACCAGACTGGAACTGCTCCTGGATCTCAGCAACTTCAGCTTCCGCTTCAGAGATGATCTCGTGTTTCTTCTCTGGGATGACCATGTCATCAATACCAACAGATGCACCTGAACGCGCTGCATAAGCAAAGCCGGTGTACATTGTCTGGTCAGCGAAGATAACGGTCGGCTTCAGACCCAGAATGCGGTAACAGGTGTTCAGCATTTTGGAGATCGCTTTCTTACCCAGCGCCTGGTTGACGATGGAGAAAGGCAGACCTTTCGGTACGATCATCCACAGAATGGCACGGCCAATGGTCGTGTCTTTCAGACTGGTTTTCGCAACGAATTCGCCGTTTTCATCTTTTTCATATTCGGTGATACGCACTTTAACGCGCGCATGCAGAGAGGCCAGGCCAGCGCGATAGATACGCTCAGCTTCTTTCGGGCCAGTCAGCACCATGCCTTCGCCTTTGGCGTTAACACAGTCACGGGTCATGTAGTACAGACCCAGTACAACGTCCTGAGAAGGAACGATGATTGGTTCACCGTTCGCTGGAGACAGGATGTTGTTAGTAGACATCATCAGCGCACGCGCTTCGAGCTGGGCTTCCAGCGTCAGCGGTACGTGAACAGCCATCTGGTCACCATCGAAGTCGGCGTTATAGGCCGCACAAACCAGCGGGTGCAGCTGGATAGCTTTACCTTCGATCAGTACTGGCTCAAATGCCTGGATACCCAGACGGTGCAGGGTTGGTGCACGGTTCAGCAGTACCGGGTGTTCGCGGATCACTTCGTCCAGGATATCCCAAACGACAGCTTCTTCACGCTCAACCATTTTCTTAGCGGCTTTGATGGTGGTGGCGAGGCCACGCAGTTCCAGCTTGCCGTAGATGAACGGTTTGAACAGCTCCAGCGCCATTTTCTTCGGCAGACCGCACTGATGCAGACGCAGGTATGGACCTACGGTGATTACAGAACGACCGGAGTAGTCAACACGCTTACCGAGCAGGTTCTGACGGAAACGACCCTGCTTACCTTTGATCATGTCGGCCAAAGATTTCAGAGGACGTTTGTTAGAACCGGTGATCGCACGACCGCGACGACCGTTATCCAGCAGGGCATCTACCGCTTCCTGCAGCATACGTTTTTCGTTGCGTACGATGATATCTGGCGCAGCCAGATCCAGCAGACGTTTCAGACGGTTGTTACGGTTAATGACGCGACGATAGAGATCGTTCAGGTCAGACGTCGCGAAACGACCACCATCCAGCGGAACCAGCGGACGCAGATCTGGCGGCAGAACCGGCAGAACGGTCAGGATCATCCACTCTGGTTTGTTACCAGACTGAACGAACGCTTCCAGCAGTTTGATACGCTTGGTCAGCTTTTTACGCTTGGTTTCGGAGTTGGTTTCGTTCAGCTCTTCACGCAGCTGCTCGCACTCTTGCTCCAGATCCATGCTCTTCAGCAGGGCCTGGATCGCTTCCGCACCCATCTTCGCGTCGAATTCGTCACCGAACTCTTCCAGCGCGTCCAGATACTGCTCTTCGGTCAGGATCTGGTTACGTTCCAGATTGGTCATGCCGCCTTCGATAACCACATAGGATTCGAAGTAAAGAACACGTTCGATATCGCGCAGTGGCATATCGAGCAGCAGGCCGATACGGGACGGCAGAGATTTCAGGAACCAGATGTGGGCAGTCGGAGACGCCAGCTCGATGTGGCCCATGCGCTCACGACGCACTTTAGTCTGGGTCACTTCAACGCCGCACTTCTCACAGATCACACCACGGTGTTTCAGGCGCTTGTACTTACCGCACAGGCACTCGTAATCTTTTACTGGCCCGAAAATACGCGCACAGAAAAGGCCGTCACGCTCAGGTTTGAACGTACGGTAGTTGATGGTTTCCGGCTTTTTAACTTCACCGAAAGACCATGAACGGATCATGTCTGGCGAGGCCAGAGCAATTTTGATCGCATCAAACTCTTCGGTTTTAGTTTGCGCTTTCAGAAACTTTAATAAGTCTTTCACGGATTTGCTCCCGTCGGAGTTAGCACAATCTGGTGTCGGGAGTTACCCCGACACCAGTGACCTGTTTGAGCGAGAGTTACTCGTCTTCCAGTTCGATGTTGATACCCAGCGAACGAATCTCTTTCAACAGTACGTTGAAGGACTCTGGCATGCCCGGCTCCATCTGATGGTTGCCGTCCACGATGTTTTTATACATCTTGGTACGACCGTTCACGTCATCAGACTTAACGGTGAGCATTTCCTGCAGGGTGTATGCTGCGCCATATGCTTCAAGCGCCCACACTTCCATCTCCCCGAAGCGCTGACCACCGAACTGCGCCTTACCACCCAGCGGCTGCTGAGTAACCAGGCTGTAAGAACCGGTAGAACGCGCGTGCATCTTGTCATCAACCAGGTGGTTCAGTTTCAGCATGTACATGTAGCCAACGGTTACCTGGCGCTCGAACTGCTCACCGGTACGACCGTCGAACAGAGTGATCTGGCCAGAACTTGGCAGGCCACCCAGCTGTAACAGTTCCTTGATTTCAGACTCTTTCGCACCATCGAAGACAGGCGTTGCGATTGGCATACCCTTACGCAGGTTTTCAGCCAGACGCATCACTTCTTCATCGCTGAAGGTGTTCAGGTCGACTTTCTGGCAAACGTCGGTACCCAGATCGTACGCACGCTGGATGAATTCGCGCAGTTTCGCGACTTCCTGCTGCTGTTTCAGCATGGCGTTAATCTTGTCGCCGATACCTTTCGCAGCCATACCCAGGTGGGTTTCAAGGATCTGACCGATGTTCATACGAGACGGTACGCCCAGTGGGTTCAGTACGATGTCTACCGGCGTGCCGTTTTCATCGTAAGGCATATCTTCGATCGGGTTGATCTTAGAGATAACACCCTTGTTACCGTGACGACCCGCCATCTTATCACCAGGCTGGATCTGACGTTTAACGGCCAGATAAACCTTAACAATCTTCAGCACGCCCGGTGCCAGATCGTCGCCCTGAGTGATTTTGCGGCGTTTCGCTTCGAGTTTCTTCTCGAACTCGTGTTTCAGTTCGTCATACTGCTCAGCCAGCTGTTCCAGCTGATTTTGTTTCTCTTCGTCGGCCAGGCCCAGTTCCAGCCAGCGGTCACGCGGCAGCTTGTCGAGCTTCTCAGCTTCAACACCACCGGAAACCAGCACCGCGTAGATACGACCAAACAGGCCAGCTTCAAGGATCTGCAGCTCTTCAGACAGGTCTTTCTTAGCCTGCTTCAGCTGCATCTCTTCGATTTCCAGCGCACGTTTGTCTTTTTCTACGCCATCGCGAGTAAAGACCTGTACGTCGATAACCGTACCGGAAACACCGTTCGGTACGCGCAGAGAAGAGTCTTTAACGTCAGACGCTTTCTCACCGAAGATCGCGCGCAGCAGTTTCTCTTCTGGCGTCAGCTGGGTTTCACCTTTCGGCGTTACCTTACCAACCAGAATGTCGCCGCCGGTCACTTCCGCACCGATGTAAACGATACCGGATTCATCCAGTTTGGAGAGCGCAGCTTCACCCACGTTAGGGATGTCAGCGGTGATCTCTTCTGGCCCCAGCTTGGTGTCACGGGAGACACAGGCCAGTTCCTGGATGTGAATAGTGGTGAAACGATCTTCCTGAACCACACGCTCGGAGACGAGGATGGAGTCTTCGAAGTTGTAACCGTTCCACGGCATGAACGCTACGCGCATGTTCTGACCGAGCGCCAGTTCACCGAGGTCGGTGGAAGGACCGTCTGCCAGCACGTCGCCGCGCTCAACTGGCTCACCCAGAGATACGCAAGGCATCTGGTTGATACAGGTGTTCTGGTTAGAACGGGTGTATTTGGTCAGGTTGTAGATGTCGATACCCGCTTCGCCTGGGTACATCTCGTCTTCGTTAACTTTGATAACGATACGGGATGCATCCACGTACTGAACGGTACCGCCACGTTTAGCAACTGCAGTTACACCGGAGTCAACGGCAACAGCACGTTCCATACCGGTACCAACCAGCGGCTTATCAGCGCGCAGAGTCGGAACCGCCTGACGTTGCATGTTCGCACCCATCAATGCACGGTTGGCGTCATCGTGTTCCAGGAACGGGATCAGGGACGCACCGACGGAAACCACCTGCTGGGTGGAAACGTCCATGTAGTCAACCTGGTCGTTGCTGAACAAGCTGGATTCACCTTTGCTACGGCAGGTAACGAGGTCATCAACAAAGCGACCTTCTTCGTCCAGGTTGGTGTTCGCCTGGGCGATAACGTAGTTACCTTCTTCGATAGCAGACAGGTAGTGAATTTCGTCGGTTACAACACCGTCAGTCACTTTACGGTACGGGGTCTCGAGGAAGCCGTATTCGTTCGTCTGTGCGTACACGGACAGGGAGTTGATCAGACCGATGTTTGGACCTTCAGGCGTTTCGATTGGACATACGCGACCGTAGTGGGTCGGGTGTACGTCTCGAACTTCGAAGCCTGCGCGCTCACGGGTCAGACCGCCTGGGCCGAGTGCAGAGATACGACGCTTGTGCGTGATCTCAGACAGCGGGTTGTTCTGGTCCATAAACTGAGACAGCTGGCTGGAACCAAAGAACTCTTTCACTGCTGCGGAGATCGGCTTGGCGTTGATCATATCCTGAGGCATCAGGGTATCCAGATCGCCCAGAGACAGACGCTCTTTCACCGCACGCTCTACACGTACCAGGCCAACGCGGAACTGGTTTTCCGCCATTTCGCCTACGGAACGGATACGACGGTTGCCGAGGTGGTCGATATCGTCCACTTCGCCTTTACCGTTACGGATATCGATGAGCTTCTTCATCACTTCGATGATGTCTTCTTTGCTCAGGATACCGGAACCTTCGATCGTGTCACGCAGCAGAGAACGGTTGAACTTCATACGACCAACCGCGGAGAGATCGTAGCGGTCTTCGGAGAAGAACAGGTTCTCGAACAGGCTTTCAGCCGCTTCGCGAGTTGGTGGCTCACCAGGGCGCATCATGCGGTAGATTTCTACCAGCGCGCTCAGACGATCGGTGGTTGGGTCGACACGTACGGTTTCGGACATGTACGGACCGTGGTCCAGATCGTTGGTGAACAGCGTTTCGATACGCTTGTGGCCAGACTGGCTCAGCTTAGCCAGCAGATCCAGGCTCAGCTCCATGTTCGCTGGGCAGATCAGCTCGCCAGTAGATGCATCAACGTAATCTTTTGCTGCAACTTTGCCAGCAATGTACTCAACCGGAACTTCGATGTGTTTGATTTCATCTTTTTCCAGCTGACGGATGTGGCGCGCAGTAATACGGCGGCCTTTTTCCACATACACTTTGCCGTTGGCTTCGATGTCGAACGACGCGGTATCACCACGCAGACGCTCTGGCACCAGTTCCATTTGCAGCTTGTTGTCGCGAATTTCAAAGACAACTTTCTCAAAGAACAGATCAAGAATCTGCTCAGTGGTGTAGTTCAGCGCACGCAGAATGATGGTCGCAGGCAGTTTACGACGACGGTCGATACGGACAAACAGGTTGTCTTTCGGATCGAACTCGAAGTCCAGCCAGGAACCACGGTAAGGAATGATACGCGCGTTATACAGTACTTTACCGGAAGAGTGCGTTTTACCTTTATCGCTGTCGAAGAAGACGCCCGGGCTACGGTGCAGCTGGGAAACGATAACACGCTCAGTACCGTTGATAACGAAAGTACCGTTGTCGGTCATGAGCGGAATTTCGCCCATGTAGACTTCTTGTTCTTTGATGTCTTTAACGGTGCCTTCCGGCGCTTCGCGCTCGTAGATCACCAGACGCAGTTTAACGCGCAGCGGTGCCGAGTAGGTCACGCCACGGATTTGACATTCCTGAACGTCAAATACCGGTTCGCCAAGGCGGTAGCTGACGTATTGCAGCTCGGAGTTACCGCTGTAGCTCTTAATCGGGAATACGGAACGGAAGGCTGCTTCCAGGCCGTACTGCCCTTCAGGATCTTGCTCGATAAACTTCTGGAACGAGTCAAGCTGGATAGAAAGGAGATATGGAATGTCCAGAACTTGTGGACGTTTACCAAAATCCTTACGAATACGTTTTTTCTCGGTATAGGAGTAAACCATAGGGTTCCTCAGCTCGCTGACAAGTCGACCCATCTGTCCATTGGCGGACAGTTTGTGCAACACCATTTTGTTGATCGGAAAATCGAACACTTTCCGCAATGCCTGTTGCTATCACGCTTAAACCATTTCATTGCGATTTACCCAGAGCGAGCACCCTGTCGCAGTATATTAAGTCGTCGATAGAAACAAGCATTGTCAGGACAACCAGCAGTCAAACAGTGTGAAACGCTACTGGCGCCTTACAGCGCAAAAAGGCTGGTGACCAAAAAGTCACCAGCCATCAGCCTAATTTCTCAGGCTGCAACCGGAAGGGTTGGCTTATTTAACTTCAACTTCAGCGCCAGCTTCTTCCAGAGATTTTTTCAGTGCTTCTGCGTCGTCTTTGCTCACGCCTTCTTTCAGCGCAGCTGGAGCAGATTCTACCAGGTCTTTAGCTTCTTTCAGACCCAGGCCAGTTGCAGCACGTACTGCTTTGATTACAGCAACTTTGTTCGCGCCAGCAGCTTTCAGAACTACGTCGAATTCAGTTTTTTCTTCAGCAGCTTCAACCGGGCCAGCAGCTACAGCTACAGCAGCAGCAGCGGAAACACCGAATTTTTCTTCCATTGCAGAGATCAGTTCTACAACGTCCATTACGGACATAGCGGATACTGCTTCAATGATTTGATCTTTAGTGATAGACATTTAAATTGTTCCTGAAAATCAGAATAAGTTTATACGTAAGCGAATACTTGATAAAGAGGACTGCTATTAAGCAGCTTCTTTCGCATCGCGAACAGCAGCCAGAGTGCGTACCAGTTTGCCAGCCGAAGCTTCTTTCATGGTTGCCATCAGGCGTGCAATTGCTTCTTCGTAGGTCGGCAGGGTTGCCAGGCGATCGATTTGCGATGCCGGGATCAACTCACCTTCAAAGGCTGCAGCTTTAACCTCGAATTTTGCATTCGCTTTCGCGAACTCTTTGAACAGACGAGCAGCAGCGCCCGGGTGTTCCATAGAGTATGCAATCAAGGTTGGACCAACAAACGTGTCTTTCAGGCACTCGAAAGGAGTACCTTCAACTACGCGGCGCAGCAGGGTGTTACGAACAACACGCATGTAAACGCCAGCTTCACGACCTGCTTTACGCAGTTCAGTCATTTTATCTACAGTAACGCCACGGGAATCCGCAACTACTGCAGACAGCGCGCCTTTGGCTACTTCGCTGACTTCAGCAACAATCGCTTGTTTGTCTTGAAGATTTAAAGCCATTAGCTTTGCTCCTGGATGTTTGCCAGGGCTCATGCCCTGGAACTCACTTCACTCTTCCCAACGGGAAGAGCGTCTAAATACGGTGAGCAGAAACAAGCCAGAGTATCAAAAAATAATCTTAGCGTTCTGTCACCGTCTACGCAGGGGATTAAGCCTCTTGCGAGACACCTGCGGTCTTCGACGGAGGCCTGGATAGGCCAGGCTCCAACGAACAATTCGGTTACCCGCTAACCTGAGTTAGCAAACGTGGGCGAAGATTGTAGACAAATTCGCCGCCCACGTAAAGGTATTAGTTTGCAGCAGCGCTCAGGCCAGCCTGGTCAACTGCAACACCTGCACCCATGGTGGTGGAGATGCTAACTTTCTTGATGTACACGCCTTTCGCCTGAGTTGGTTTTGCTTTTTTCAGCGCAACCAGCAGAGCTTCCAGGTTTTCTTTCAGTTTGTCAGCGTCGAAGTCCACTTTACCGATGGTGGTGTGGATGATGCCGTTTTTGTCGTTACGATAACGAACCTGACCTGCTTTAGCGTTCTTAACCGCTTCAGCAACGTTAGGAGTTACAGTACCCACTTTCGGGTTTGGCATCAGGCCGCGTGGACCCAGAACCTGGCCCAGCTGGCCAACAACGCGCATTGCATCTGGAGATGCGATAACAACGTCAAAGTTCATTTCGCCTTTCTTGATCTGGTCAGCCAGATCTTCCATACCTACCAGCTCAGCGCCTGCAGCTTTAGCAGCTTCAGCGTTTGCGCCCTGGGCAAATACGGCTACGCGAACGGAACGGCCAGTACCGTGTGGCAGTACAGTTGCACCACGTACGTTCTGATCAGATTTACGAGCGTCGATACCGAGGTTTACAGCAACGTCAACGCTTTCAACGAACTTAGCGGTAGCCAGTTCTTTCAGCAGAGCGATAGCTTCGTTGATTTCGTACTGTTTGGTCGCATCAACTTTGTCACGGATCACGGACATGCGCTTGGTCAGTTTAGCCATTTCTTAGTCCTCCACTACCAGGCCCATGGAACGTGCAGTACCTTCGATGGAGCGAGTCATCGCTTCAATGTCGGAACCAGTCATGTCGGCAGCTTTGGTCTGCGCGATTTCCTGCAGCTGAGCGCGGGAAATTTTACCTACTTTGTCTTTGTTCGGCTTGCCGGAACCAGACTTGATACCAGCCGCTTTTTTCAGCAGAACTGCTGCCGGCGGGGTCTTGGTAACGAAAGTGAAAGAACGGTCAGCGTAAACAGTGATTACGACTGGGATTGGCAGACCTTTTTCCAGGGATTCGGTTTTGGCGTTGAACGCTTTACAGAATTCCATGATGTTCACACCCTGCTGACCCAGAGCTGGACCAACTGGTGGACTTGGGTTCGCCATACCAGCTGCAACCTGCAGCTTGACGTAGGCTTGTACTTTCTTAGCCATTCTAAAATCCTCTGATTGGGTTATAGCGCCTCAAGGAGGCTCCCCGTGATAAAATTCGTTTTACGGATTGCATCCATAAAAACAAAAGGCGCGAAATTGTATTCCAATCTCGCGCCCTGTGCAACGTTTAAATCGTCGCTTTTTTGATCGCTGCTTAGGCTTTTTCTACCTGAGCGAAGTCCAGCTCTACCGGGGTCGCACGACCGAAGATAGAAACAGAAACTTTCAGGCGGGACTTCTCGTAGTCCACTTCTTCAACCACACCGTTAAAGTCAGCAAACGGACCGTCATTAACACGTACCATTTCACCCGGTTCAAACAGCGTTTTCGGACGCGGCTTATCACCAACCTGCTGCAGGCGGTTCATAATCGCATCAACTTCTTTATCGCTGATTGGCGCCGGACGGTCAGACGTGCCGCCGATAAAGCCCATTACGCGCGGTACGCTGCGCACTAAGTGCCAGCTTGCGTCGTTCATCACCATCTGAACAAGCACGTAACCCGGGAAGAATTTGCGCTCGCTTTTGCGACGCTGGCCGCCACGGATCTCGACCACTTCTTCGGTCGGAACCATAACTTCACCAAACAACTCTTCCATGTTGTGTAATTTGATATGCTCACGCAGCGACGTTGCTACGCGGCCTTCAAAACCGGAAAACGCCTGAACGACGTACCAGCGCTTTTTAGGGGCTTCAGACATCTCAGAACCTCAGGCCAGTGATAAAGGATACCAGGCGAACCAGAATACCATCCAGTCCCCACAGGATCAGTGACATTACAGCGGTAACCGCAGCTACAATCAGCGTGGTGTGCAATGTTTCCTGGCGAGTCGGCCAAATGACCTTACGGACTTCCGTTCTCGCTTCGCGGGCAAAAGCGACGGTCGCTTTACCTTTGGTCGTCAACAGCGCGACACCACCCGCTGCAGCAATCAGAATTACCACTGCCAGCGCGCGTAGCGGCAGCATCATGTCACGATAAAGGTAGTTGCCCACGATTGCTACGATCAACAATACGGCTACTACTACCCATTTCATCGCTTCCAGGCCGCGCCCGCTCCCTTGAGCTTCGGTATTCGCACTCATAAACCAACCTGTCAGAAGTATTCTACAAACATTTTCACCCCGCGAGCGCGAGGCAAACCAAATCGAAATGCTAATTCGCTTTTCGGATTATACGCTCTCTGCAGAGCCTGTCTCAGCAATGATTATGACAAAAATAATCACTGATGAGCCAGGTTCTGATGTGAAAGCGTGCAAAAAGGGCATCAAATGATGCCCTTTTCATGCGCATTGCGTCAAATGTTATCAGCAATTAGCCGAGAACTTTAGCAACCACGCCCGCGCCAACGGTACGGCCGCCTTCGCGGATTGCGAAACGCAGACCATCGTCCATTGCGATTGGGTGGATCAGGGTAACAACCATTTTGATGTTGTCGCCTGGCATTACCATCTCAACGCCTTCTGGCAGTTCAATGGTACCGGTCACGTCAGT
This sequence comes from Leclercia sp. M-A074-M, assembly GCF_965195605.1. Lineage (NCBI taxonomy): Bacteria > Pseudomonadati > Pseudomonadota > Gammaproteobacteria > Enterobacterales > Enterobacteriaceae > Leclercia > Leclercia sp. M-A074-M. Next base: position 373 of record NZ_CBDAHM010000017.1, on the reverse strand, counting down.
AGTACGGAAGTAGAACTGTGGACGGTAGCCTTTGAAGAACGGAGTATGACGGCCGCCTTCGTCTTTGGACAGGATGTACACTTCAGATTCGAACTTGGTGTGTGGCTTGATTGAGCCTGGCTTCGCCAGAACCTGACCACGTTCGATTTCTTCACGCTTGATACCACGCAGCAGAACACCAACGTTCTCACCAGCACGGCCTTCGTCCAGCAGTTTGCGGAACATTTCAACGCCAGTACAGGTAGATTTCGCAGTNTCTTTGATACCAACGATTTCAACTTCTTCACCCACTTTGATGATACCGCGCTCTACACGACCGGTAACAACGGTACCACGACCGGAGATGGAGAATACGTCTTCGATTGGCAGCAGG
>NZ_CBDAHM010000016.1:0-40455 GCF_965195605.1 Leclercia sp. M-A074-M | reverse complement strand
CCGCCAGATAGATAACCGGTACCCCGGCCCACGCCATCACCAGCCCGGCCAGCGGCCCGGTCACCCCCAGCGACATATCCATAAACACCGTATAGGTCGCCAGCGCCGCCCCCTGGTTCTGCTGCGGTACCGCTTTGACCGCCACCACCCCCAGCGCCGGGAAGACCAGCGAGAAGCCTGCCCCCGCAAGGAACACCCCGATCCGCGCCATCCACGGCGCCTCAGCGATGCCGGTCAGCAGCAGGCCGAGGATCTCAACGCTAAAGCAGATCATCGCCACGTTCAGTCCGCCCAGCCGGTTGATGCCGTTGGGGAACAGCAGGCGGGTGCCGACGAAGGCGCAGCTAAAGAGCGTCAGCGCGAAGGCCGCGCCGTCCCAGCCTTTATCGGCGTAAAACAGCGTAATGAAAGTGGCGATAACCCCAAAACCTGCCGAACCGAGCGCCAGCGCCATGCCGTAGGGCCAGACGCGCCCCAGCACCGTGCGAAACGGCATCGGCTTGCCTTTGCTGGCCTTCACTTTCGGACGTGGCAGGGCGAAGAGGATCGCCAGCAGCGCCACCCCCATAATGGTCAACGCCAGCCCGCTCAGGCCGGTGTAGCGATAGCAGAGCACGCCAAGGGGCGCGCCCATCGCCATTGCGCCATAGGTGACGATGCCGTTCCAGGAGATCACCCGCCCGATGTGCGAAGCTCCCACTACCCCCACGCCCCACAGCGTTGAGCCCGTTCCGGCAAGGCTTTGTCCGATGCCTAAGATCACCCGGCCAAAACAGAGTAACGCCAGGCTGACCACCGGCCAGGCGCTGGTCAACCCGGCCAGGAAATAGCTCACCCCGCTCAGGAAGCAGCCGCACAGCCCCAGCACCACAATGCTCTTGGGCCCGAACAGATCGGCATAGCGCCCGGCATAGGGGCGGCTTAACAGGGTGGCGAAGTATTGCAGGCTGATGACCAGACCCGCCCAGAAGGCGCTAAATCCCATGATGTCATGCACATAGCCCGGCAGGACGGCCAGCGGCAGGCCGATGGTCAGATAGCTGGCAAAGTTGAAAATCACGACGGAAACAATACGCAGGTTGAGGCGCAATCCACTCAGTGCCGGTTCGGCGGCAGGTTCGGGCATCAGGTTCACCAGAATTTTTACAACAGTGTTTCACTATTACCACGCCAGGGAGAGAAATGCAGCAGCGACTTTAAGATTAACGGCGTCAGCCGAAGCGCTGCGGGCGCACTACACTTAGGAGCATCTTATAAGAGGAATAATCATGATAATCACGCCGCCCGATAAAACGGGTCTTCCACCCGCTGATAAAGCGGGTCTCCATATTTTAATGAAGCTGGCCTGTCTGGTGGTGATCCTGGCAGGCATTCACGCCGCAGCAGATATTCTCGTTCAGCTATTGCTGGCGCTCTTTTTCGCCATCGTCCTTAACCCCCTCGTCACCTGGTTTTTGCGCCGGGGGGTAAGCCGCCCTGTTGCCATCACCATTGTCGTGGTGGTAATGCTGATTGGACTGACGGCGCTGTTTGGGGTGCTGGCGGCCTCGCTCAATGAATTTGCCGCCATGCTGCCGAAATACAACAAAGAGCTGACGCGCAAGATTGTCGATCTGCAGCAAATGTTCCCGTTCCTCAACCTGCACATCTCCCCGGAGCGGATGCTGAGACGGATGGACTCGGAAAAGGTGATGACCTTTGCCACCGCGCTGATGACCCAGCTTTCCGGGGCGATGGCCAGCATTTTGCTGCTGGTGATGACCGTGGTCTTTATGCTGTTTGAAGTGCGCCACGTGCCGTACAAGATGCGTTTTGCCCTCAATAATCCGCAGATCCATATCGCCGGTTTACACCGCGCCCTGAAGGGCGTGTCGCACTACCTGGCGCTGAAAACGCTGCTGAGTTTGTGGACCGGGGCCATTGTCTGGCTGGGGCTGACGCTGCTGGGGGTGCAGTTTGCCCTGATGTGGGGCGTGCTGGCCTTCCTGCTGAACTATGTGCCTAATATCGGCGCGGTGATCTCCGCCGTACCGCCGATGATCCAGGCGTTCCTGTTCAACGGTTTTTACGAATGCATGATGGTGGGGGCGCTATTCCTTATCGTCCACATGGTGCTGGGCAATATCGTTGAGCCGCGAATGATGGGCCACCGGCTGGGAATGTCCACTCTGGTGGTCTTCCTGTCGTTATTGATCTGGGGCTGGTTGCTCGGCCCGGTGGGGATGTTACTTTCCGTGCCGCTCACCAGCGTCTGTAAGATCTGGATGGAGACCACCCGGGGCGGCAGCAAACTGGCGATCCTGCTTGGGCCAGGCAGACCAAAAAGCAGGCTGCCGGGATAATCCCTGTACGCGCTGGAGGCGTGAATGAGCCCGCAGATGATGCGTGGGGGCGGGTTCGCGCCGACCATCAATTTAAGATAACCGGATGAGCAATGCGGCACGTTAGATTATATTATGGGTGAAGCCCGTCACATTGACTGCGAATATATTCAAAGTAATAACTTCGCGTTCGGCGGCATTAATACTTCCATAATCATTAAACGCTGGGCGTGACTATGTACCAGTTTCTTCTGGGAAAGATTTCTACCCTCAGCGCTGACTCTCTGGCGTCAGCGCTTTCTGAGCAGGCGCCGCAGGGCGCGCGCCGACTCCCCTGGCTGGCTGGCCGGGCGCTGCTCGCCCGGGCCTTATCGCCCGCCCCGGTACCGGAAATTGTCTTCGGTGAACAGGGCAAACCGGCCTTCGTCGATGCCAGACCCTATTGGTTTAACCTGAGCCACAGCGGGGACGATATCGCCCTGCTGTTAAGCGACGAAGGCGAAGTGGGCTGCGATATCGAAGTGATCCGTCCGCGGGATAACTGGCAGGCGCTGGCTAACGCCGTCTTTAGCCTCGCCGAACATGATGAGCTGGAGCGGGAGGCACCTGAGGCAAAACTGTCGGCCTTCTGGCGCATCTGGACGCGTAAAGAGGCGATCGTCAAACAGCGCGGCGGCAGCGCCTGGCAGATTGTCAGTATCGACAGCACCTTAAGATCGGCGCTCTGCGTCAGCCACTTTCAGCGCGGCGAACTCAGCCTTGCGGTCTGTACGCCAACGCCCTTCACCCTCCATAACGGCGCACTTCAGCTTCTGTAACCCGCTTATTTCAAATTATTCGGAAAGTCTGCCGGCAGCTCGCTGGCAGCACAGTCAATGACAGCATCGTTATTGGCACCGCAGTCGCGCACAAAGGTAATGGTGGCGAACTCATCAATGACCTCGGTTGGGTAGGCCGGGCCCGCCTCGCGATAAGAGACCATCAGCGGAATATGATCGTTCTGGAAGCAGACGGTTTTTTCCGGGTTATTCATCACCCAACGCGGGAAGAAGATCGTGCCGTGGAACAGCTTGTCGCCGAGGTTCACAATCAGGCTCACATCGGTACCGGTCGGTTCAGTCCACGAAATTTTATAAATACTCTCGCCCACACGAACGATATAAGCCTGCTGATCTTTTACCCAACGGTTTGCCACGATCCCGCTATGAATACGGTAGTCGAGCGTCTGCTCGTTTTTGACATAAATTTCGTAGTTCCAGCCGTTATCGTAGGTATATACCAAATGTTTGCCGACGAAACCGCTCAAATCATGTTTATCAAACTGGCTCATAATCTTTCTCCTCTGTTTTAATGAACCCATCTTACGCCTGCAAAAATTGGATGAATAACGCTATGATTTAATCAAATTCATCCAAAAATTAGATTAGTTATGCACAAAACTACCCTTGAGCAGTGGTCGCTGCTGGAACGCGTCGTTGAGTTGGGCAGCTTTGCCCGCGCCGCAGAGGAGACGCATCGCAGCCAATCTTCCGTCAGTTATAACCTGGCATTGTTGCAGGAGCGGCTGGGCGTGGCGCTTCTGGTCCAGGTGGGGCGTAAGGCGGTGCTGACCCCGGAAGGAGAGCTGCTGTTAAATCAGGTCAAACCGCTGCTAAACGCCTTTACCCTGCTGGAGACGCGCGCCACGACGCTACGCAACGGGATGCGTACCCGACTGGATGTGGTGGTGGACAGCATTTTCCCTCGCCGTCATCTGTTTGCCATTCTGCGCCAGTTTCAACAGCGCTATCCGCAAACCGAGGTGCATCTGACCGAAATACTTGAGAACACCGGCGAGGCGCTGGCCCAGAGCGAAGCCGACGTGATGGTGCTAACCCGCCGCCAGGATGTGACCGGGCGCGGCGAGTGGTTGATGAATATCGACTTTGTCGCCGTGGCGCATCGGGAACATCCGCTGTTTGAACACGACACGCCGCTCACTGATGAAATGCTACGCTCCTGGCCACTCATCCAGATCGCCGGGCAGAACTACGCCGCGCCTCCCGGCGGCGAAGCCTGGACCTTCTCCACCATCGACGCCGCTATCGATGCGGTGATGTATCAGGTGGGGTATGGCTGGCTGCCGGAAGAGCGAATTCAGCAACAGCTGGAAACCGGTGTGCTAAAAACGGTGCCCCTGAGCCACGGCACGCGCCGTGCTACACCGCTGCATCTGATTGTAAAACGCACGCTCGCCCCGCTCGACGAACAGGTGGAAACCTTACTGCACCTCTTCAGCCAGCCGTCGCAAAGGTGAACTGCTACGCTTAATGGTCTGAACTTCAAATATGACAAGGAGCAGACCGTGAAAATCGATCTTACGGGAAAAGTGGCGTTAGTGACCGCCTCCACAGGCGGCATTGGCTTCGCCATTGCCAGAGGGCTGGCGGAGAGCGGTGCAGAGGTGATTGTTAACGGACGCAGCGTCGACTCGGTCAACCGGGGCATCCAGCAGCTGCAGCAGCAGATACCGGGCGTTCAGGTGCGGGCTGCCATTGCCGACCTCAGTTCGCAGGAAGGGGTGGATGCTCTGCTCCGGGTCGCTTCGGGCGTCGATATCCTCGTCAACAATGCCGGGATCTACGGCCCTCAGGATTTTTACGCTACCGACGACGAGACCTGGAATCACTACTGGCAAACCAACGTGATGTCCGGTGTACGGCTATCGCGCGCCCTGCTGCCCGGCATGGTGCAAAAAGGCTGGGGCCGGGTGGTCTTTATCTCCTCCGAGTCGGCCTGCAATATTCCGGCGGACATGATCCACTATGGGGTCACCAAAACCGCCCAGCTCTCTCTGGCGCGCGGTCTGGCAAAGTTTGTCGCCGGGAGTGGCGTCACCGTGAACAGCGTCCTGCCTGGCCCGACGATGTCGGACGGCTTTGCTGAGATGATGAAAGACGAAATAGAGAAAACCGGCAAGTCCCTGGAGACGCTGGCAAAAGAGTTCGTGATGGCCAATCGCCCAAGCTCGGTGATCCAGCGAGCCGCCACGGTAGACGAAGTGGCGAACATGGTGGTTTACGTCTGTTCCCAGCAGGCATCCGCCACCTCCGGCGCGGCGCTGCGCGTGGATGGCGGCGTGGTGGACGATATTATCTAGCGCTGCCGATGGCTACCCGTCCGCTGGCGGGTGGCATCTGACGCTAAAGCAGGTAAACTGAGGACAGAATGTGAATTTACGCTAAGACTCTGTTATGACCAATATGATTGCCGATGAGGCGATGGCAAAATCCAGCGTCCTCTCCGTGTTCGACTTTGATGGCACGCTGACCCATCACGACAGCTTTATCCCCTTCTTACGCTTTGCGTTCGGTAAGCGCTACTTTGCCGGTCGCCTGGTGCGGATGGCCTTGCCCACCATTCACTGCGTACGCCGCAAGCTGACCCGTGATGAACTGAAAGAGGTGCTGATCAAAACCTTCCTGACCGGCGTGGATGAGCACTGGCTGCGTGAGCAGGCAGAGCGGTTCTGCGAAAAGTACTGGGATAAACTGATGCGCCCCCAGGGGGTGCTGGCGGTGGCGGCGGAAGTCAACTCCGGCGCGGAAGTGACCATCTGCTCTGCCTCGCCGGCGCTGGTGTTGCAGCCATGGGCCGACAAGCTCGGCATTAAGCTTATCGGTACCCAACTGGAGGTGAAAGAGGGCAAGCTGACCGGGCGGATCACCGGCCATAACTGCCGCTGTGCGCAGAAGGTGGCCCGGCTGGAGAGCGTGTACGGCAGCCTGACCAATTACCACGTGCGCGCCTGGGGCGACACCCGGGGCGACCACGAGCTGCTGGCGGCGGCGCAGGATCCGCACTGGCGCCATTTCCATCCGCCGCGCGCGCGCCGCAATTCACCGATCAAGCCGTAAAAGATGCCGGGTGTTGTAGGCCCGGCAAGCGTAGCGCCGCCGGGCAAAATCCGTCAGGCTTCCCGTTTCCCCGGGAAGAGCAGGCTCGCCAGAATCCCCGCTGCCAGTACGCCCAACACCACCAACAGACTCGCCGTAGCGCCGATACCGTAGCCGTGGTGCCAGAAGTGATCCGTCGCGTTCAGACCGAGCTTAAAGGCGACGAAGAAGAGCAGCGCGATCACCGCTTTCTCCAGATGCACCAGATACTGCTTCAGCGCCTCCAGCACGAAGTAGAGGGTACGCAGGCCGAGGATGGCGAACATCATGGCGCTGTAGATAATCAGCGGCTCGCGGCTGACGGCGATGATCGCCGGCACCGAGTCAAAGGCGAACATCACGTCTGACAGCTCCACCACCGCCACACAGAGCAGCAGCGGCGTGGCATAGCGCTTCGCCTTCTTCACCCGTCCCACCATCACATCCTGGTTTTCAGGCTTGGCCAGCTCGGCATCCACCTCTTTCTGGCTGAGAAGAAACGCGTTACCGGTGATTTTTGGCCAGATCGGATAGAAGCGTTTTACCGCGCGGTAGGCCAGATGCTGGGAGTAATCCTCAATCTCGTCCTGCTCTTCGCCGCGTTTAAGCATCATCACCGCCGTCCAGGCCACAATCAGGGCAAAGACCACTTCAACGTATGGCCCCAGGCTCAGCAGGCTGGTGCCGATGGCGACGAAGATCCCGCGGAAGACAATCGCGCCAATCACCCCCCAGTAGAGCACCCGGTGACGATACTGATCCGGCACGCCAAACCAGGCGAAGATCGCCATCATCACGAAGAGGTTATCAACGGAGAGCACCTCTTCCAGGGCGTAACCGGTGAGGAACAGGCTCGCCACTTCGGCGCCGTGATGCACGTAAAGGAACCCGGCGAACGCCATCGCCATCATCACCCAGAAGAGAGACCAGAGTGAGGCGCTTTTTAGTGAGATCGGTTTGTCATGGCGATGCATGAAGAGGTCGATAAACATCGCCCCGACAGCCATAACCACAAAAACAACAACGGTTTCCGTCGGGAAACCGAGATGAGCAGAGGACATAGACAACCCTTTTTGAAGACAAAATACACACCATGCAGACTGGCGAGGCCAGTAAAGAAAAAAGAGGGACCGTTTACCGGCTTCTCCCCTTAAAACGCATAACCCTGCGTGAGGGAGTGTACTTTACCTCACAATGCGGAGGTTCTGCCATCGGCGCTTTACTGGCTCATGCCGCGTAGCCGCTGCAGGACGGCCACCAGCACCGCCACCGACCAGCCAACCATCAGCGCGCCAACCAGCCCTTCCACTCCGCCAGTCAGTCGCCAGTGTTCCGGCAACGTGACGTCGCCATATCCCACTGTAGCGTAGCTGACCAGCGAGAAATAGAAGCTGGTGTTCCAGTCATTAAACGCGCCGACATAGCGATAAAAAACGGCAAACAGGCTGGCTTCAAGCAGATGGGCAAACAGGGCAGTCATGATGATAACGATATTGCGGAACACCACGCGCATCACCGATTCCACATTCAGGTTGATGAATTTCAGGATAAAAAACATCCATGTGGAATGAATGATCACCGTCAGGTTGATCAAAATAATAATGCTCACAAGCTGCATATCACACTCTCTGAAAGGTAACGCAATACGCCCTGCTCAGCTGAACAGGGCGTAAAATAGCGGAACGTTTGAGATGCAGTGTAGCGGATGGGGGCGAAGTACAGGGTGCAATAGTTGCGCCGGAATACTACCTTTCGGCCAGCGCCTCTGCACAGGCCCAGGCGCTGGCCCACGCCCACTGGAAGTTATAGCCACCCAGCCAGCCGGTAACGTCCATGACTTCGCCGATAAAATAGAGTCCAGGCACGTTGCGGACCTCCATGGTGCGCGAAGAGAGTTCGTTAGTGTCCACACCCCCCAGCGTCACTTCCGCGGTGCGATAACCTTCGGTGCCGTTGGGTTGTACGCGCCAGGCGCTTAAGGTTTCGACCAGCGCCTGCTGATCGCGGCTGTTGAGCTGCTTGAGTGACACATCAGGAATTTGCCCCAGCTGCTGCAGGCACTCCACCAGCCGTTTCGGCAGCTGTATCGCCAGGGTGTTTTTCAGGCTCTGGTTAGGGTGCGCCGCACGCTGCTCATTGAGGAAGCTCTCCAGATCGCAATCCGGCACTAAATTGATGGTGACGAACTCACCCGGCTGCCAGTAGCTGGAGATTTGCAGCACCGCCGGGCCGGAGAGGCCACGATGGGTGAACAGCAGATTCTCCCGAAACACCGTACCGTCTTCGGCGGTAATCACCGACGGCACCGACACGCCGGAGAGGGTCTGCAGCTGTTCCAGCAGCGGCTTATGCAGGGTGAATGGCACCAGTCCGGCACGGGTCGGGAGTACCTTCAGCCCAAACTGCTCGGCAATTTTATAGCCAAACGGCGTGGCACCCAGCCCCGGCATGGAGAGCCCGCCGCTGGCGATCACCAGCTTATCTGCGCACACGGTTTCGCCATTAAGCTGCAGCGTGTAACCTGTCTCATCACGCGCCACATCCAGCACTTCGCTGCGAAGTCGCAGGGTAACCTGACCTTTTTCACACTCCGCCACCAGCATATCGACGATTTGTTGCGCGGAATCGTCGCAAAATAATTGCCCCAGCGTTTTCTCATGCCAGGCGATCCCATGTTTACCGACGAGGTCGATGAAGTCCCACTGGGTGTAGCGCGCTAACGCAGATTTGCAAAAATGACGGTTCTGGCTCAGATAGGCCGTAGGTTCGATATAAAGATTAGTAAAGTTGCAGCGGCCCCCACCAGACATCAGGATTTTACGACCTGGCTTTTTGCCGTTATCGAGCAGCAGAACCCGGCGTCCTGCCTGTCCGGCCATCGCCGCACAGAATAAACCCGCCGCACCTGCGCCAATAATGATGGCATCGTACTTTTCCACGTCTCGATCCTCCTGGTTTTCAGGGCGCGAATTGTAAAGTTTCCTCAAGAAACGCACCAGCGTAAAAATCTGTAATTTCATGCATTTCTTTGAAATTTAAAAAGTAATTCTTTTGCTGCTACGCTTATGTCAGTAAGCAAATCAAAAAAAGGCTATATTTCACTTTGCCCGTTGCGCATTTGTCCTGGATAATGCGCCGCGTTCATGTCCTCAAAATGGCGTAACGTCCTATGCTACATTTGTTTGCTGGCCTGGATTTCCATACCGGGCTTTTACTTTTGCTTGCTCTGGCCTTTGTATTGTTCTACGAAGCGATTAACGGCTTCCACGATACTGCAAACGCAGTGGCAACGGTTATCTACACCCGGGCATTACGATCGCAAGTTGCGGTGGTGATGGCTGCAGTGTTTAACTTCTTTGGCGTTCTTCTTGGAGGTCTGAGCGTAGCCTACGCCATTGTGCATATGCTGCCAACGGATCTGCTGTTGAATGTCAGCTCTGGTCATGGTCTCGCCATGGTCTTCTCCCTGCTGTTTGCTGCAATTATCTGGAACCTCGGTACCTGGTATTTCGGCCTGCCAGCATCCAGTTCCCACACGCTGATCGGCGCTATCATCGGTATTGGTTTAACCAATGCGCTGATGACCGGTACGTCTGTGGTGGACGCCCTGAACATCCCTAAAGTTCTGGGTATTTTCGGTTCACTGATTATCTCCCCGATTGTCGGTCTGGTTGTGGCGGGTGGCTTGATCTTCCTGCTGCGTCGTTACTGGAGCGGTACGAAAAAACGTGCCCGTATCCACCTGACGCCGGCCGAGCGTGAAAAGAAAGACGGTAAGAAGAAGCCGCCATTCTGGACGCGTATCGCCCTGATCATCTCTGCTATCGGCGTGGCTTTCTCGCACGGCGCTAACGATGGTCAGAAAGGCATTGGTCTGGTGATGCTGGTGCTGATCGGCGTGGCCCCGGCGGGCTTCGTGGTGAATATGAATGCGTCCGGTTACGAAATTACCCGTACCCGTGACGCCATCAACAACGTCGAGACCTATTTCCAGCAGCGTCCTGGCCTGCTGAAGAAAGCGACCGGCGTTGACCAGCTGATCCCTTCTCCGGAAGCGGGCGCGACCCAACCGGCGGAGTTCCATTGCCATCCGGCTAATGCGATCAGCGCCCTGGAGCGCGCAAAAGGCATGCTGACGGACGTTGAAAGCTACGACAAGCTCTCCGTAGAGCAGCGTGGCCAGATGCGCCGCATCATGCTGTGCATCTCCGACGTCACCGACAAAGTTTCTAAGCTGCCTGAAGTCTCTGCCGACGACAAACGTCTGCTGAAGAAGCTGAAAGTCGACATGCTGAACACCATCGAGTACGCACCGATCTGGATCATCATGGCGGTCGCGCTGGCGCTGGGTCTCGGTACGATGATCGGCTGGCGTCGCGTGGCGACAACCATCGGCGAGAAGATCGGTAAGAAAGGCATGACCTATGCCCAGGGGATGTCCGCTCAGATGACGGCGGCAGTCTCTATCGGTCTGGCCAGCTACACCGGTATGCCGGTATCCACTACCCACGTTCTCTCTTCGTCCGTGGCGGGTACCATGCTGGTTGATGGCGGCGGTCTGCAACGCAAAACCGTGACCAGCATTCTGATGGCCTGGGTATTTACCCTGCCGGCATCGATTCTGCTGTCCGGCTGTCTGTACTGGATCTCCCTGCAATTCCTGTAATCGCAGGCAGGTTACGCGAAGAGCGGGTCAGGTAACTGGCCCGCTTTTTTTATGGGTGCGATTTAAGCTTATTCCATTGTTAATATAAGGAAAATCTGAACATTTTTTGTTCACTCCGTTGACAGGGAAATCATTATCATGCCGGGTGCAATTAATTATCATGCAATGGAGAATGTATGGCTTCTGTACCTACCCCTGGGCCCGGCTCAATCGTCATCGTTAACAATATGCGCGAAGCGCGTCGACATGGCATGTCGCGCAATATGGCAACGCCTTCTACCTATTATTGGTTTTATCAAAAGGTCAGAAATGGTGGGCCATGGGACTACAAAAAATTCGATCCGTACTACGCAGCATTTGGTAATTTCAATTTCGGGGCTGCCGGTACGGCTGCAGGTATTCCTGCAAATATCCTCCTGATGGGCGCGGGATGGGCTCAGGGGCGTGCGGGTACATCGAAAGCTGAATGGGGAAAATGGTATGAAAAGCCCCCTTACGGAGATGATCCGACAGACCAGCGCAATATCAGAGAAGGAATAGAATATGCCATTCAAAACGGCTATTAAATGGACCCACCGGTTTGTCACGCTTGCGCTACTAATTCTGGTCTTAGGGTTCATGTGGCTAAACCACCAGCCCGATCCGCGAAAGGGTGATGAACTGCAAAGGATTTATAAATTATCTGACAGCGTCTGGCTCTATATGACGGTTAACGATAAGGGTGGTGCAACGGTACCCATAATCTACCGTTACTATCTGTCAAAAGAGATACGCGGGGAAAAGAGGGACATTATTCGAAAGCTTGCCATGCGCGTTCCGGTACTTGAGGGAACAGGCACAATCACTGATGCCAGCATAGGGAGTAACGGCGAAGTGAACATCTCCTACAGTGGGAAAATATTCTCAGTGCAGAAAGATATCTCAAACCTTCGGTTTACGGTTTTACCCGATAAGTGACAAAAGGAAGGCGAGGTTTGACCCGCCTTCCTCTGCGCTCAATGCCAGATGAGGAGAGCAATCATGCTCACCACCACCAGGCCGCACAGTGCGCTGGTCAGGATGAACTGACGACGCAGGCGCTCACAGCGACGGATAAACTCATCATCATGATGATCGCGATAACGCTGGGCGTAGATATACCACACCAGGCGCATCTGTTTGCTGGGCTGCCCGTGCGAGGTAAAGAATCCCCCGCCGTCCACATATTGATAAAGCAACGGATCGCAGCCACGAAGTACCACTAATAGCGCGCGCAAGGATGAGAAATAACGCGCCATATTTACAATGCAAACCACACATAACGCCCAAAACAATGCGACGGTGCTAATCATACTTCCTCCCCGGCGTCCGCCCTCGAAGCAACGCTTCGGGACTACCGCACCCCAATGCCCTGACAGACGGTTCAGTGATAGAGAGACTCAAAAGCCGATCGGCTTCACATTTTATTATCCGAACGGCTTATTCAATAGTGTAGGAGATCCGTTAATTTTTTTGCCACAAGGTTAATCGTTATCAACACCAATGCTTGAAAATTTTGTTTAACTGGGCCGTAATGAAAGCAGGTAGACGACTGCTACACGCATTGGTCATCGATAACTTAAGGAAGGAGTAACACTATGGCTTATAAACATATTCTGATCGCTGTTGACCTCTCCCCGGAGAGCAAAGTGCTGGTTGATAAAGCGGTATCCATGGCGCGTCCGTACAATGCGAAAGTTTCCTTAATTCATGTGGACGTAAACTACTCCGATCTCTATACCGGCCTGATCGATGTGAATCTGGGGGATATGCAGAAGCGTATCTCCGAAGAGACCCACCATGCACTGACCGAGCTTTCCACCAATGCGGGCTATCCGATCACCGAAACCCTGAGCGGCAGCGGCGACCTGGGCCAGGTGCTGGTCGATGCGATTAAGAAATACGATATGGATCTGGTGGTCTGCGGCCATCATCAGGACTTCTGGAGCAAGCTGATGTCATCCGCCCGTCAGCTGATTAACACCGTACACGTTGATATGCTGATTGTGCCGCTGCGCGACGAAGACGACGAGTAAGGCGGGATTGCCTGAATGTAGGCCGGGTAAGGCGAAGCCGCCACCCGGCTTTTTTTATTCCGGGGTACCGGAATAGATATCAAACCGGTGCCCTTTGGTCACCACCGCATTGGTCGTCGCAACCTCCGCCAGTGGCGGCGCGTAATCCGGGCGCTTCACCACCACGCGCTTCGTAGCCAGCAGACGCGCAGGCGCCAGCAGGCCATCCGCATCGAGATCCGGCCCCACCAGCGACTGAAACACCCGCATCTCTTTCTTCACCAGCGCGCTTTTCTGCTTATGCGGGAACATCGGGTCGAGATAGACCACCTGCGGGCGTGGGGTGATATCGGTCAGCGCCGTCAGGCTTGAGGCGTGGATCAGCTGTAACCTCTCCTGCAACCAGCCGCCGATTTCCGGATCGGCATAGCCACGGGTCAGGCCGTCATCCAGCAGCGCGGCCACCACCGGATTGCGCTCCAGCATCCGCACACGACAGCCTACCGAGGCCAGCACAAAAGCGTCGCGCCCGAGTCCCGCCGTGGCATCCACCACGTCCGGCAGGTAGCTGCCCTTAATCCCGACCGCTTTGGCCACCGCTTCGCCGCGTCCGCCGCCAAACTTGCGCCGGTGCGCCATCGCCCCACCAACAAAATCGACGAAAATGCCGCCGAGTTTGGGCTCGTCGCGCTTGCGCAGCTCCAGATGGTCCGGGGTCATCACTAGCGCCATCAGGTTTTCTTCATCGTGCTCCAGCCCCCAGCGGGCGGCAAGAACAGATAAGGCGCCGTCTCCGGCGCCTGTTTCATCTACTAAGCAGATTTTCACGAATCAACTAACCCTTGATCCCGTAATGCTCCAGCATCGCATCCAGCTGCGGTTCGCGGCCACGGAAGCGTTTGAACAACTCCATTGGCTCTTCAGAACCGCCGCGGGTCAGGATGTTATCCAGGAATGACTGACCGGTTTCGCGGTTGAAAATCCCCTCTTCCTCGAAGCGGGAGTAGGCGTCTGCCGCCAGCACGTCTGCCCACAGGTAGCTGTAGTAGCCCGCCGCATAGCCGCCCGCAAAGATATGGCTGAACGCGTGCGGGAAGCGTCCCCAGGCCGGGCCTGGAATAAGGGCAACCTGCTTTTTGATCTCCGCCAGGGTTTCGAGGACCTTCGCCCCCTGCTCCGGGCTGAACTCCGCATGCAGACGGAAATCGAACAGACCGAACTCCAGTTGGCGCAGGATAAACATTGCCGCCTGGTAGTTTTTCGCTTCCAGCATCTTATCCAGCAGCGCTTTTGGCAGCGGCTCGCCGGTCTCATAGTGGCCGGAGATAAACGCCAGCGCGTCCGGCTCCCAGCACCAGTTTTCCATAAACTGGCTCGGCAGCTCCACGGCATCCCACGGTACACCGCTGATACCGGCAACGCCTGCCGCTTCAATGCGGGTCAGCATGTGGTGCAGACCGTGGCCGAATTCGTGGAACAGAGTGATCACTTCGTCATGGGTGAACAACGCAGGTTTGCCGTTAACCGGACGGTTGAAGTTACAGGTCAGATAAGCAACCGGCTTTTGCAGCGAGCCATCCGCTTTACGCATCTGCCCTACGCAGTCATCCATCCAGGCGCCGCCGCGTTTATTTTCGCGGGCGTAGAGGTCGAGATAGAAGCTGCCGCGCAGTTCGTTCTGGTCGTCGTACAGTTCGAAGAAGCGCACGTCGTCGTGCCACACTTCCACATCGTTGCGCTCTTTGGCGGTGATGCCGTAAATGCGTTTCACCACTTCGAACAGGCCGTTAACGGCTTTGTTTTCCGGGAAGTACGGACGCAGCTGCTCATCGCTGATGCTGTAGAGATGCTGCTTCTGTTTCTCGCTGTAATACGCGATATCCCACGGCTGCAGCTCATCGACGCCGAATTCCGCTTTGGCAAAGGCGCGCAGCTGGGCCAGCTCTTTCTCGCCCTGAGGACGAGCGCGTTTGGCCAGATCGGTTAAGAAATCGAGTACCTGCTGCGGGTTTTCGGCCATTTTGGTAGCAAGAGATTTATCTGCGTAGCTGTCAAAGCCCAGCAGCTGCGCCAGCTCGTGACGCAAGGCAAGAATTTCCGCCATCACCGGGGTGTTATCCCACTTCCCGGCGTTCGGGCCTTGATCGGACGCGCGGGTGCTGTAGGCGCGATACATCTCTTCACGCAGGGCCTGGTTATCGCAGTAGGTCATTACCGGCAGATAGCTCGGGATATCCAGCGTCAACAGATAACCGTCCTGCTCTTTCGCTTCGGCTTGCGCTTTTGCTGCCGCCAGGGCGCTTTCCGGCATGCCAGCCAGCTCCGCTTCGTCGGTAATCAGCTTCGTCCAGCCCATGGTGGCATCCAGCACGTTATTGCTGTACTGGTTGCCCAACTCAGACAGGCGCGTCGCGATTTCGCCGTAGCGCTGCTGCTTCTCTTTTGCCAGACCAATGCCCGACAGTTCAAAATCGCGCAGCGCGTTATCGACAGCCTTTTTCTGCGCGATATTCAGCGTCGCATAGTGATCGCCCTCGCGCAGGTCGCGGTACGCTTTGTAGAGCCCTTCGTGCTGCCCGACCCAGGTGCTGTACTCCGACAGCAGGGGCAGGGTTTGTTCGTAGGCCTCACGCAGTTCCGGGCTGTTTTTCACCGAGTTCAGGTGGCTGACCGGGGAAAAGATGCGGCCGAGCACATCATCCACTTCCGCCAGCGGCTGACACAGGTTTTCCCAGGTATAAGGGGCGCCATGCGCTACCACGCTCTCAACGGCGGCACGGCAATCGTCCAGTGCTTTGGTGACAGCGGGAACAACATGTTCAGGCAAAATGGAGGAAAACGGTGGCAACGAAAAAGGCGTCAGTAATGGATTGGTCATAAGCACTGTCCTGTTAAATGAGTGAATGAAGCGCGCATCCTGCGCGAGCATATTGTTTCCAGGATGGGGTTAAGTGTAGTGAATTTCAATGGCTGAGGTGACAGAAAAACAGCCGCCGCGACGGTGCGTGCCGGGCCTGCGGGTAATCTGTGCCGTTCTGCTGTAAACTGTGCTCAATCGACATTATCGGAACATATCTACCCATGCTCAGTTATCGCCACAGCTTTCACGCGGGCAACCACGCCGACGTTCTTAAACACACCGTACAGAGTCTGATCATCGAGGCGCTGAAAGAGAAAGATAAGCCTTTTCTCTATCTGGACACCCATGCCGGCGCGGGCCGCTATCAGCTGAGCGGCGAGCATGCCGAGCGCACCGGAGAGTACCTCGAAGGCATCGCCCGCATCTGGCAGCAGGATGACCTGCCGGCGGAGCTGGAACCCTATATCGGCGTGATCAACCATTTTAACCGCAGCGGCCAGTTACGCTACTACCCGGGTTCGCCGCTTATCGCGCGCCAGCTGCTGCGCGAGCAGGACAGCATTCAGCTGACTGAACTGCATCCAAGCGACTACCCGCTGCTGCGCTCTGAATTCCAGAAAGACAGCCGCGCGCGCGTGGAGAAATCGGACGGCTACCAGCAGCTGAAAGCGAAGTTGCCGCCGGTTTCCCGTCGCGGTCTGGTGCTGATCGACCCGCCATACGAAATCAAAAGCGACTACCAGGCGGTGGTTGCGGGTATCAACGAGGGCTACAAACGCTTTGCCACCGGCACCTATGCGCTGTGGTATCCGGTGGTGCTGCGTTCACAGATCAAACGCATGATCAAGGATCTGGAAGCGACCGGCATCCGTAAGATCCTGCAAATTGAGCTGGCCGTTCGCCCGGACAGCGATCAGCGCGGCATGACCGCGTCCGGCATGATTGTGATTAACCCGCCCTGGAAGCTCGAAGCGCAGATGAATAACGTCCTGCCGTGGCTGCACAAAAAGCTGGTCCCGGCCGGTACCGGCCATACTACCGTTAGCTGGATCGTGCCAGAGTAATCGCAGTCATCGATGGAAACTATTGATTTCAGGTATACAATCGCGGCAATTAACGATTAAGGATAAGACCATGACCAAGCATTACGATTACATCGCTATCGGCGGCGGCAGCGGCGGTATCGCCTCGATTAACCGTGCGGCCATGTACGGCCAGAAGTGCGCGCTGATTGAAGCAAAAGATCTCGGCGGCACCTGCGTTAACGTCGGTTGTGTACCGAAAAAGGTGATGTGGCATGCGGCGCAGATCCGCGAGGCCATCCATCTCTATGGCCCGGATTATGGTTTTGATACCACCATTAATAACTTCGACTGGGATCGTCTGATCGCCAGCCGTACCGCCTACATCGATCGTATTCACACCTCCTACGATAACGTGCTGGGCAAGAATAATGTCGATGTGATCCGCGGTTTTGCCCGCTTTGTCGATGCGAAGACGATCGAAGTCAACGGTGAAACGATCACCGCCGATCATATCCTGATCGCTACCGGTGGCCGCCCGAGTCATCCAGCTATTCCGGGTGCGGAATACGGTATCGACTCCGACGGTTTCTTTGAGCTGCCTGCCCTGCCGAAACGCGTTGCCATCGTTGGCGCGGGTTACATCGCCGTGGAGCTGGCGGGCGTGATTAACGGCCTCGGCGCCGAAGCGCACCTGTTTGTGCGTAAACACGCCCCGCTGCGCAACTTCGATCCGCTGATCGTCGATACCCTGGTGGAGGTGATGAATGCCGAAGGCCCACATCTGCATACCGAAGCCATTCCGAAAGCGGTTGTGAAAAACGCTGACGGCAGCCTGACCCTTGAGCTGGAAGATGGCCGCAGCCAGACCGTTGATTGCCTGATCTGGGCCATTGGCCGTGAACCCGCAAACGACAACTTCAACCTGGCCGTCACGGGTGTCAAAACCAATGAGAAAGGCTATATCGTTGTCGATAAGTTCCAGAACACCAGCGTACCGGGCATCTATGCCGTGGGCGATAATACCGGCGCCGTTGAACTGACCCCTGTTGCTGTCGCCGCGGGTCGTCGTCTTTCCGAGCGTCTGTTTAACAACAAACCGGAAGAGCACCTGGATTACAACAACATCCCGACCGTGGTCTTCAGCCACCCGCCAATCGGTACCGTCGGTTTAACCGAGCCTCAGGCGCGAGCGCACTATGGCGACGACCAGGTGAAAGTGTATAAATCCGCCTTCACCGCCATGTATACCGCGGTCACGTCTCACCGTCAGCCGTGCCGCATGAAGTTAGTGTGCGTCGGCCCGGATGAGAAGATTGTCGGCATTCACGGTATCGGCTTTGGTATGGATGAGATCCTGCAGGGCTTTGCGGTCGCGCTGAAAATGGGTGCGACCAAGAAAGACTTCGATAATACCGTAGCTATTCACCCAACGGCGGCAGAAGAGTTCGTGACCATGCGTTAGTTCGCCTTGTCAGCGAGTATGCACGTTTAAAGACCGGCCCTCAGTGGCCGGTTTTTTTATGCACCCTCCCCCACCGCCACGCCGCTGCTGGCGCAGATGTACATACGGTAACAAAATTCACCGGTAATGACGGCAGGCCTGGCTACGCTTAAAAAGTATTAAGCGCTTACCTGGATCGATTAATTAAGATTAGAGAAAAGAGTATGCAAGTGAAGATCAACGCAAAAAGGCTGGCTAAATTCCATCTGATTCTTGCCCTGGTATGGGCGATGTTAACCATACCCACCCTTCTGTGGTGGAAAAACAGTATTCTTTGGGTCTCTCTGATGAGTATTTACGCCATTGTGGTTTCGCATCTGGCGGCCTATAGCGCGGCCCATGCGGAAAAAGCGGCCAGCAATGCCCTGAATCAAAGCGAAGAGACCCGGCAAAAGACTGATGAAATAGCAGGCGATCCACGTCAGGCGCACTGATCGTGCCTCACCGGTGTCAGGCAAACAGGATCTGCCCGACGCCGGTACACTCCTCAAAAATAAACATTCTGCGTGGCATATTTAACAGGCGCATTCCCGCCACCTGGCAATAGCGTAAGCGGATCGGCTGCGTAACCACGCTATTTGATAAAAAGACATTGCGCATATCGCAATTTTCAAAACAGAGCTCGTCGATATAACAGCGGTTAATTAATAAACTGCTGAACTGTATATTGCGGAACACACTCTGCTTCAGATTACAGCGGAAAATAATGGCGTTGTTCTCTCCTTCAAAAATATCCAGCCATGCTAAATGGTGGCTTTCCAGCAGCCCCTGCAGTTCTGTTATAGTGGATTGATAGCCGCTCGGCTTTGCAAAAGAAAAAGGCATAGCGCCCTGACGCTTCGCGTTAAGGTTCATAAGGATTTCCTGTTTGAGCGCGTCATCAGAGACGATGACGACGAGGTGAAAGGCCTTAATTACTTATTTGCGCGTAGCGAAACAATGGCGATTTTGGACACTTATTTGCAGAGTTGGCCAATAAAAGAAAAGTCGAATACACAGCGTTATTAAACAACTACAAAAATAATTTACCTTAAGGGGATATTTAATGCCAATCAGCAAAAGTAAGAACGCTATTCTGGTGTTTGAATCACCGTGGAAACTCGATGATTATGATGCCAACCGCTCATCCGTGCTGCCGTTCGTGCACGGAATTGCCAAAATGCATGGCGACACTGAGGTCTACTCTCTGAATTTTTATAATAAAAAGAGCTTCGAGATTGCGCTGGATTGCCTGTGCCGTCAGAAATTTGATAATACCCTCGTCTATATTGCGGCGCATGGCAGTAAAACCCGTATCGGCGATGTTTCTCTCACCGACATCCTTGACGCCATTAATGATAAATCCCGGAAGTTCAACATCAAAGGTTTGATGCTGGGCTCATGTTTTGCGGGCAGCGACCCCCATTTACTGGAGGCGTTTCTGGAAGGTAGCAAACTGACCTGGTGCGCCGCCTATTCCTCTTCATGCTACTGGTTGCAGGGCACGATGCTTGACTGCGCTCTTCTCCATAGCGCCCTTAATATCGAAGATGCGCATTATAAAACGCATGAAGAGATGCAGGAGGCGTTTGCTGAGGCTATTGCCCACTTCGCCCCAAATGCCAACATCGGGACCGACAGTAATGAGCAACCTGTCGCGCTATCAGCATCCCTACAGATCGTAATTCAGCCTGAAGGCCGGGGTTTCCGCGCCCGTCTCTCCTCTGAAGAGATTTTTGACCGCGCGAAAGCCTGGCGCTTCAACGAGGAGACAGAAGAAGCCCTCTGATTCATACTCTGTTGCAAAGCGAATGATCCGAATTTTAGATCGCCTGCGCACTGCTGGATTGCCCGTTTATTGCCTGCAATAACATCAACATGCCTCCAGTAGTGCCCGTTTTGCCCCGCCAGTAAAATGTGATCTACCGCACATATACCTCTTCACAGACCGAAGCGAATGTCTAAGATTAGTAAGCAACCGGATAAAACCAGACCTGAGACTACGCAAACCGGAGGTCCTGACCACCATGTTCAACCAGAAAATACGCACTGTAGAGACCGTAGAGTTCGACATAGAACAAGAACTTCTCTACGAAATCGATCCCTGCGAGTTAAAACTGGATGAAATGCTCGAGGCGGAACCGGAACCTGAAATGATTGAAGGGCTGCCCGCATCCGATGCGCTCACCCCTGCCGATCGCTACCTTGAACTCTTCGAGCATGTTCAGTCGTCGCGACTGTTTGAAGACAGCAAAACCTTTCCCGACTGTGCGCCGAAAATGGATCCGCTGGATATCCTTATCCGCTATCGCAAGGTGAGACGACACCGCGACTTTGACCTGCGCCAGTTTGTGGAAAACCACTTCTGGCTGCCAGAAGTGCTGTCGAGCGAATATGTATCGGATCCCTCTTTCTCGCTCAAAGACCATATCGACAACCTGTGGCCGGTACTGACCCGGGAGCCGCAAGATCATATCCCGTGGTCGTCACTGCTGGCGCTGCCGCAGGCCTACATCGTCCCCGGCGGGCGATTCAGCGAGACCTACTACTGGGACTCCTATTTTACCATGCTGGGGCTGGCCGAAAGCGGTCGCCACGACATGCTCAAGTGCATGGCGGATAACTTTGCGTGGATGATTGAAAAGTACGGTCATATTCCTAACGGCAACCGCACCTACTATCTGAGCCGCTCGCAACCGCCGGTGTTTGCCCTGATGGTGGAGCTGTTTGAAGAGGATGGCGTGCGCGGTGCCAAACGCTATCTGGACCATCTGAAGATGGAGTACGCCTTCTGGATGGACGGCGCAGAGTCGCTGCTGCTCAACCAGGCTTACCGCAGTGCGGTACGTATGCCGGACGGCTCTCTGCTCAACCGTTACTGGGATGACCGTGACACTCCAAGGGATGAATCCTGGATAGAGGACGTTGAAACCGCCCGTCACTCCGGGCGTCCACCTAACGAGGTCTATCGCGATCTGCGCGCCGGGGCTGCCTCCGGTTGGGACTACTCCTCCCGCTGGCTGCGGGATCCGAGCCGGCTGGCGAGTATCCGCACCACGCAGTTTATCCCTATCGATCTCAACGCGTTCCTGTTCAAGCTGGAGAGCGCCATCGCCAATATTTCAGCCTCAAAAGGGGATAAAGAGACTGCGGATCGCTTCCGCCAGAAAGCGAGCGATCGCCGCGCGGCGGTTAACCGCTATCTGTGGGATGAGGAGAACGGCTGCTATCGCGATTATGACTGGCGCCGGGAGCAGCTGGCGCTCTTTTCCGCGGCCAGCATCGTGCCGCTGTATGTCGGTATGTGTACCCATGAGCAGGCCGAACGGTTATCCGACGCGGTAAAAGCGCGGCTCCTGACGCCGGGCGGTATCCTTGCCACCGAGTATGAAACCGGGGAGCAGTGGGATAAACCTAACGGCTGGGCGCCATTACAGTGGATGGCGATCCAGGGATTCAAACAATACGGCAATGATTCTCTGGGGGATGAGATCGCGTGGAGCTGGCTGCACACGGTAAACCATTTCTACAAAATGAATCACAAGCTCATCGAGAAGTACCACATCGCCAGCAGCCAGCCCCGGGAAGGGGGCGGGGGTGAGTATCCCCTGCAGGACGGTTTTGGCTGGACTAACGGCGTGGTGCGCAGACTCATTGGCCTGTACGGGGAGCCGTAGCTCCCCGCGTTGTCAGCGGATCACCTCATAAATGGCTGTATGAATCGTCTGCCATTTTTTGGTACTGGCGTCCGGCTGGGCCTGTGCCCGCCGCTTCGCCTGATCCATCTCGCGTCGCTGGCGTTCTACCACCGCCGGAACGGTACAAAATGCCTGCAGATACTCTTTACGCAGATCCGTCAGCGGTTCGCCCGCTGACATCGCGTGTGCGAGGGTGTTGATAAACTGTCGGCAGGGCTTCGCCTGCCCCATCTGCAGACGATAGCGCATCAGGATATCCAGCACCTCCCGATGTCCCACCGACAGGGCGTGCTCTGTCCAGGAGAGCTTCCACTCCATTCCCGCCTTCAGAAACAGCAGCGCCACGCGGGTATCGTTCCTGTCAATCGCTGCGCGGAAGTTATTCTCATCCCAGGTGACGCCCATGCGCGTCAGCGTTTCGCGGGAGGAGGGCGACTCACGCATCTCTTCCGCCGCCGTTTGCACAGGAGGCGAGGTGGTACTGGCCGCCTGGGTCGGCGTGCTGCTTTCCATTAATAGCCAGGTACCCGCCGCCAGCATTCCCATCACCATCACCCCCACCGCCCCCCACAGTCCCACCGAGATCAGATGATCGCGTTGCTCCGGGGTGCGCGCGGGCCGACGGTTCGGTTTATCGATAGCGTCGCGCACCTCAAAAATGTCATCGCCGGTGGCCCGGCTTTTTTCTCGCGCATTTTCCCAGAAGAGCTCCAGCTCGTGGTTATTCTCTGCCATCAACCCCGTCGGGTTTACGGCGGTACGGCCTTCGTTAAAGGCACGCTGAACGGGGCCGGCAATCTGGGCGTAGTAGTTGTCCAGCAGCAGGATTTGCGCAGAGGTCAGCGGCTGCCGGGCAATGATGTTGTTGCGGATCAGGCGGATATCATCAAGAAAGGAGTGGAGCGTCTTACGCGGTTCCACCATCAGCGTCAGCAGAGCGGGATCGCTGAACAGCGCCGAATAAGAGCGGGAGTACTCTTTCTTGTCCACCAGCATCAGCGCCAGCTCGCTAAACATCATGCCGCCGAGGGCATCGTTGCGCTCGCCCTGCTGCAGCCAGCGGCGAACCCGATCGGCACCGAAGAGCGTTTTGAGGTGATTGTTCAGGCGCGTTGGATCTGGCCAGGCCTGCATAATCAGCCCTTTAA
The DNA here is from genome assembly GCF_965195605.1 of Leclercia sp. M-A074-M. Taxonomy (NCBI): domain Bacteria; kingdom Pseudomonadati; phylum Pseudomonadota; class Gammaproteobacteria; order Enterobacterales; family Enterobacteriaceae; genus Leclercia; species Leclercia sp. M-A074-M. The sequence continues at coordinate 17,310 of NZ_CBDAHM010000016.1, read as the reverse complement.
TCATCAATTCCAGCGCACGTACCTGTTTCCGGGCTTGCTGTTGCTGAAGCTCATCGCCCGGGCTCATTTCGGTACTGTAGGTCAGCAGCGGCTGCTGCAAACGCAGGTGTTCCAGGGCCGTCACAAAGCGCGTCGCGGCAATCAGCTGGTTGTCGCTCACATCCTGCCCGCTCTCATACTGCGGCACCCGCTGCTGCAAAAGCCGCAATTGCAGGGTGAATTGTGAGAGCTCCGCATCGTTGAGGTTCAGGCGTTTTGCCACGCTCGCCCAGCCCCCCAGCGCCAGCCTGGCGGAATCCAGCTGCTCAAGGAACCAACGGGGATCTTTGCCTTCGGCAACATGCACCTTTAACAGGAGCAGGATCTCCACAGAGGCCTGACGAATAATTCCCAGACAGCGTTCAAACTGCTCGCGGATCACGTGCGATTTACTAAGGGTCATCATTATCCTTAACTGCCGCGCAAAGATTCAGGCGCAGCGAACGGAGAGCGGTTGTTTTTTAAGTGGTTATACCAGATTAAACATACCCGATAACCGGCACTATTTCAGTGATAATGTTAATATCATTTACAAAAGCTCCCGGAGATCTGGCATGCCTGTGCTGCACACCCCGCGTTTAACCTGTTCCCCACTGCAGGAAGAGGACTGGCCCTTTTTTCTCTCCCTACAGCAACACCCCGATGTGATGCGCTACGTGGCCGAAGCCCGTCCGGAAGAGGCCATTCGCGAAACATTTACCTCTCGCCTGCCCGCGTGGTCTCCAGGCAGTGATCACTGGCTGTGCCTGGTGGTGCGCGATCACAATCAGACCCCGCTTGGGGTCACGGGCTATATTCATCGCGATGATGATTGTGCCGAAGTGGGGTTCCTTTTCGCCCCGCAGGCGCAGGGCAAAGGTTACGGCTTTGAATCCTTACAGGCGGTGTGCGATTACGCCTTTATGCAGGGAGATATCCGCCGTTTGACCGCTACGGTGACGGCGGGCAATGTCGCCTCTAAACGTTTGCTGGAAAAAGTGGGCTTTGTGCTGGAAGGTGAACTGCGCGAAAGCTACTGGCTGGCAGGTGAGTGGCAAAACGACTGGCTGTTTGGGCTGTTAAGAAAAGAGTACTGCTAAGCGTGCCGCGGGGCTCCCTCCCCGGCACCTGATTACAGGAACATCCCTCCGGAGACCTCAATGCGCTGCGCATTCATCCAGCCGAGTTCGTCGCTGAGCAGCGCCGCAATCGCATCGCCGATATCGTCCGGTAACCCAACGCGGCCCAGCGCTGTCTGGGAGGCGATCTGCTGATTGATCGCTTTGTTATCGCGTACACGACCGCCGCCAAAATCGGTTTCGATAGCCCCGGGAGCGATGATGTTGGCGGTGATCCCACGCGCGCCGAGCTCCTTAGCCTGATAACGGGTGAGCACTTCCATCGCGCCTTTCATCGCTGCATAGGTGCTGGAGCCCGGTAGCGCAAAACGGGCGAGGCCGGAGGAGACGTTCAGGATCCGCCCGCCGTTTTCCATCAGCGGTAATAGCCCCTGGGTCAGAAAGAAGGGACCTTTGAAATGGATGTTCATGACTTCATCGAACTGCGCTTCCGTGGTCTCCATATAAGGGGCATATAAACCCACGCCTGCGTTGTTCAACAAATAATCGAAGGTGTTACGCTGCCAGACTGAATGCAGTTTCTCACTTACCTCAGTGATGAACCGTTCAAATCCGGTAATATCACCGACGTTCAATTGCAATGCCGCCGCTTTTACCCCTTTTTGCTCAATTTCGTGCACAACGTCGAGCGCCTCCTGCTCACTCCGGTTGTAGGTCAGCAGGATCCCGACACCCTTTGCTGCCAGCTTCAGCGCCGCGTTTTTACCGAGCCCGCGGCTGCCGCCGGTCACTATTGCTATACGTTCAGTCATAAGAAACCTCGTTTCGGCTGTTGTGATGATTGAGAAAGAGCTTATTAGGTGATAGAAAATCAATAAATACGCTACGCAACGCTTCACTGTTTCAAAATAAACAACAATGAGCGCTCCCTATGGATAAAATTCACGCAATGCAGTTATTTATTCGCGTCGCTGAACTGGAGAGTTTTTCCCGCGCCGCAGATTCAATGGGCCTGCCTAAAGGTAGCGTATCGCGCCAGATTCAGGCGCTGGAGAACGGGCTTGGCACCCAGTTACTGCACCGCACCACGCGTCGGGTCAGCCTGACGCAGGACGGTATGGTCTACTACGAGCGGGCCAAAGATCTGCTGACCAATATGGAAGAACTGGATGGTCTTTTTTTGCACGACCCTGCCAGCGTCAGTGGAAGAATACGCGTCGATATGCCGGCCAACGTTGCGCGAAATTTAGTCATCCCCAAACTGCCGCTCTTCCTGCAACAGTACCCCGGCATTGAACTGGAGCTGAGCAGCAGCGACCGGCTGGTGGATGTGATTCGGGAAGGATTTGATTGCGTGGTGCGCGTCGGCACCCTGAAAGATTCCGGCTTAATTGCCCGCCCGCTCGGCAGGCTGTCGGTGATCAACTGCGCCAGCCCCGATTATCTGTCGCGTTTTGGCTATCCCGACGGGCTGGATGATTTAACCTCCCATGCGGTGGTGCATTACGCAACGCATCTCGGCACCCGGCCCCAGGGGTTCGAATATTACGATGGTGAAGCGACCCACTGGGTTAAGACCGGCGGTGTCCTGACGGTCAACAGCACCGAGACTTACCATGCCTCCGCCCTCGCCGGGCTGGGAATTATTCAGGTGCCGCGGGTAGGCGTGCGTGACGCCCTGCGGGCCAAAAAGCTGCTGGAGATCCTCCCGCAGTACCGCGCCAGGCCCATGCCGGTGTCGCTCATTTATCCCCACCGCCGCAACCTCTCCCGCCGGGTACATCTGTTTATGGCCTGGCTCACGGAAATCATGAAAACCTACGTTGACTGAGCGCAGGCTATAATTGCAATGAACTCTCGCTAACGATAAGGAAAACGTGACTGATGCCGGATAGCAGCCAGCAACGTCCCACCCAGGATCTGGACTACGAGCCGATTAAGAAACTGGAAAATAGCCCGCCCCCGGCGCCAGATGAACCCAAAATTACCGCCGTGCGTAAAAGGGGCAGCCTGCTCGACAAGGCGAAAGATCTCATCCAGCTGATCCAACAGCGGCCGATGATTGCTCACCTGCTGCGCGCCGCCGAGCGTTTTAACGATCGGTTGGGCAACCAGTTTGGCGCCGCAATCACCTACTTCTCCTTCCTGTCGATGATCCCCATCCTGATGCTCTCCTTTGCGGCAGCTGGGTTTGTGCTGGTGTCGCACCCGACGCTGTTGCAGGACATCTTCAGCAAAATCCTGCAAAACGTCAGCGATCCGACGCTGGCCTCGACCCTGAAAAGCACCATCAACACCGCCGTCCAGCAACGTACTACTGTCGGGATTGTCGGTTTGTTTGTGGCGCTCTACTCCGGCATCAACTGGATGGGCAACCTGCGTGAAGCGATCCGCGCCCAGTCCCGCGACGTCTGGGAGCGTAAGCCGCAGGACCAGGAGAAAATCTGGATTAAGTATTTCCGCGACTTCGTCTCGCTGATCGGGCTGCTGGTGGCGCTGGTTATCACCCTCTCCATCACTTCCGCGGCAGGCTCGGCGCAGCAGATGATCATCTCCGCGCTCTATCTCGACACCATCGAGTGGCTGAAGCCAGTCTGGCATCTGGTGGGGTTAGGGATCTCGATGCTGGCGAACTACCTGCTCTTCTTCTGGATTTTCTGGCGCCTGCCGCGCCATCGCCCTCGCCGTAAGGCGCTGATCCGCGGCACGTTCATTGCCGCTATCGGCTTTGAGGTCATTAAAATCGTGATGACCTACACCCTGCCGTCACTGGTGACCTCCCCGTCCGGGGCGGCATTCGGCTCCGTGCTGGGGTTGCTGGCCTTCTTCTATTTCTTCGCCAGACTGACCCTCTTCTGCGCGGCATGGATCGCCACCGCCGAGTACCCGGATGACCGGCGAATGCCCGGTAAAAGCCACCGTTAATTCCCCTATCGGGCTGAATAAGAATGAAATATATCAGCCCGATTCATCATTTCAGCATATAAATCCAGCCTGTAACTTTTATTTAACCGAAAACCAGTTATATATTCCAACTTTTTATTTCTGTGAAGCATTTCATAGATGTGATTCTTCTGGTCCGAAAATTATCCGCTTTTTGCTCGCTTTTTCACCGGCCGCTGCGTTTGTTACAGATTGAAATATCGCTTTTGCTGTGCGTAATATGGCCTTTCGTTCGCCAAAAATAAGAAAAGTTTATGCAAGCCACAGCCACAACACTTAATTCAGAGCAGGAAAACGCCCCGGTTAACTCGCGCAATAAAGTCGTCGTCGCGTCACTGATTGGCACCGCCATTGAATTCTTCGACTTCTATATTTACGCCACCGCTGCGGTTATCGTTTTCCCGCATATCTTCTTCCCGCAGGGCGACCCGACGGCGGCCACGCTACAGTCGCTGGCAACCTTCGCCATCGCCTTTGTTGCGCGCCCTATCGGCTCGGCCCTGTTCGGTCACTTCGGCGATCGCGTCGGGCGTAAGGTAACCCTGGTTGCTTCGCTGCTGACCATGGGTATCTCTACCGTTGCCATCGGCCTGCTGCCGACCTATGAAACCATCGGGATTCTGGCCCCGCTGCTTCTGGCGCTGGCCCGTTTTGGCCAGGGTCTGGGACTGGGCGGGGAATGGGGCGGAGCGGCGCTGCTGGCCACCGAAAATGCCCCGCCACGCAAACGTGCGCTGTATGGATCCTTCCCACAGTTGGGCGCGCCGATTGGCTTCTTCTTTGCCAACGGCACCTTCCTGCTGCTCTCCTGGCTGCTGACTGACGAGCAGTTCATGACCTGGGGCTGGCGTATTCCGTTTATCTTCTCGGCGGTGCTGGTGCTGATTGGCCTCTATGTGCGCGTCTCCCTGCACGAGACCCCGGTGTTTGCCAAAGTGGCCGCCGCGAAAAAACAGGTAAAAATCCCGCTGGGCACGCTGCTGACCAAACACGTTCGCGTGACCGTGCTCGGCACCTTCATCATGCTGGCGACCTACACGCTGTTCTATATCATGACCGTCTATTCCATGACCTTCAGCACCACGCCTGCGCCGGTGGGCCTGGGCCTGCCGCGTAACGAAGTGCTGTGGATGCTGATGATGGCGGTTATCGGTTTTGGCGTGATGGTGCCGATTGCGGGCCTGCTGGCCGACCGTTTTGGCCGTCGCCCGAGCATGATTGTGATCACTTCGCTGATTATTCTGTTTGCGCTGTTCGTCTTCCCGCCGCTGCTCGGTTCCGGTAATCCGGCGCTGGTGATGGCGTATCTGCTGATTGGCCTGAGCCTGATGGGGCTGACATTCGGTCCGATGGGCGCGCTGCTGCCAGAGCTGTTCCCGACCGAAGTGCGTTACACGGGCGCCTCCTTCTCCTATAACGTCTCTTCGATTCTGGGTGCGTCCGTGGCGCCGTATATCGCTACCTGGTTACAGGCGAATTACGGTCTGCAATACGTAGGGATCTACCTGGCGGCGATGGCGGCACTGACGCTGATTGCGCTGCTGCTGACTCACGAGACTCGCCATCAGTCATTGTGATCCTTAATGCCGGGTGGCGCTGCGCTTACCCGGCCTACATTCTCCTGTAGGCCGGGCAAAGCCTCCCACTATTTCTTCATCTGCGACAGAATGGTTTGACACTGATTGGCCTGCCCCTCAGACGGCGAGATGAGCGCCAGCAGCGCTGCAGCAGGGGTAACCAGGGTCGCCAGCGCAGCGGCCACCGCACCACGAGCAATTAACGGCCCCGCCTTCACCCCCGCATCCGGATCTTTAAAGCTACCACGCACGTACAGCGGCGAGCGCAGCGTCACGATGCGAATGCCTTTACTTTCCGGGTTGATGGTGAGATCCAGCTGTTCCGAGGCCATACTGGCGGTGCCGGTGACGTTGATCACCGCGTTTTCAGTATCGAAGGCGAAAATCTGCGGCCGTGCGACGCCGTTGACCAGGTCAATATTGGCCGCTGCGCAGTTTACCCGCACCTCGTCGTCGCCAAAGATCTGGCCGACGATGAAGTTCCCGACGTTCAGACCCAGAATTTCCATCAGGTTACGGCTCACCAGCCCGTCGTTCATCAGCAGCTTCAGATTGCCGTTACCGTTCCCCAGCAGGGCCGCAACAGAGTTGCCGGTACCGCGAATTTTGGCATCGCCATTCATCTCCCCCAGGGTTTTCTGCATCAGCTCCACATCCGGCATCAGCTCCTTCAGCTTCAGCCGTCGCGCCTGAATATCGGCCTGGCCCCGCATCGGATTTTTATCGCCTTCAAGATGGATATTTGAGGAGATGGTGCCGCCAGCCAGACCAAACTTCAGCGGCTCCAGACGCAGGTCGGCGTTTTTCAGGAGGATATGGGTAGAAAGATTACTGATAGGCAGGCTGCTGCCATGCTCGATCCGCCGCCCTTTGAAGCGCACGTCCGCATCCATTACGTCCCACTTATCGGTTTCGAAGCGGTCGTTCGGCAGCACTTTGCCGGACGGCGGTGCCTGCTTGCGTACCTCCTCCGCTTTGGTGCCTTTACCGGAGTCGACGCCAATCAGCGGCCCGAGGTCCGCCAGCCGCAGCTGACGCGACTCCACATCCCCTTCCAGCTTCGGCCGCGGTTTGCCGGTGGTGTAGGTCAGCGAACCGTGGATATCGCTGTCACCGATCCGGCCATTAAAGTTGCGGTAATCGTAGACCGAGGCCTCTTCCGAATTGATCTTCGCCACCAGCCGACCATCGGTTTCAAACGGCGGCGTATCAGGCAGCAGTACGCCGGTCAGCTCATAAAGTTCGCCCAGCGAATCCCCGGCAAATTTCAGCTTCAGATCGACGCCGCCCATCTTCATTGGGTCGTTCACCGTACCGACAAAAGCCACCCGGGTATTGCCGGAGCGGAAGTCAGCCTGCACCGGGAAGGGGGTGCCTTCGCTGCGCAACGCCAGCATACCGCCAATTTTACCGGTGCCGCGCAGCGGCTGATCGTTGTAGCGCCCTTCCGCCTTCAGGCCAAAGACGTAATCGCCGACCTTATCCTTTTTGCCTTTATCGCCAGTCACTTCGCTGAAGGGTACCGGCTTGCCCAGCGGATCGACGAAGATCTCCATCTGTGCTTTGCTGACCGCGTCGTTCACGTCGATCCGCCCACGATCGAACAGAATATTATCGAGGCGGAAAGACCAGGACGAAGGCTGGGCATCAGGATCTTTTTCTTTATCATCGCCTGCCAGATCGAAGGTCCAGTTATTGGTCTTCTCCGACAGGCGGATCAGCCGGGCATCTGGCTGTTGCAGTTTGATCCACGGCAGATAGACCGTTTTGGTAAGCAGTGCCAGCGGCGCAAGGGTGGCCTCCACGCGCGGGAGATGCACCATGGTGATTTCAGGAATGTCCGGCGGGTTGCCGAGAATAACGTCGTTAGCGTGAACGTGCGGCCAGGGTATCCAGCTGCGCCAGCCCGTTTCGCCCTTCTGCCGCTCCCATACCACGCCCAAGTCCCCGCGAATAGCGAAAGGACGGTTAAGTTCGGTCGAGACTTTCTGGTTGATGGTCGGTTTGAGGCGGTTCCAGTCAAATGTCGCGATCACGACAATCAGCACCACAATCAGCAACAAGAAGACTCCCCCTGTCCAGGTGATAATCTTCGCTGTTTTTGTCATCCCATACTCCCTTTCAGTAATCACTTGCCTTTCATGAATATAGTCCAGGCATGCGGAAAGGGGGCGGCAGCGTCCGGTAATAACGCGTTAACCACGCGCTATTACGGGAAGCTGCTGGGTTTTACAGGGTGATGATTACGTTGTCGAGCGTCTCCATCGACACCGGGCGGGAGAGGAAATAGCCCTGGGCGGCAGCGGCGGGTGAGTTCTGTACATCGCGCCACTCTTCCAGCGTCTCGACGCCTTCGACGATAACCCCCTGGCAGTAGCGGTTCATCAGTTGCAGCAGAAGCGTGAACAGATTGCGCCCTTCCGGCGTCTGGCGCAGCATAATGAACAGATCGCGCGCCACTTTGATGTAATCGTAACGCACTTCGCTCAGGGCGGAGAAGTTCGCCATACCGGTGCCAAAGTCGTCCAGCCACAGCGGGCCAAACTCACACATGGTGGCAAACGAGGAGTCCTGCGGCAGACGAACGTGCTCCACCAGCTCAAAGCGCAGCCACGGCAGCCGCTGGATCAGCTTCTGTAGGCTCTCATCCTGCCGCACCGCCAGCAGAGTTGGGCCATCGACGTTAACCGAAGCCAGAATGTTGTTGTCGGCGAAAAAGTTTTGTCTCACCGCCAGCATGGCGAGCTGCTCCTCCAGGATATCCAGACGATGACGCACGGGGACTTCCGCGAAGTAGCGATCCGGTGCAATCCGCTGTGCCGGGTTTGAAGGATGGGTCACGACGGTCAGGATCTCAATCGCCATCAGCTTACCGTCGGTACGGTAGATCGGCTGATAAGTATAAGCGCGCTCACATTGCAGCCAGTAGCGGTGTTCCTGTAAGTTCTCAATACTCGCTTCAGGGATGCTCAGCAGCTGGATGTCCTGCCTTAACTTCATTTCAGATGTCCTGTTGAATGGGAAAGAGCCTGTCGGGACTGGTCAAAGGATTATCGGCTCCTGGTAAGAGAACTTTATGTCCGGTTGCGGACGAAAATGAAAATCTGAGATATCAAACCCGTCAGGAACTTGTCCGAGTTCAAAAAAATAATGGAACGTCGTTTTAATACAGTTGACCGCTTCCGGCCTCCAGCGCAAACTAACCGCAGTTTAATTATCCAGGTTCACGACTATGTCCAAAAAAATTGCCGTGATCGGCGAATGTATGATCGAACTCTCCCAGAAAGGCGCGGAAGTCAGCCGCGGCTTTGGTGGCGACACCTTAAATACCTCCGTATATATTGCTCGTCAGGTCGATGCTGACGCGCTGGCGGTAAACTATGTTACGGCGCTGGGCACCGACAATTTCAGCCAGCAGATGCTGGACGCATGGCAGAGTGAAAATGTCGATACTTCCCTGACCCAGCGGATGGAAAACCGCCTGCCGGGCCTCTATTACATCGAGACCGACAGCACCGGCGAGCGCACCTTCTATTACTGGCGTAACGAAGCTGCCGCCAAATTCTGGCTGGAGAGCGACAGCGCGGCGCAGATCTGCGAAACGCTGGCCCATTTCGACTACCTCTATCTGAGCGGCATCAGCCTTGCGATCCTCAGCCAGAGCAGCCGTGAAAAACTGCTCTCCTTGCTGCGCGAATGCCGCGCCAACGGCGGGAAGGTGATTTTCGACAACAACTACCGTCCACGCCTGTGGGCCAGCCGCGAAGAGACGCAGCAGGTCTATAGCCAGATGCTGGAATGCACCGATATCGCTTTCTTAACCCTCGACGACGAAGATGCGCTGTGGGGCGAGAAGCCGGTTGATGAGGTGATTGCGCGTACGCAGGCCGCCGGTGTCAGCGAAGTGGTAATTAAGCGCGGGGCAGATTCCTGCCTGGTGGCGATCGCCGGAGAAGCGGTTATCGAAGTACCTGCGGTGAAGCTGGCGAAAGAGAAAGTGATTGATACGACCGCGGCGGGTGACTCCTTCAGCGCCGGCTATCTGGCGGTGCGTCTGACGGGCGGTACGCCGGAAGCGGCAGCGCAGCGCGGCCACCTGACCGCCAGCACGGTGATCCAGTATCGCGGCGCCATCATTCCACGCGAAGCGATGCCTGCTTAAGGGCTCTATCCATTAAAAAAGGCAACTTACGTTGCCTTTTTCCTTTTACTGCGCGCGTGCCATAATGTCGTTCCACGTCGCCTGCAGCTCCTTCATATCATATTCAGGTTCACCTTTCGGCTGCATTAAAATTAGCGACATATCCTGAGAAAGCTGCTGACGCAGATCCTGGCTCAACATATCCGCGGTCAGGCTGTTAAGGAAATCCTGGCGCAGCTTCTGATACTGTTCCGGCGCGATATCCACCACCTGATTTTGCAGGGAGCGAATACGCTGGCTGATCAGGATATCGGTATCGGTACGGGCATAGGTGGCGAACAGTTTTTGCAGCTCAATATTTTTCTGCGCCACCAGCGCGTTGAACTCCTCTTCGCTCAGGCCATTATCACGTACTTTCGCCAACTCTTTTGCCACTATCGCCATATTGGCGTTCAGCTTGTCGCCCGGCGACTCAACATTAATGGCGCACTGGGCGCGCTGGAACAGCACCCGGCAATCAAAGCCCAGACCAATATCTTTGGCGTTGTTCTTACTCAGGGTTTGCTGAACATGCCAGAACAGCGCTTCACGGGCTAAATCGGCGCGCCAGTAGCGCAGCAGCGCGGCAGACTCACGAATCGGCTGCCACGGGCTGTCCCACATGATGGAGAGACGATCCTGGCGCACGGCATCGGTCATGATGCTCACCGGCTCTGCGCGCAGAGGTGAAAGCGTTGGCACCGGCGCTGGCGTGTTACGTTTGCCTTTCAGCTCGCCGAAGGTTTTGCCAATCTGCTCAATCACCGCGCGGCTATCAATGTTACCGACCACAATCAGGGTCATGGCATCCGGGGTATACCAGGTCTGGTAGAACGACTTCACCTGTTCAATATCAACCGGTTGCTTTAGCGGCTCTGCCGGATCGTGGCCCAGCAGCGCCGAACCTTTCAGACGATAGCGCCACCAGCCCTCTTTGGTATCCGCAGGCCAGGTCGCCACCATGTCGCTGTTGCTCAGGGCGTAATTCACCGTCTCAGGGGTAATGGACACGTTACCGGCGGTATCTGACAGCCAGGTCAGCGCCTCTTTAAGCAGATCGTTGCGGTTGTTTGGCAGGCTGAGGTTAAACATGGTGTAGTCGTAGGAGACGACAGCAGGCGGCAGCGGGCGTTTCGGATCGATACCCTGTTGCCACAGTGAACGGGCCTGTACAGCCTGAAGGCTACCGCTTTGGGTCAGAGCCAGTCGGGGCAGGAAATGACTGAAACCGCTCTGTTGCGTACTCTCGGTCAGGGAGCCGGTATTGACGGAAAGGCGGATTTCAATGCGGTCGCTGGGGCGCTGTGGGGTGGCTAAAACTTGCCACTGAAAACCGTTAGACAGCGTTCCCTGTTGCCAGGCCGGGTCCGGCTGGAGCGCGTCAGCCTGCACGTAACTGGCTGCTGCCATCATGAGCAAACCGCCGGTTAAGAGTCGAATTTTTGTGCCCTGCATGTGAACCCCTGATCAACATTCCTGGTAACAAAGAGTGCCACACGCCCTGTCGCACTCTAAATATGATGTACAAAACACTCCGATTAGACCGCGCATGAAACGAAACGTCACGGCATGAAGTGAAATTTACCCGAAATAAATCTTATCGAATTATGACAAGTATGCTGGGCCATTATGCGCAGGAGCCCGCACCCCGACAAGGGAATGCGGGCCTGAGGGAAGATTTTAGGAGGACAAACCGTGTGTTTTGCCGTCTGGCGCACGATTATTCAGCGTATCGTCGAGCTTTTTGTGGTCCAGCTCTTTTACCCACTTCGCCACGACTACTGTTGCCACGCCGTTACCGACCAGGTTGGTCAGCGCACGGGCTTCAGACATAAAGCGGTCGATACCGAGGATCAACGCCAGGCCGGCCACCGGCAGATGTCCCACCGCGGAAATGGTTGCCGCCAGGACGATAAATCCGCTCCCCGTGACCCCAGCCGCCCCTTTTGAGGAGAGCAGCAGCACAACCAGCAGCGTAATTTGATGGAAGATATCCATATGGCTGTTAGTGGCCTGGGCGATAAACACCGCCGCCATCGTCAGGTAGATCGATGTCCCATCCAGGTTAAAGGAGTAGCCGGTGGGGATCACCAGCCCGACGACCGATTTACGGCAGCCCAGCTTCTCCATCTTATCGAGCATGCGCGGCAGCGCCGATTCGGATGAGGAGGTGCCCAGCACAATCAGCAGCTCTTCACGGATGTAGCGAATGAACTTGAAGATGCTGAAGCCGGTCGCGCGGGCGATGCTGCCCAGCACCACCACCACAAACAGTATACAGGTGATATAGAAGCAGACGATCAGCTGGCCCAGCTGCACGAGGGTACCGACACCATATTTACCGATGGTGAAGGCCATTGCCCCGAAGGCGCCAATGGGTGCCAGACGCATAATCATGTTGATGATGCCGAAAATCACCTGCGAGAAGCTTTCAATAACGTTAAAAATCAGCTGACCTTTGCTGCCGAGGCGATGCAGGGCAAAACCAAACATCACGGCGAACAGCAGCACCTGCAGAATATTCCCGCTGGCGAAGGCGCCAATTACGCTGCCGGGGATCACATCCAGCAGGAAGGCGACCACACCCTGATCTTTCGCCTGCTCGGCGTAGACCGCCACCGCTTTCGCATCCAGCGTCGAGGGGTCAACGTTCATGCCCGCGCCGGGCTGCACGACGTTAACAATCACCAGACCAATGATCAGCGCGAGGGTACTGACGACTTCGAAATAGAGCAGCGCCACTGCACCCGTACGGCCAACGGCTTTCATGCTTTCCATGCCTGCGATACCGGTCACGACGGTGCAGAAAATAACCGGCGCGATCACCATCTTAATCAGCTTAACGAAAGCATCGCCAAGCGGTTTCATCTGGGCGCCTAATTCAGGGTAGTAATGACCAAGCAGAATACCAATGGCAATGGCGGTTAATACCTGAAAGTAAAGACTTTTGAAGAGAGAGGTTTTCATAAGATGTCCTTGGGAAGAAAAGCCGCAGGAAATGTAGGGTTACCCGTTACCTGCGGCCTTAAAATACCACCCATAAATCAGGACAGATAGAAGTTCAGGCTGAAATTGAAACGCAAATGTTAAGAAATTTGAGCTGACTCGCACAATCCAGCAACATTTCAGTCATCAGCGCTATTGGCATTGTGTTTAAGATAGCGACTCTCAAAAATATCGCCAGGAACGGCTTTATCGAACAGATATCCTTGCCCGCACTCTACCCCGGCATCGGCCAGCCAATGACGCTGGGCTTCGGTTTCGATCCCTTCGGCAATAATGCTCAGCTTCAGGCTACGCGCCAGCTGGATAATCGCCTCGACCATGCTGCTGTCTTCCGGCAGCCCCTCCACAAACGCCTTATCAATCTTCAGTACGTCTACCGGCAGGGTTTTCATATGTTGCAGCTGGCGCAGACCAGCGTATCCCATGCCAAAATCGTCCAGCGCGATGCGCACCCCGGCATTCCGCAGCGGGCGGAGTATCGCTACCGCTTCGTTAGGATCGTCAATTCGGCGGCTCTCGGTCACTTCCAGAATGAGGGTATCCGGCTTAATCCGATAGCGGAGAATCATCGCCAGCAGGTCCGGAACCATGTTGGGGTGCATTAGCTGGAGCGCCGACAGGTTAACCGATAGCGGCATCATCACCCCACGCGACTGCCAGGCTGACAGCAGACGACAGGACTCTTCCAGTACCCAGTGCCCCACCGTCACAATCAGGCCGCAATTTTCAATACGGTCGATCAGCCCTTCCGGAAGCGCCCAACTGCCATCGGGCTGACGCATCCGCAACAGCGCTTCGGCGCTATGGACCTCACCGGTACGCAGATCGACCTGCGGCTGTAGCCAGATGGCAAAATTGTTGCTGTCCAGCGCGGTCAGAATATCGTTCTCTTCTGAGAGCCGCTGCTGCGCTTTCTCCATCTGCTCGGGCTCAAAGAACTGAATCTGATTCTTACCCTTCTGCCGGGCGGTAAACGCGGCGGAAAAGGCCCGGCGGTAAAGTTGCTCTGCGGTCAGGTTGCCGTAAAACATGGCGATACCAATACTGGCGCTCGGGCGCAGCTGGATCCCCTGAACCGGCAACCGCTCATTGATAACAGTAAGCACTTGCTGACCTAATGTGATGGCATGCCACGGCTCCTTGACGCCATTAGCGATAATCACGAAGTCGTAGCCGCTTACCTGCGTCAGTACCATCCGCGGCGCAAGCACGGATTTCAGCTTTTCAACCAGCGTCAGCAAGACCATCTCTCGCTGGCTCTCTTTCAGCACGCCGGCGGTATCCTGCAATGTTTCACAGGCCACCACTATCAGCGCCATGGTCTGCTGCCGCTTCACCGCCTGCTCCAGCATCACCATCAGAAACGCCTTGTTGGGCAGTTCCGACACCGGGAAACGGGTGGCATTGTGGTTGAGCTCATCATGCTGGCGCAGCATACGCTGCTGGTTGAGGTTGTAGCTGCGGACCAGCATGCCAATTTCGTCGTCGTGATGCAGGCGCGGCAGGGCAAGCTGGTGCCCCATCTGTTGCTGCGGCGAGAGGGTATCCAGCTCCCGGGCAATGCGACGCAGCGGATGGACGATGAGACGGTTTATGCACCAGGTCAGCGCCACGGTAAGCATCAGCGTCAACAATAAGTAAGTGGTTACCAACGTCGAGATCCAACTGATGACAAATTTGTACATCCGCCAGGAGTCAGACTGTAGCACCAGATAGGCCAGCGGCTGCGGGTTCGCCGGACGCTGCAACGAATAGACCGGAAGGGAGATCTGCACCGGCATTTCAAACAGCCGCTTCATCATCACCGGTACCGGATGCTCCGGGATAAAGTTCATGCGTAGCGCCTGGAACTGATTCGGCAGCACAACATCCGCCTGGCTGACGACCCCTGCCGGCTTGATGCTTTTGATAATGGACTCCGCCTGAGGAATATCACCCTTCAGAATAGCGGCAGAGAGAGGCTCACGGATTGAGCGGGCGATGCTCTCGAGTTGCGTAGCCGTGTTGTAGCGATTTTGCTGAATGGCATGAAACAGCAAAATAACGCAAAAGACGAAAACAAACACCATAGTGACGGCAGTGACCATCGCCATTTGTTTGATAGTTAAAGAGCGGCTGACACGCAAAATGGATCTCCAGAAACGCGAAAGGCAGGTTAATCAACTGTTACCCTGCTGCTTTCAGAGTATACCTTATCGGGAACTGTTTAAGAGAGTGTAACCAGGCGTTTAGGGATTATTCTGGTTGCCGCTTCGCACGGGGGATGGCGGCGGTATAGCTGAAGAACCGGGGAGCCCGCGGCTCCCCGCAATTTATTCGGCGCTGCGCAGTGAAATCTCGCCGCCGACCCATGGTTTAATCACGCCATCCTGCTCCAGCAACAGCGCGCCCTGCTCGTTGATACCGCGCGACGTGCCGTAGACCTCTTTGTCGCCGATGATCAGCTTCACCGCACGGTGAGCAAAGTTATCCAGCTTTTCCCAGCGGGGCAGGAACGGGGCTAAACCTTCCTGTTCGAAGATTTTCAGCGAATGGCGTAGCTCGTTAATCACCTGCACGGCAAGGACATTGCGATCGATGGCGATCCCTGCTTCCTGCAGGTTGATCCAGCCCTGATTAATATCTTCGGCCTGTACATTGCGCATCACCAGATTTATCCCCGCACCCATTACGATCTGCGCGGCATCACCGGTTTTCCCGGTCAGTTCTACCAGAATACCAGCCAGTTTGCGATCGTTCAGATAGAGATCGTTTGGCCACTTCACGCGCACTTTGTCGGCGCCCAGCGACTGCAACACTTCTGCCAGCACAATGCCAATCACCAGACTGAGGCCGATGGCGGCGGCGGGACCTTGTTCCAGACGCCAGTACATGGAGAGATAAAGATTGGCACCAAAAGGCGAAAACCATTTACGTCCCCGGCGGCCACGACCCGCCTGTTGGTATTCTGCCACGCAGCAGTCGCCGGACTGTAGCGTGTCAAGCCGGTCGAGCAGATACTGGTTAGTAGAGTCAATTACCGGCAGAACGGCAACGCTGCTGTCGGTGATCTGACCGCTGATAAAGGCTTCGTCCAGGAGCTGAACCGGCTCCGGCAGACTGTAGCCTTTGCCCGGCACGGTAAAGACATCCACTCCCCAGTCACGCAGGGTCTGAATATGTTTATTGATGGCGGCGCGGCTCATTCCCAGCTGTTCGCCCAGCTGTTCACCGGAATGGAAATCGCCATCAGCCAGAACAGAGATAAGCTTCAGGGGAACGGTATGATCCTTCATGCAATGGCCTCCACCGCATTAACTTCACCGTGATGGCCGATAAAGCGCACCTCCGGCTCCAGCCAGACATCAAATTTCTCACCCACATGCTGGCGCACCTGATGGGCCAGCTGCACGACATCACGGCTGGTCGCATTGTTTTCGTTGATAAGCACCAGGGCCTGCTGACGATGTACCGCTGCGCCGCCACAGGTTGTGCCTTTAAGCTGACACTGATCGATCAGCCAGCCCGCAGCCAGCTTAACGCTGCCATCTGCCTGCGGATAGTGTGGCGCCTGCGGCCACTGGGCGAGTAAGGTTTCGGCTTTTTCACCGGAGATAACCGGATTTTTGAAGAAGCTTCCGGCGTTACCGTTCACTTTCGGATCGGGCAATTTACTCATTCGCATATGGCAAACCGCGTCGAAAATCTCTTTTGCAGTGACCGTGGCAGGATCCAGACGAGTGAGATCGCCGTAGGTCAGGACAGGCTGCCAGTTTTTGGTCAGGCGCAGACCAACCGCAACGATGACATATTTATCCTGATACTCATGTTTGAAAATGCTGTCGCGATAGCCAAAGCGGCACTGTTCCGCACTTAAACGCAGCGGATTACCCGTTGCCAGCTCGATACAGTCGACATAATCACAAACATGTTTGAGTTCGATGCCATAGGCACCGATATTCTGAATAGGAGATGAACCCGCACAGCCAGGGATTAGCGCCAGGTTTTCCAGACCCGGCATATTATTTTCAAGGGTAAACTGCACCAGGCGATGCCAGTTCTCCCCGGCTCCCACGTGCAAACGCCAGCAATCCTGCGCCTCTTCAACTTTAATCCCGCTGATGCGGTTAACGATCACCGTACCAGAAAAGTCTTCCAGAAAGAGAACGTTACTGCCTTCGCCCAGAATAAGAACAGGGAGGTGGTGTTGCGTGGCGTGATTCCATGCGGCCAGCAGTTGCTGCGCATCGTCGGCCCGCACGATCTGTCGGGCATTTCGGTCAATACCGAAGGTGTTCCAGGGCTTAAGGGAGTGATTCATAGACGCTATCCAGATGCAAAAACCGGGATAGTTTACCGTATATGGAATCGGTTAGGGGGATAACTTTAAAGACGGGATAGAATACGCAGAAACGCAAAAAGCCCATCCGTGAGGATGGGCTTTCGGCTTTAATTGATGCCTGGCAGTTCCCTACTCTCGCATGGGGAGACCCCACACTACCATCGGCGCTACGGCGTTTCACTTCTG
>NZ_CBDAHM010000015.1:0-75235 GCF_965195605.1 Leclercia sp. M-A074-M | reverse complement strand
CCCCCACCGCCTGCCGCCAGCGCAATGCCCCCCGCTGCGGCCACGCCACCCAGCACCCACGGCCAGATAGGAGTATCGCCCGATGAGCTACTGACGTTACCGGCAATCAACGCGTCGGTTGACGGGATCGACTGGTAACGCTCAACCGCCAGCGGATCTTCAATCCACCACAGCGCGCCGTTTTCATTCAGTACCAGCTGATGATCGTTGATGTAGTAGTTCTTCAGCGTCACGGTTTCGCCGTTGGTCATCCTGACCAGCAAATCATTATTGCTGCGGGAATAACTGGCAATATCGCCCCTGCCTGCATCGAGCTTAACAACGGAATCCTCGCCCAGAATGATCTGGTTACCTTCTGCGACTGTTTGTTGATGCGTCAGTCTGGAGATAACAGTGAATTTACTCATTTGTATGACTCCCAACAGAGTGTAATGAATGCTGTGTGTAAAAATCGTTTTTCTTTCAGCAGAGTTTAAGCGTCCCGAAGGAGACACTATTTGTCAGAAATAATGTTCTGCTGTAATAGTTTTTCTGCGACTTTTTTGTTTTTTGCGCAGGCGTGATGATTGCCATCCCTGTTATTTATATTGCTGGCTTTTTATAAGTGCATTAAAGGATATAGTCATAAAGAACCAAAAGCGCAAATGACGAAGCGGTGAAATAAAGCATAGGCGCTTACTTAACCGCGTTGAAACCTAATAAACCAGTGGGCAATCGCCAGAATTATTGATTAACATGTTGTATTTAATCTATTTTTATTCTGATGTGTCGGGTTTTGTTAGTGCGGATGATGAAGCGGAGATTGCGAGAGATCACAAGTTTCATCGCTGGATTAGCTTTTATATTTATTAAATTAGAGGGCGCGATAACACGCTATTTATTATATTTTCGCCACCGGCTAATAGAAGCGTTGCTGAATTTTTGAATAATACAAAGGTATGATTTTTTCTCGTCTGGATAACGCCTTCTACAAAACGCTCTACGACGTTTGTACTATTTTTTGCGCGTTTATTATTTTCTGAAAGGCAGTATAGAACAGGCGGGATTTTTTACCGGAGCAATTATTAATAAATATTATTGTATCAGGTCGAAATTTTACTGACGCCGCATCGCCTGGATCTCAATGGCAATGGCGATGCGATCGTCCACCACCAGCGCAAAGCGATCCATCTTGTACGCTGAACGGGAGATGGCGGTGGTGGCATGCAGCGCGATCGCCTCGTCCGGCAGACGATCGAGCGTGGCTTCGAGGATCACCGGACGACTGAGATCCCGGACGGTGAGAGTGCCGAACGCGCGGTAATGATCGTCCTTAACTTTCACCACCCGGGTGCTGGTAAAGGTGATCGTCGGGTAGCGGGCGGCGTCAAAAAACATATCGCTTTTCAACTGCCAGGTGAGCAGATTGTTGGAGGCCTGAAGTGTGGCGACCGGCACCGACACCCGGATGCGATCGTCATATTCATTGTCCGGGTTCAGCGTGACCGTCCCCGTCACCCCCTGGAGATGCGCCCAGGAGGGTATGCCGCCGAAGGCGCGCCACGACAGCCTGATGGCGGTCTTCTGCGTGTCGATGACATAGACGACGGGGGCGGCGTAAAGCGACGGGCAAGCGATCATGAAGACCAGCAGAAGAATGCGGCGCAGCATAGGGGGCTCTCCCATTCACAGGTTGCAAGTTAACGCATCAGCGCGCAGGCTTGTTTGGTGTAAGAGGGGTGTTGCCCTGCGTGAGAATAAGCGTAGAAACAGGGAAGCGCGTGAGCAAGGGGTTTCAGAAGAGTGTTAAATATGCGTTTGTAGCGGGTTCACAGTTTGAGAAAGTTTCAGGTGAGCGTCGCGATAACGCCGGGGCCATTTGGGTCTACCGCGCCATATAAGTGAATGTCTGCGTTGACGTTATCCTCTGGCACCTGCGTAACCCATCGCACCTGGCACCAACGCCTGTGTTATGATAAAGAACTCCTTAACTCAACTTCTTATGATGTAGCGTCTATGACTCTTTCCAGCGAAAAACAGACAGAAATCTCCTCTGAAACCATTGGGCGGACATTGCGTCGTCGCCCGCTGGCGCGCAAAAAATTGTCCGAGATGGTGGAAGAAGAGCTGGAGCAGATGATCCGTCGCCGTGAGTTTGCCGAAGGTGAACAGCTGCCCTCTGAACGTGAGCTGATGGCTTTTTTTAATGTCGGGCGACCTTCAGTGCGCGAGGCGCTGGCGGCACTCAAACGCAAAGGGCTGGTGCAGATCCAGAACGGCGAGCGCGCCCGTATTTCGCGCCCCTCTGCGGACACCATCATTAGCGAACTCTCCGGTATGGCAAAAGATTTCCTCGCCCATCCGGGTGGGATCGCTCATTTTGAGCAGCTGCGCCTGTTCTTTGAGTCCAGCCTGGTGCGCCATGCTGCACAGCATGCCAGCGATGAGCAGATTGCCCTGCTGGAAAAAGCCCTGACGTTGAACAGCCAGTCGCTGGATGACAATGCGCTGTTTATTCGCTCCGACGTGGAATTTCACCGCGTGCTGGCGGAGATCCCCAACAACCCGATCTTTTTGGCGATCCACGTGGCGCTGATCGACTGGCTGATTGCCGCGCGCCCCACGGTACCGGAGCAGGCGCTGCACGAGCATAATAACACCAGCTATCAACAACATATCGCCATCTTTAACGCTATCCGCAGCCACGATCCCGATGCGGCTGAAGAGGCATTACAGGCCCACCTCACCAGCGTTTTCGCCACCTGGCACGCCTTCGAGCAGGGCAAAAAACGCCGCAAATAATCGCCTCGATGATTTAGTGAACTCGATCGCGTTCTGCGCATTTCGATCGCGCTGTTTTTAATGTGTCTGGTATAACAGGTATAAAGGTCTACCATTATCGCGTCATCACATTACATTCGAGGTATCTATGTCCGTCACGCTTAAAGGGGTTATGCCCGCACTGCTTACACCGTTCGATCGCAACCAGCAGCTGGATACGCAAAGCTTGCGCCAGCTGGTACGGTTCAACATTGCCCAGGGCATCGATGGCCTCTATGTTGGGGGATCTACCGGCGAAGCCTTCGTGCAGAACAGCGCCGAACGTCAGGAAGTGCTTGAGATCGTTGCTGAAGAAGCAAAAGGCAAAGTCACCCTGATCGCCCATGTCGGCACCGTCAGCACCCACGAGAGCCAGCAGTTGGCCCAGGCGGCCAGCCGTTATGGCTATGACGCCGTCTCTGCGGTCACGCCCTTCTACTATCCGTTCAGCTTTGAAGAGCATTTCGATCACTATCGGGAAATTATTGATTCAGCAGATGGGTTGCCGATGGTGGTCTACAACATCCCGGCCCTGAGCGGGGTCAAACTCTCTCTGGATCAGATCAATACGCTGGTGACCTTACCCGGCGTGGGCGCGCTGAAGCAGACCTCCGGCGATCTCTATCAGATGGAGCAGATCCGCCGGGCACACCCGGATCTGGTGCTGTACAACGGTTACGATGAGATTTTCGCCTCCGGCCTGCTGGCGGGTGCGGATGGTGGCATCGGCAGCACCTATAACATCATGGGCTGGCGCTATCAGGGGATCGTCAGGGCGCTAAAGGAGGGGGATATCGCCACCGCCAAAGCGTTGCAGGTCAAGTGTAATGAAGTGATCGACCTGCTGGTCAACGTGGGCGTATTCCGCGGCCTGAAAACGGTGCTGCACTATATGGACGTGATTGATGTTCCGCTGTGCCGCAAGCCGTTTGCCCCTGTCGATGAACAGTATCTCCCCGCGCTACGGGCATTAGCGCAGCGGCTCCAGCAAGAAAAAGAGCAACGTTAAGACAACGCCGGATGCCGGGCATACCCGGCATTACTAAAGCTGTATCCTGCAAAACAGCGTATGGGTTTACCCATTGCGGAGACTGACATGAATACAATGACTCAAAATGTCCCGTGGTATCGTTGCCTCAACCGTCAGCAGTGGCGCGCGTTTTCTGCCGCCTGGGTCGGTTATGTTCTTGATGGTTTTGATTTTGTCCTCATCGCTCTTGTTTTAACCGATATAAAAACCGAATTCGGCCTGACCACCCTTCATGCCGCGAGCCTGATCTCCGCCGCCTTTATCTCCCGCTGGTTTGGCGGTCTGGTGCTGGGCGCAATGGGGGATCGCTACGGTCGCCGTCTGGCGATGGTGAGCAGCATTATCCTCTTTTCCGTCGGGACGCTGGCGTGCGGCCTGGCCCAGGGCTATACCACCATGTTCATCGCCCGTCTGGTGATCGGCATGGGGATGGCGGGGGAGTATGGCTCCAGCGCCACCTATGTGATTGAAAGCTGGCCCAAACACCTGCGTAACAAAGCCAGTGGTTTCCTGATCTCGGGCTTCTCCGTCGGCGCGGTGGTGGCGGCTCAGGTCTATAGCCTGGTGGTGCCGGAGTGGGGCTGGCGGGCGCTCTTCTTCATCGGCATTTTGCCGATCGTTTTTGCCCTCTGGCTGAGAAAAAATATTCCGGAAGCCGAAGACTGGAAAGAGAAGCAGCAGAGTAATGCGCCCGTGAAAACCATGGTCGATATTCTCTATCGCGGTGAACATCGGGTTATCAATATTATGATGACCCTGGTGGCCGCCGTCTCGCTGTGGTTCTGCTTCGCAGGCCAGCTGGAGAGCGCGGCGATTGTGGCCTTGCTCGGCCTGCTGTGCGCGGGGATCTTCATTAGCTTTATGGTGCAAAGCAACGGCAAGCGCTGGCCGACCGGCGTCACCCTGATGGTGGTGGTGCTGTTTGCCTTCTTATACTCCTGGCCGATTCAGGCGCTGTTGCCTACCTGGCTGAAAACCGATCTGGCTTACGATCCCGCCACCGTTGCTCAGGTGCTGTTTTTCAGCGGCTTTGGTGCGGCGGCAGGCTGCTGCGCCGGGGGCTTCCTTGGCGACTGGTTGGGCACGCGCAAAGCCTATGTCTGTAGCCTGCTCGCCTCGCAGCTGCTGATCATTCCGGTATTTACCCTTGGCGGCAGCAGCGTCTGGGTGCTGGGCCTGCTGCTCTTCTTCCAGCAGATGCTTGGACAGGGCATCTCAGGGATCCTGCCTAAACTGATCGGAGGCTATTTTGATACCGAACAGCGCGCGGCCGGGCTCGGGTTTACCTACAACGTCGGCGCGCTCGGCGGTGCACTGGCCCCGGTTCTGGGGGCGTTTATCGCTCAACGTCTCGATCTGGGCACCGCGCTCTGCTCGCTCTCGTTTGGTCTGACGTTCGTCGTCATTTTGCTGATTGGTTTTGATATGCCGTCCCGCGTTCAGCGCTGGCTGCATCCTGAAGCCCTGCGTACCCACGATGCCATCGACGGCAAACCGTTCAGCGGCGCCATTGTGGCCGGCAAAAGGGCGAGCCAGCTTGCCAAACACTAAGGCTGAATTTTTAACGGAGGAGTTATGTCGTTCCTTGATGAACTGGATGCAAACATAAAAGCCCGGGGCGGGCTGATCGTCTCGTGTCAGCCGGTACCACAAAGCCCGCTGGATAAGCCGTTGATCGTCGCGGCGATGGCGCTGGCGGCGGAGCAGGCGGGTGCCGTGGCGCTGCGTATCGAAGGTATTGAAAACCTGCGGGCGGTGCGTGCCGTGGTAAGCGTGCCGGTTATTGGCATTATTAAACGCGATCTGCCCGATACCCCGGTGCGTATTACGCCCTGGCTGGAGGATGTGGATGCGCTGGTTGAGGCAGGCGCCAGCATTATTGCGTTTGACGGCACACAGCGCACGCGGCCTGTGCCGGTTGAGGCCCTGCTGGCGCGCATCCGGCACCATCAGCTGATCGCGATGGCAGACTGCGCCTCGCAGGAGGAGGGGCTGTATTGCCATCAATTGGGGGTTGAACTGATTGGCACCACGCTGTCGGGATATACCTCAGACGTTACGCCCGTCGAGCCGGACCTGGCGCTGGTTTCAACCCTGAGTCAGGCCGGGTGCCGGGTGGTGGCCGAAGGGCGCTACAACTCACCGGAGCTGGCCGCGCAGGCTATGAAGCACGGGGCATGGGCCGTGACGGTAGGCTCTGCCATCACCCGCCTGGAGCATATCTGTCAGTGGTATCGGGACGCCTTACAGGACGCGACAAAATGATCACGCTGGCTATTGATATTGGCGGGACCAAACTCGCCGCGGCGCTGGTCGACCGCGAGCTGAGGATTATTGAACGCAGGGAGATCCCCACCCCTGCCAGCAAAACGCCGGATGCGCTGGAAGCGGCGCTGTGCGAGCTGGTGATGCCGCTATACCGTCGGGCGCAGCAGTTCGCTATCGCCTCGACAGGGATTATCCAGCAAGGGGTACTCACCTCCATTAACCCGGCAAATCTGGGCGGGCTGGCGCATTTTCCGCTGGTGAAATCGGTCTCGGCTATGACCGGGCTCCCCGGCGTGGCGCTAAACGATGCCCAGGCCGCGGCGCTGGCGGAGTATCAACACATGCCAGATGCCGTGCGCGATATGGTCTTTATCACCGTTTCGACCGGCGTAGGGGGCGGGATGATCCATAACGGCAACCTGGTGACCGGCTCCGGTGGGTTGGCCGGACACTGCGGCCACACTCTGGCCGACCCGAACGGACCGCGCTGCGGTTGCGGGCGGATCGGCTGTGTGGAAGCGATCGCCTCAGGCCGGGGTATCGCCGCGGCGGCAGAAGGGGAGCTTTGCGGGCTGGATGCGAAAGCCATCTTTGCCCGCGCCGCAGAGGGGCATGCCCAGGCGGGGATATTGATTGCGCGTTCCGCCCGGACGCTGGCGCGGCTCATTGCGGATATAAAAGCGCTGACCGACTGTCAACGGGTTGTCATTGGCGGCAGCATTGGCCTGGCCGACGGCTATCTCACGCAGGTACAGCATCACCTTGCGCAGGAGCCCGCTGTTTATCAGACCGAACTCTGCTCAGCCCGCCATCGCGGCGACGCGGGGCTGCTGGGTGCTGCATTATGGGCAAAAGGAGCGTGGCAATGATTGTGGGTGATATCAACCGTCTGCAGGCTGCCGGTCTGTCGACGGTGTTCTGTCAGGCGATCGACCAGGCCCTGAGCGCGGGGCTAGCGCAGCTGGCGCCGGGTAGCTATCCGCTGCAGGGCGAGAAGATGTTCGTCAACGTGATGCAGTTTGAGACCCAGCGCGCTGAGCAAAAACGTGCCGAGCTGCACCGCAACTATATCGATATCCAGATCCTGCTGGAGGGAGAAGAGCACATTTATTACGGACTGGCGGGAAGCGCCCGGGCCTGCGATGCGTGGCACGAGGAGGAGGATTATCAGCTCTGTGACCGCATCGGGAATGAACAGTGCCTGACGTTGAAGCCGGGGATGTTTGCCATTTTTATGCCGGGCGAACCCCATAAGCCGGGCTGTTTTACCGCGAAGCCCGGTATGCTTAAAAAAGCGGTGATTAAACTGCATCATCGCGCGCTGACTGACCTTCATAACAGGCTTTAACTCTTCCTACACTCATCTGACGCCCGCAGACAGCGGTTTGCGGTGCGGACAGAGGATATTCAGCAACATGCGTCATTCTCATGGCCCGTCAGGCGTGCTCCGCAATCTTCAAGCCGGGCCATTTTCATCTCCCGAGTACAAGTCTTATCGTCGCGAGGCTATTTTTCCCGCCACAGCTACGCTTTACCATCACATTATTGCGACACACACGATAAACGACGGAGAGATTATGAAAGCCATTGCCATTACCCGTTCTGCCCCTGACAACATCGCGTTCCTGCAGGATATCGAATTGCCGCAGCCGCAAGCGACAGGACACGATCTGCTGATTGAAGTGAAAGCCATCTCCGTAAACCCGGTGGATACCAAGGTCCGCGCCGGTTTTACCGGCGATACGCCGCGTGTTCTCGGCTGGGATGCCGTGGGCGTTGTGGCGGCGGTGGGCGAGGCGGTAACGCTTTTCGCGCCCGGGGATGAAGTCTGGTATGCCGGTGCGCTGGGACGGCCTGGCAGCAACAGCGAGTTTCAGCTGGTGGACGAGCGCATTGTCGCCCTGAAACCTAAAACCCTGGATAACGCCTCCGCTGCCGCATTGCCGTTAACCGCTATCACCGCATGGGAGATGTTGTTCGATCGCCTGGGCATTCAGGAGCAGGGTAATGAAGGCGACACG
Source organism: Leclercia sp. M-A074-M (assembly GCF_965195605.1). Classification (NCBI taxonomy): domain Bacteria; kingdom Pseudomonadati; phylum Pseudomonadota; class Gammaproteobacteria; order Enterobacterales; family Enterobacteriaceae; genus Leclercia; species Leclercia sp. M-A074-M. Next base: position 67,117 of record NZ_CBDAHM010000015.1, on the reverse strand, counting down.
CTGCTGATCGTCGGCGCGGCGGGCGGGGTGGGGTCGATTCTGGTGCAGCTGGCGCGCAAGCTGACGAAAATGACCGTGGTAGGTACGGCCTCACGCCCGGAAAGCCAGCAGTGGGTGCGGGAAGCGGGGGCGCATCACGTTATCGATCACAGCAAACCGCTGTCGGAAGAATTAGCCGCCGCGGGTATCAAAGAGGTGACCCACGTCGCCAGCCTGACCCATACCGCAGCGCACTATGATGAGATTATTAAGGCGCTAGCGCCGCAGGGCAAACTGGCGCTGATCGACGATCCCGATACGCTGGACGCCCGTCCGCTGAAAGCGAAAAGTATCTCCCTACACTGGGAGTTTATGTTCACCCGCTCTATGTTTGAGACCGCCGATATGATTGCCCAGCACCAGATGCTGACCCGCGTGGCAAATCTGATTGACGAGCAGGTGCTTACCACGACGCTGGGTGAGCATTACGGGGCGATTACGGCGGCGAATGTGCAGAAGGCCCATGCGCAGCTCGAGACCGGGCGTGCGGTCGGGAAGATTGTACTGGAGGGGTTCTGAGATGGCCACCTCTGACATCATCTCGCTTATAGCGGTTCTGAAGGCGAAGCCCGGCAAACGTGACGCGCTGAAGACGGCCTTACAGGCGCTGCTGCTGCCGACCCGTCAGGAGCCGGGCAACGTTGAGTATCAGCTGTTTCAGCTGCGCGATACGCCGGACATGTTTTACGTCCGGGAAGCCTGGCGAGGCCAGAAGGCACTAGAGGCTCACATTGCGCTGCCCCATTTCCAGGCCTTTATCCTGCAGATGGATGAGTTGCTGGCGGAGCCGCTGCGGCTGGATTACCTGACGGCGGTAGAGGCTTAAGGATTCTGTTGAGGGACGCAGGGAAGGTTAGAGTACTGGAATAGAGGGACGGTAGAAACAAAAAAGCCCGCATTGCGGGCTTTCAGGACTTTGTATCAGGCTCTGGTGACCGTTAACAAAGAATTTTGGTGGAGCTGGCGGGAGTTGAACCCGTGTCCGAAACTTTTTAAACAAATGATAAATATGAATTAATTTTCTATGAAAATCCGCGCGGCTCCTTTACGGCTCCTTTCGTGTCCCGCCGCTGGCTAATAGTGGTCTTCGCTCAGTGTTTCCGTCGTACTCTTTCAAATAAGACCCGTAATGCCTGAAGAGCATCTCCGGCCCCTTGTGTCCCATCTGTCCGGCGAGCCAGAAAAGGTTGGCGCCCTGGCTAATGTGGCGTGTCGCGAAGGTATGCCGGGTCTGGTATGGGTTACGGTATCTGATTCCCGCTTTGCGTAATGTCGGGACCCAGGCTTTTTTGCGGATCGCGTCTGCGCTGGCCCACGGCTTATTCGTTTTCGGATCCTCGAATATCGTCGCGTCTTTCATGAAGGTGAAAGTTTTCTGATTCGCCAGCACAGCCATCGCCACATCGTTAAGTTCTACTTTGCGTATGCCTGCCTTTGTTTTCGTCCCCTTAATAACGCCAACTACTCTCGCGTTCTGAACGTGCGCAGTCTTCCCTATGAAGTCGATATCGCGCCAGCGAAGCGCGCATAATTCCGAGCTGCGTAAACCCGTTTGTATAGCGAACATAAACAGATTTTCCCACTGCTTATTACCGGCAGAGGAGAGGAGGGCATCCACTTCTGCTGGTGAAAGCGGATCGACAATATAGTCGCTGTCAGCAGTCGATTTGTCGCTTTGATACCGGGATGCCGTTACCAGAGATACCGGGTTGAGTTGGAGCACGCCATCTGTTACAGCCTCGTCAAGCGCTGAGCGCAGGAAAGAAAGTTGGTTGCGAATTGTCTTTAGCGTGGTGGTGCGGCTCTGGATCCATGCTTTCATCGCCGCCGGAGTCAGCTCGCTTGCAGGCAGTGAATGAAGGGCTACCAGAGCGCTACGACATTTTTTATAACCGCCAATAGTAGACGGCGAAAGTTTTCGCGTTTCACAGATGTTGATGTATTCGTCCAGGTACATTTTTATTGTCTTTCCAGCAGCCGCATTGCCAAATAATTTTAACCGTGCGGATCGCGGGAAATATTCTGCATAAACGAATGTTCCACGCTCGATTTGGTTATGAATTTCGCCGAGGGTCCGCTCGGCGTATTTCAAGTTTTTGGGGCTCACTTCCAAATTAGAAAGGGGCTCTCTGCATTTCACCCCTCTATAAGTGAACGTGATATTGATGGTTTCACCCTGGCTGTGCTTCCTGATGGTCACGCCGCGCGGGAGTTTAGGCGACTCTGTCTTGCCCATTTAGCTACCTCACTTAGATCAATCCATCTCTCCTTAACGCCTTCCACCTTCAGCACTTGAACTCCCTCCCGCCACACACCACGCTGCACGCGTTTATTGATGGCTTCGAGAGTCTCGCCTGTTTCACTGCAATAAGTTGAGATAGGGACACAATCGAGGTTCAGCATAATTCCTCCACTTTACCGGCTGCACCCGGCCACTCTTTAAAAATACAGGTCCCGCAACCATTACGGGCCCAGTCACAACAGCTACCACATCGGTTTACTTTTTTAGCTGCGGATCCTCCATATCGGGCTTTTTAAAGTTCGCCTCTATGGACTCGCCCAGCCGCTTAAGCCAGTCGGCCAGTTTCAACGCGGCTTCTTCTGGCGACTTCTGGGGAGGGAAATCAGTGATTACGATACAGGCATCATAATTACCGTAACCGTCACGGTTTATCGACATGCTCTGCTCCAGCACCGTCAGCTGATTGCTGTGCTTAACGTAGTAACGGGATTCTGACGTTCCGGTGCTGCGCTCTTTGACATAAGAGACAAGCTCCACTTCGGTGGTTATAGTTTTCCCCTGATCGCCCTCAATACGCTGAATCATTTTGTGGGAGGTAACAGACATCACTTAATCTCCCGCTCCGTTTTCCAGTACCTATCACTGCTGTTTGCTGCTATGTTCCATTTGCACATAATTCTTCTCTCTTTGGATGGGTTGCATGACAAAGAAAATGATTAGACTGATCGCAGCTTTCGCTATTACATGCATGTTCATCATTGTTCCATCAACGTGGGGCATGAATGGATCCGACCATGGGTTCGCATATCGCTTTGTATGGGATTTGGGACCAGACGAAGAAAGCGCGATACCGCGAACCATTAATGCTGCTTATATCTTTGTCCAGATAATAGGTGTCCTTGCGATCACTTGGCTCATAACCAAAGACATGAAAAATTGATGATTTCCGACATTTAGACTGCTCCTTGGCGACGGACGTAGACGGCATAGCTTTCGGCTCGCTCAGCAGTCAAGTTGTAACTGCTCTGCATGTTGCAGGAGGACCCTTCCTCGCTGGCAAATTTTCGATACGCGACCGCCATTTCATCCAAGCCACGCGATCGCATTTCAGCCAAGAAGGCGTCGGTGGCCGGGGTTTCTGCTTTGGCTTTACGCAGCAATTTGACGCATTTCCACGACTCTGCAACGTCAGCATTACCATGTCGCTCTTTGGCGTGTTCCCGGTTAAGTTTGATGACCTTCTTCGCGGCAGACTTCACCGCCGCATTCTCCACCGCGAGCCTGTCCCGCTCGCTCAGTGATTCACATAGTGCTGCTCGGGTTACATCCAAGCGCGTAGCCAGCTCGGTGACCAACTTCGCTGACTCCGGGGGTAATGACCGGGCTGCCTTGTGTGCTTCAGCCACTAATTCTTTTGTCGTCAGGCGCATTTGCGGATCTCCATCAGCTCGTTGAACCGGGCCATGAACAGACCGTAGGCCTGCACCGGACGTAGCGGAATTACGGTAAACAGGTCGGTTGGCGGGATACCAACGAGGACGGGCCATACCGTGCCGTCGTCGATGTCCAGGTCGCGGCGTTCTGTACCGAGCATGACCAGATCGGCATATTTAACGGTGGGGTGCTGGTGGGCCGGCAGTCCGAACTTCTCACGGATCACGCCATCCACATACGCTTCGACGCGCCGGTAATCAGGCAGAATACGCTTCAGCGGTGCGGGAATATCCTGGACGTAGGCTTCAGCCCCATCATGCAGCAATGCTTCGAGCGCGAACTCTGCGGGAACCAGCTGGCTCACCAGCACCGAATGCTGCGCAACGCTGTAGAACTCCGGCAGGTGGCCGGCAAAGCGGCAGATGTGAGAAAGGGCTGTGGCGATATCCTCGATCACGATATCTTCGTGATGAATATCGAGGTAGTTAATATGCTTCCCGGACAGTGTCTGTATATATGACATTACGTGTTCTCCATTAATACGCGCTGCACCGCGCCTGATTTTTGGTTGAGCGAATCCCTCGCCTGCTGGCGATCGTTAATTTAATTTCGCTTCACTATATGCCCCTGATCCGGGGCATTTAAGGCAACGTAATTAAGCGCTGAAAGAACCAATAAAGGTTTCCATCTGGCTGCCTTTGAACTTCTCGACCAGCAGATCACGGAACTCGTTGGCCATATCTTCCTGCTGGGCTTCCAGCTGGACAATGCGCAGCACCAGGGTAGGGCGATCGCCGCCGATGATGCTCAGCCGCAGCTTGAATGGACGCTCTGCCAGACCCTCGAACGGCACGCAGCGAAACTCGAACGCCACCGGCATGATGTCCTGCGTGCGAGCTTCAACGCTTTCCATCAGAGAACGCTTACCGCTGAAGTCCTGATCCTCATAGTCCGCTTTCTGGATGGACTCGATAGTGATTTTGCGGATCGCTGCTGCTGATTTTTTGGCGTCAATAACCTCGCCGTCGGCATCAAAGCCGGTCAAATTTTCTGCCCAGTCTTCCAGCCACTCGGCCAGTTCTTTCTGGGAGTGCCGATCGCCATTGACTGACAGCAGGGAGGCAAACGGGGCTGTCTTTTTCAGCGCCAGCTGCGCGGTGTTGTCTGCATGCCCTGGGCTTTCAATTGTGCCGAGGTTGAAGACCGCTGCGGCGCGCATATCGTCAGCGTTGATAAAGCAACGGCTACCTTCAGCAGCGTACCCAGTGGAATAGCGCGTAAAGTCTTCAATGCTGGCGGTTACCATCTTGCCGCGGAAGCGGTAGCGCTCCATGCAAAGCGATTCCAGGCTCTCAATGCGGACACCCTGCGGAACGACAGCTGCAGGGCAATCCACACTTTCAAGCTTCTCTTCAATGAAGCGGGAGAGGGTCAGATCACTAATTTTTTCGATCGCGGTACCGTCTAAAGAGTGGGACATGATTCTTCCTTAAGAAAAAGTGAAAGGGTTATTGCTGGGCGCGCAGTTTCGCGTCAGCGTCGCCGGCAAGCGTGAACAACTGGCCCTGATCTTCCTGCAGGATGGTCAGCTTGCCGCCGCGGTTCACATACATTGGGGTTTCGGTGGTGTCCTCTTCGGAAGACTTCCCATGCGGGGTAGGGCGCACATAGGAGAGCTTGTGCTTGATGTTGACGCGCTTCTCTTCGACGGAATTGCTCATGCGGTCAATTTCAAACGTCAGGGTTACTTTCCCTTTCTGGCCGTTGTTCAGCACGCCAAAAGCTACTTCACTAAGTGCGACAGCGATCTTGTTCTCGAACACCCCGCCGTCCAGTTCGCCCAGAAAATCGGGCACTTTGGTTAAACGTTCATTACTCATCGGTTTACCCTCTGAAGGCGGCTGCCACCGCCGGTTAGTTTCTCCACACAACACAGGAGAGTACCTGCGGTTAGGAAGCCGCCCGGGTGGATTGGGTTATGAGCCCGTCACCCGGTGATGCTCTCGTGTGTTGCGTAAAAAAATGCGGCATCCTCACGGGTAGAGACGGATGCCGCCAAAGACAGCAACGCAGCTTTTACAGGTTTCAAGTTGTGGGCCAGACGCTGATCTTCTGGTTGCCGTCGGAGCGGCTGCAATTCACCACAACTGGAAGCGCACTCCGCTGTTTTCACACCTGTCACCCATAACTGGTTTGAAGGAGTGTGCTTCCATGTTGTGTGCCTGTCTTTTCACCACTTTCAGGCTCGGTGCTATCCTTACAGGAGTTCAAACCAAGCAAGGAAAACAGATGCTTAAATCAACTCTTATAGCTACATGCCTTCACCAAAACTCGCTAATTCCCGACGTACCGACTGGTGAGGCGGCAGTAAAAAGAATTTTTACTGAGTACTACCCGGGGCGTGACTTCAAAAAATGGAACACTCAATTGCCGGATCACATCGTTGAGCGTTTTTTACAAGCATCGCGCAATGCGAACACGATTCGCGTTGATTCCTTCATTAGGGATCTGTGGAATCAGTGAGAGGCGCAGAGCCGAACGTTGCAAATCCCGGATGTAAAATGGTTTTCCCGGAAGCGTTGGCTTCACGTTCCAGTGCTTCTGGAACCATCAGCGCTCGGGTGAGTGCCTCCATAAACTGTATGTAGTCAGCAGCTACAGCACCATCTGTTTTCAGTGCCGCCAGGGGCGCACCGTTAACACGAATCTCAACCACTCTTCCTGACTTGCTCATATCAACCACCTCTGATTTCCTCTGGCGAATCATCCCCATCTTCATACGCCTGGGGCGGCTACTGCGTGGGCGTCCTGCCTGTTCGCTGTTGCTGTGAGGTACATTATGTACCGTTAGGGTACATTGTCAAGCACAAAAAAACCCGCTTCCGCGGGCTTGTGGTGAAATTAATTTTTATGATGGTACCTTCGGGGCTTGCCTGAGAAGATCACCGTACCGATTATGGAGCAGTTGCCATCAATCTTAACGTAGGGCTCCGGCCAACTTTGATTCAAGGCCTTCAGGTACTTACTGCCGCCATCCTCAATTAATCTCTTGAAGGTGGTCTCTCCTGAATCATGCATCAACGCGATAACGTCATCGCCATGACATGCCGGAATTTCGGGATCTACGAAAATCATGTCGCCCGGACGGTACTCATCGATCATAGAGTCACCAATCACGCGCAAGATATACGTCATGGGTCCGCACGGCACAGGGCACGGATAAGTTTCAACACTACTCAAGTCAACCTCGGCAAAGCCAGCTTCCGTCCATGCTCCTGCCTGCACCCAGGATATAACCGGAACCAATGTTATATTTCTATTAGTGTCTGATACGTCAGGACTTTTTGCAACATTAGTGGTTTGATGTTCCTGATCCAACCAGCCTAAAGGCAAATCAAAGCATTTTTCAATATGACGAGCCATTGCATCGCCAATATTTTTAGACGCGCCATCCCCCATAAACCTGCTGGTTTGGGTAGGTTCTCTGTCGATCATGGTGGCGAAGTAAGTATTTCCGCCGACACCGTCACGCAGTTTTCTGGCGTTTAACCGCCTAATTTCCTGAATCGTTTTCATCCCAGAATTAAACATTGTGTACCTTAAAGGTACAAGTACCTTGTAGGTTCATATTATTCATGTAATATGTACACAGGAGGTACATATCATGAAAGAGTATTGGGACTCTTTATCGAAAGAGCAGCAGTTCGAGTTAGCAGTAAACGTCAAATCAACTCCCGGTTATCTGCGTTTGGTTTTCAACGGCTACAAAAAGGCAGGATTCGCCCTCGCCAAAAAGCTCGAAGAGATCACAGCTGGCGCAATAACTAAATCTGATTTGCGACCGGACATCTACCCGAAACAGTAACCAAGATCGTGAAGAAAAGACACCACAGCATCAAGGAGTTAACCGTGGATAACCAACAACACTGGCAAGTCGAAAAACAGCCCGCATGGCTGGTGGCGGCAATTAAAAAGACCATCTCAAGCCTGCCGGGCGGTTACGCCGAGGCCGCTGAATGGCTGGGCGTGACAGAGGATGCGCTTTTTAACCGCCTGCGCACCGGCGGCGATCAGATTTTCCCAATGGGCTGGGCGATGGTTCTCCAGCAGGCCAGCGGCACCAAGCACATCGCTGATGCGGTATCGCGCCATTCGAACAGCGTCAACGTTCCGCTGGTGGACATTGAGGATGTGGATAACGCCGATATCAATCAGCGCCTCATGGAGTCTATTGAGTGGATCGGTAAACACTCGACGTACGTTCGCAAGGCTACTGCTGATGGCGTGATTGACCAGGTCGAACGCGAGCAAATCGAAGAGAACAGCTATCAGGTCATGCAGAAATGGCAGGAGCATTTAACGCTGTTATATCGCGTTTTTTGTGCGGCAGAAAAGAATGACGCCCGCGAGTGTGCAGCTCCGGGCGTCGTGGCGTGTCGAATCAGTGGAGAAACTAACGCATGAACAGTTTAACGGTAAATCACCGTCTACCGCAACTTCGTGGCTTCCCGGTTCATGGAACCACGTCGTTTCGGTATGAGCGCATGGTATCAGGCCGCTGGGTTGCGTGTAACCACAGTCGGGCGGCCGCAATTGTGGGGGTGTGGCGTCGTAAAGGGGAATCGTTATGCGTGAGCTCGACAGGAGATTCAGAGATCACCGCGGCGTCCCGGTTCGGGTTATCCGGTGGGAGCCAGAGACCCGACGCGTCATATACCTGCGAGATGGGTACGAGCATGAATGCTTCAGCCCTCTCGATCAGTTCCAGCGCAAATTTACAGAATTAAAGGGCGACCATGAGCACTAAATTAAGCAGCTACGTTTGGGACGGCTGCGCGGCTTCCGGCATGAAATTGTCCAGCGTGGCGATCATGGCGCGCCTGGCTGATTTCAGCAGCGATGAGGGAGTGTGCTGGCCTTCCATCGATACTATTGCGCGGCAGCTCGGCGCCGGGCCAAGCACTGTGCGAACGGCGATCGCGAAACTTGAGAAAGACGGCTGGCTTAAGCGCACTCAGCGCCGCCAGGGTAACCGTAACGCATCCAACATCTACCAGCTGAACGTGTCGAAGCTTCGTGCGGCGGCGCTTGCTCACCTGCCAGATTCTGACACGTCAAATTCTGACGCATCAAAATCTGACCCGTCAAAATTTGAGGCATCAAAATCCGGCAAAAAAGGCGGTTTTGACCCGTCAGAATCTGGCGGGGATCCGTCAGTAAAATCAACTACTGATCCATCAGATAAAAAACCTTCTTGTCAGGTTGCGCCGCAACCCGACCCTGCCGTGTTGATCACTGACCAGGCAAAACAGGTTTTATCTCACCTGAACCAGACAACCGGATCACGGTACCAAGTCTGCAAGTCGTCTCTGGACAACATTCGCGGCCGCTTGACCGAAGGATTTACACCTGATGAGCTGACGCTGGTGGTTGATTACAGCGTCGAAAAGTGGGGCGACGATCTGAAAATGGCTGAGTATCTGCGCCCGACAACCCTGTTCCTGCCCTCCAAGTTCCCTGGCTACCTGCAATCGGCGAATAAGTGGGACTCCGCCGGGCGCCCGGCACGCGAAACATGGGGCCAGCGTAAAGCGGATCCGATGAAGTTCGGTCCTGTTGATAAAAAAATTCCTGAGGGATTCAGGGGGGCAACATCATGAGCATCGAATCTGAAGTTTTGCAGTTCGCGCTGGATAACCCTGGCTGCAGCACCCGTCAGGTTGCCAATGTTCTGACCCATAGCTCGTTTCGCACGATCAGCCGCTGCCTGTTCCGTTTTCACAACGAGGGGAAGCTTAAGCGCGAGATCCATAACGACACGACGATTGTGTATTACCCCTGCGAAGACTTCGTCAAAACCGAAGCCGCTGCAGCAGCTGCGTCCTACGCAGACACGGTGAAGACCCTGACTGAATTAGAGAATTACGCCATCGAGCTGGAGAAGAAGGGGTTTTACCTGCGTGCAGCCACGGTATGGCTTAAGGCTTTCGACCTGTCTCCAGCGAATAAGGATCGGGAGCGTTACGTCAAACGGCGTGCGTCATGCCTCAAACAGGCCAAGAAACGCTGCGTAACAGATGCGTGCTTGCTGGCAGGCCATTACATCGGAGAAGACCAATGACCAATAAATACTGCCGGGACCTGGCCGAACTGCGCAGCCAGGCGCTGCACGAACTGAAGGAAGTCGGCGACCAGTGGCGCACGCCGGATAACATTTTCTGGGGCATCAACTCCATGTTTGGACCGTTCGTTCTGGATCTGTTTACCGACGGCGAGAACAGCAAATGCGAAGCGTATTACACCGCTGAGGACAACGCGCTGGTGCAGGACTGGTCCGCCCGGGTGTCAGAACTCAACGGCGCCGCGTTCGGGAACCCGCCTTACAGCCGCGCCAGCATGCATGAAGATGATTACATCACCGGTATGCGTTACATCATGCAGCATGCCAGCGCGATGCGTGACAAGGGCGGTCGTTTTGTCTTCCTGATCAAGGCTGCAACCAGCGAGGTGTGGTGGCCTGAAGATGCCGATCACGTTGCGTTTATCCGCGGCCGTATAGGTTTCGATCTGCCGATGTGGTTTGTGCCAAAAAACGAAAAGCAGGTGTCGTCCGGAGCGTTCTTCGCCGGTGCGGTCGTTGTATTCGACAAGACCTGGCGCGGCCAGGCGATGAGCTATATCAGCCGCAAGGATCTGGAAGCGCGAGGGGATGCTTTCATGGCGCAGATCCGCCGCGAAGCAGAGCGTCTGATTAAGCGTGATGATCCGCATGGGCAACCTCAGAAGCTTATTCCTGAGGCTCTCTCCCCGCAGGAAGAAACGCATGCTCCGGCCAGTCCTGTGCTGGTGGATGAAGCTCCACCAGCAGCTGCTGAGCCAGAACTCCCGCTGACCAAGAAAGACATTCTGGAGCAAAGCGGTTTTAACTTCTGGGCGTGTGCATGCGCGGCGTTCGGCGACAAAGAGGTATACACCTTCTCAGAATCGCGCTTTGCGCACACCTGGGCATCTGATTCCGTCACAGCCCCCGAATTTATCGTTGTGCCGACGGAAACGATCGCCAAAGCGATAGAGCTGATTAAAGAGAATGTCGATCAGCAGCAACTCATTGCCTGGCTGGACCAGCAAAGCTTTGAGCATGAAAACATCCGCGACGATATGAAGTCCCGCCTGTTAACTCTGGCGCCAGAGGTGATCACCGAATACGGGATAGAGGCCGCTGAGGTAACGGCAGTTCTCGAGTCCATCCCCCAGCATCACTGGCACAATATTCGCTCTCTGCGGGCCCGGTTCCGGCTTCTGATGGATGAACGCAAAGCCGGGCAGAAAGAGGAGAAGGCTGCGTGAAAACCTTGACCATTCGCCAGCAGGAGGTCCTGGATCTGCTGTTGAAATACCAGAGCGAGCACGGTTATCCGCCGACGATTTCGGAGCTGTCCCGATTGATGGGCGTAGTATCGCCGAATGCGGCCGCCCTGCAGTTGCGTGCATTGCAGCGCAAAGAGGCAATAACGATAGTCCCGGGCGCGCATCGCGGCATAAAAATCAACAGCCAGCCACCGCAGCTGGTATCGGAGGATAAATGAAACTGGTTCTGCCATTCCCGCCGAGCGTTAACACCTATTGGCGATCCCCCAACAGCGGCCCGTTAAAAGGCCGCACCCTTATCAGCGCCAAAGGAAGGGCATTTCAGAGCGCGGCATGTGCGGCGATCATTGAGCAGCTTCGCCGGCTACCCAAACCATCCACATCACCGGCTGCAGTAGAGATCCTCCTCTGTCCGCCAGACGCTCGCTGCCGGGATATCGACAACTACAACAAAGCGCTGTTCGACGCGCTTACTCATGCTGGTATCTGGGAGGATGACAGCCAAGTGAAACGCATGCTGGTGGAGTGGGGACCGATAACACCTAAAGGGAAGGTTGAGATAACGATCGGCCTGTATGCATAGACAGGAGGATGTTGAAAGTTATGCAAATCAGCAGTAATGTCGAAAAGTGCAAGCGAAGCGGGCGTGCAGGCCCCTCGCAATACAATCAGTGGAGAACAAAATGAGTCAATTACTCGTGATTGATGGCGTTTCCGTACGCCGTGATATTTTTGGTCGTTATTGCCTCAACGATCTTCATCGTGCTGCTGGTGCTCAGGATAAGCACAAGCCAGCGTTCTGGCTTCGCAACGAGCAGACCGAACAATTAATAAGCGAGTTGCAAAATAGCAACTCGGAAACGCCGGACCCGGTCAGTGTTATCCGCGGCGGGAAAGAGCAGGGCAGCTACGTCTGTAAAGAGCTGGTCTACTCCTACGCCATGTGGATCAGCCCGCAGTTCAGCCTGAGGGTGATCCGGACGTTTGATGCAGCTGTAAATCAGCCTGCCACTCTTCAGAGCCAGGCGGCAGATAAGATGCAGGCAGGCGTCATCCTGCTCGATTTTATGCAACGATCTCTTAATCTCTCCAATTCCTCTGTACTCGGCGCGTGCCAAAAGCTGCAGGATGCAGTTGGTCTGCCGAACCTTGCCCCGCAATACGCCATTGATGCCCCCGCTGGCGCTCCTGATGGATCAAGTCGCCCCACGCAATCGCTGAGCGCGCTGCTCAAAGCTAACGGCATCCGTATGTCAGCTACGATGGCTTACCAGCAACTGGCCAAGCTGGGTATTGTCGAACATAAGGAGCGCCGCAGCCGGTCAGGTGTTAATGGCATCAAGCGCTTCTGGGCGATGACAGCGAAAGGCTGTATGTACGGCAAAAACATCACCAGCCCGGCAAACCCACGCGAGACGCAGCCGCATTTCTTCGAGTCAAAATTTCAGGAACTGTTGCGCCTGCTCGAAACCGTTCATTGAGGTGTCTGTGAGAGCGTTACTAAACCCTGTCGTCGTGAAAGAATTCGGGATCGTGGCGTTCCGGCCTGGTCCTGAGCTTATGCCGCATTTCCAACGTGGGCGCATTCTTCTGGAGAACGAGCCGGAGCGCCTGGCAGGACTTCCAACCGGGGAGATCCCGGCGGCGCGGCAGCCGCTGGCAGAGGACCCGGCAATGGTGCCCGTGTTTGAGCATGCCGATGTGATTAAGCGGGCTGGTGGGCTGTCATGTCTTGAAGGCTGGCTGATGCGGGAATCCGGCTGCCAGTACCGGCACAGCGACTACCACCACCACGAAATGGTCACTATGCGGCATGCGCCCGGCGTGCTTCGGCTGTGCTGGGCCTGCGATGTCCGGGTACGGGAGCAATTTACTAATGAACTGGCGGGCATTGCGCGGGAGAACCTAATAGCCTGGCTACTGTCGGTTGTTCGCGTGGGGCTTGGTTTCGATGATTCGCACGCTGTGACCCTGCCAGAACTGTGCTGGTGGCTGACGCTTAACAAACTTGCGCATGTCATACCTGAGACGGTGGCGCGCAAGGTTCTGCGTATTCCGGCAGAGAAAATGCAATCGGTGATGCGTGAGGCTGACATTGTGCCATCGGTACCGCCCACCAGCATTGTAGAGGAGGCGGTTAAAAAGGTGCTGGCGCTGCAGGTGGATCCGGAGACGCCCGAATCCTTCATGTTGAGGCCAAAGCGTCGACGCTGGCAAAACGATAAATACACCCGCTGGGTAAAGGCGCAGCAGTGCGCATGTTGTCAGAACCCGGCAGACGACCCCCACCACCTGATCGGCCACGGCATGGGTGGCATGGGCACCAAAGCGCATGATTTGTTCGTGATACCGCTGTGCAGGGCGCATCACGACGAATTACACGCTGATGCCGTGGCATTCGAAACGAAATACGGCACGCAGCCGGAGCTGCTGCTGAAAACATTAGACCGGGCGCTGGCCATCGGCGCACTGGCGTAGACGGAGTGGAGAACGCTATGAATCTGGACGGAGTTTTAAAGTTTTTTGCACCGAAAGGGATGCACATCTCTGATAGCGTGCGCGCAACCGCGGGCGATCAGTTAACGGTAACCGACATCATGGCGGCGCTGGGCATGACCCAGGCCGACGCCGGGATCGGTTTGGCTATGTACCTGGGGAAGGCAGGTATCAGCCCACAGGATAAAGAAGCCGCTATCAACTGGCTGACGGAGTACGCCAAACAGCATGCACCAATGCCAGTGCGCAAAGCTGCTGGTAAAAAGTTTCCACTCTGCATGCGGATCCTCGCCAGATTCGCTTTTAAGGATTACGCCTCATCAGCTGCGGACAGTACCGACTGCCCGAAATGTAAGGGAAAAGGCCTCATTACCAAATCCAGCGTGATCACCAAAAGCCATTACTCGATGCGCCTGCCTCAATTTGCCAAGGATCTGGGCCAGTCTCCATCTGACTTTGAAGTCTTCCGCGAGGTAAAGGATGTTGACCACCAGTTGTGTGGCAAGTGCAACGGAACCGGCCAGCTCAGTAAGCGCTGCCAGTGTGGCGGATCTGGTCAAACCCTCGACCGCAAGCAAACCGAATTGCAGGGCGCTCCAGTATATAAGGAGTGCAAACGCTGTGAGGGGCGAGGATACAGCAGGCCGAAATCATCCGTGGCGTATCGCGGCGTTCTGGCCGAACTGGACAGTCTTCCTGATCGCACCTGGCGATATAGCTGGAAGCCGTTTTATGAAAGCCTTGTGACGAAGTGCTTTCAGGAGGAAGGCAACGCAGACGCGGAACTCAAAAAAGTAACAAGGATGCAAAGTTTGCTCTAAATCTCATATTTTCGCATCACGTTACTTGCAATGTTGCCGTTTTTGTGTAAATTTGACGTTAACGATGGGCATTGTATGTTCACAGTTAAGAAACCCGCCACCGAGCGGGTTTTTTCATAGGTTCGGGCCATTGCTTCAATTGAGTCAGCAGCCATACTAATTATACGGACAAACCCTTGCTGACGAGGTAAAGCACATGAATTCTACAAATCGTAATAGAACGATAAGTCTCGCTGAGGCTGTTGTAGCTGCCGATAAGAAAGATGGTACACAATACAATCCGTCTTCCTTGGTTGATGTCTGGAACTCTAAGTTTAAATTTGTACCAACTGAAAATCTCCCAGCGTTAAAAAATCAAGTGGAGCTTGAGGTTGCGGCAATACGCGGCGCCGAAGTTGCTGAGTACCAAATTGCCACGCTTCCTTACGTAAACTTCCAGGCTGCACGTGTTTTTGGCACGCATATGCCGCCAGAACCAGATCCAGACAATTGCTAGCATTTTGGTTAGCGAGCAAATCCTAAGGCCCCTTTGAGGGGCCTTTTCTATTTCAGGCTCCCGGAACCCCCATCAAGGTCCTGTCGTTAATTCATCCGGAGAGCCTGATCCCTTCCCATACCACACCCGCGAACCAGCGAGGTGAGAGACATGAAAATGAACAACGACCCTCACTCCTGGACGGAGTTAATCGATCTACTCCATAGCTGGTGGCGTGGTGAAACACCCATTGGCGCTGTGCTGCTGTCGGTTGTGATGGCAGTGCTGAGAATTGCCTACGGCGGCGGTGGCTGGAAAAAGATGTTGCTGGAAGGCCTGATGTGCGGTGCCATGACATTGACCGCTGTATCCGCTCTGGATTACGTCAACCTTCCTCAATCCCTCTCTATAGCAATCGGCGGGGCGCTGGGCTTTGTCGGCGTCGAACAGGTTCGTTCTGTGGCAAACCGAGTTATCAACGTCCGCTTTGGTGGTGATACCAAGTAAGGAACCCTATGAATCAGGCACAATTTCAGAAGGCGGCCGGGCTAAGCGCCGGGTTAGCTGCGCGCTGGTATCCGCATATCGACGCGGCAATGAAAGAGTTCGGCATCACCGCAGTTAACGATCAGGCCATGTTCATCGCGCAGCTGGGCCACGAGTCGGCAGGCTTTACCTCGCTGGTGGAGAACTTCAACTACTCGGTCGATGGCCTGAAGAAAACCTTCGGTAAACGCCTGACGCCGTACCAGTGCGAGATGCTGGGTCGGGTTGACGGTAAGCAGGTCGCCCACCAGCCTCAAATCGCCAACCTGGTATATGGCGGCCGCATGGGCAACATCGCTGAGGGCGACGGCTGGAAATATCGCGGTCGTGGCCTGCTGCAGATCACCGGGCGTGAGAACTACACCAAATGCGGTACCGCCCTGAAACTGGATCTGGTAAGCACGCCGGAGCTGCTGGTACAGGAACGACACGCTGCCCGTTCGGCGGCCTGGCTCTTCGCGTTACGCGGTTGTCTGCTGTATTCCGGCGATATCGTGCGTGTCACCCAGATCATCAACGGTGGGCAGAATGGGCTGGCTGACCGCAAGGTGCGTTACAGCCGGGCGCAGGCGGCGCTGGCATGACGGCGCTTATCACGGCTTTTGAGCTTTTCAAGGCGCACTGGCGCTGGTGGCTATTCGTTGCAGCGCTGATGGTGTTCGCGTGGCTCTGGAACGAAAACACTCGTATCAATGCCAGCCTGGGCACGCTGCAGGAAGCGAACGACAGCAATCGCACTGTCATGGACAACGTTCTGAAGACGGTGGCCATAACTAATATCGTTCTGGGAGCAAATCAGCATGCAAAGAACCAGATCACACTGGAGTCACAGAGAGCCCAGGCAGATATCAAAGTGGCTGTTGCGAATGATGATTGCGCTCGTCAGCCTGTGCCTCCTGCAGCTGCTGACCGGTTGCGGCAATTCGCGGACAGTTTACGTACCGGTTCCGGTAGTGCCGCTTCCGGCAAACCTGACAGCTGAGACGGAACAGCCAGCCATTCCCGACCCGCTGACCTTCGGGGCCAGTCTGGATATGAATGTGAGCCTGCTGTCGGCGCTGGGCCAGTGCAACATCGACAAGGCAGGCATCAGGAAGATTGAAACATTACGCGCTAATCTATAGCGGAACTTTTATGCTGCAACGGAGAGGATTTATATCCGTGCTCATTATATCGAGCAGATCAGATAATTCTTATGTGATTGATGCTAGATTGATTCCCATTTTAAACATGGGGAGTATGGATATGCCATTTAGCCAAGATATTTATAAATCTACAGTAAGAGTTGAAAGTGATACTCCGAACGGCACCTCGGTAGGAACTGCTTTCTGGTTCTGTTTTAGTATTGAGGGTAGTGATAATATTTTTCCACTGCTAGTGACTAACAAACATGTTGTTAGTGGTGCATCTGAAATTAGACTACGTTTAAACGTAACTAGTCGAGACAATCCGGATAACAAGGTTTTTACCCTAACTATTTCAGATGGTGAAAACTCTTTCCTTATGCACCCAGACACAGATGTAGATATATGTGTATTACGTGTTGGTAGGTGGATAAAACAGATGGAAAAGAGCGGTATTTATCCAGAAATCTTCTATTTTTCGGATCTTCAGATGCGAGGTGATAGGTACATTTCTCCAGTTGAAGACGTTTACATGACAGGATATCCAAATGGATTGTGGGATTCTGTAAATAACAGACCTGTGACAAGGAAAGGCATCACCGCATCCTCACCTTTGGAAAAATGGAAGGGTAGACCTGAGTTTCTTATTGATATGGCATGCTTCGGTGGTTCAAGCGGTTCTCCTGTGTATATTATGAACCAAGGCTCATATGCCACGAATAACGGATTTGCAATGGGTGAAAGATTAATTTTCCTTGGTTTGCTATACGCGGGGCCGGTAACTAATGTTAGCGGCAATATTGAAATTATTGACGTGCCAACAGCCGCTACACAAGTTGTCCGTTCATCAATAACGATGAACCTAGGATTGGTCATTAATGCTGAAAAGTTATATGACTTTAAGCCGCTCTTGGGGCTCTAATGCAAGCCGCTTTCAGGCGGTTTTTTTGAGTACATTACGATAGGCAAACCTATCGTAATGGCTATAGAGGATAAAACATGAATATCCTCTATAGAGGATAAGTTTTTGCAGCAGGCATTCACTCAGTGCCTGAGATAATGTCAAATAGTGGTGAATGCTGGATGCTGACCTGCGCGCCAAAGCGTCTCGTGAGAAACGGGCAAGCCGGAAACCAGACTCGCTTCGACGAATCCCCGCCGTTCTGCGCGACAGAATGCCGTGGCAGTACCGGTCACCACGCCTACATCAAGCCACTGGCATCCGTTAGTGGCTTTTCTTTTGGAGTAAGCATGCCGCCACGCACACCGAAGGCCTGTCGCGTTCGCGGCTGCCATTCGATAACCACAGACCCTTCAGGCTATTGCGATGCACACAAGGGGGAAGGCTGGAAGCAATACAAGCCCGGCCAGACCCGGCACCAGCGTGGCTACGGCACAAAGTGGGAGGGCATACGTGAGCGCATCCTGAAGCGCGACAAAGGGCTCTGCCAGGATCATCTGAAGCAGGGCGTCGCTAAGTCGGCTTCGTGCGTTGACCACATCATCCCTAAAGCGCATGGCGGCACTGACGATGACACGAACCTGCAGAGCCTCTGCTGGTCCTGCCACGCCAGGAAGACCGCACGCGACCGCATAAAGTGAGAGTGATTCTCGATTGCATCTTGGCGGGGGAGGGGGTAGTCAAATCCCTGTGGCCGGAAGCTTTCCGGACTGCCCGCCTCCTCGTTTTTTTATACCCGCGAAAAATCAAATTTAACCAGGAGTGTCGCTTATGGCTGGAACGGCGGGGCGTTCCGGGCGCCGCCCAAAGCCAACGGCGCGCAAGGAGCTGGCCGGGAACCCCGGTAAGCGAGCCCTGAATAAAGAAGAGCCGGTGTTCACCCCTATTAAGGGTGTGTCGCCGCCGGACTGGTTTGAAGAAGAAAATCTGCCGCTCGCGGCGATTATGTGGGAACTGACCACAAAAGAATTATGCGGACAAGGCCTGATCTGCGTT
This sequence comes from Leclercia sp. M-A074-M, assembly GCF_965195605.1. NCBI lineage: Bacteria > Pseudomonadati > Pseudomonadota > Gammaproteobacteria > Enterobacterales > Enterobacteriaceae > Leclercia > Leclercia sp. M-A074-M. The sequence continues at coordinate 48,615 of NZ_CBDAHM010000015.1, read as the reverse complement.
ACCGATCTCGCCGTGCTCGAGCGCTGGTGTGTCGCGTACGAATTCTGGCGCCGGGCGGTAAAGAATATCGCTGTGGAAGGCCTGTCCATAACCGGTGCGATGGGCGGCAAGATAAAGAACCCTGAGCTGACCGCGAAGAAAGAACAGGAATCGGAGATGAGTTCTACCGGTTCAATGCTGGGCCTCGACCCCAGCAGTCGCCAACGTCTGGTCGGGCTTGCCGGTCAGAAGAAAACCTCCAACCCATTCCTGAAGATGATCAGCTCATGAGCCGGAAATCGTATCCCAACGTTAACGCCGCGAATCAGTATGCCCGCAACGTTGTGCGGGGGAAGATCCCGGCTTGCCAGTATGTCATTCAGGCCTGCCAGCGCCATATCGACGATATGGCTCAGGAGAAAAGCCGTAAATTCCGGTACCGCTTTGACAAAGACATTGCGGAGAAGGCCGCGAAGTTTATTCAGCTACTGCCGCACACCAAAGGGGAGTGGGCATTCAAGCGGATGCCGATCACCCTGGAGCCCTGGCAGCTCTTTATCATCTGCTGTGCTTTTGGCTGGGTGCAGAAGGGGACAAGGCTTCGCCGTTTCCGGGAGGTTTACACCGAGATCCCCCGCAAGAATGGCAAGTCGGCGATCTCTGCCGGCGTAGCGCTGTACTGCTTCACCTGTGACAACGAGTTCGGTGCCGAGGTCTATTCTGGCGCCACGACAGAAAAGCAGGCGTGGGAAGTTTTCCGGCCTGCGCGCCTGATGTGCAAACGAACCCCACTGCTGGTGGAGGCGTTCGGCATCGAGGTCAACGCTTCAAACCTGAACCGGCCGGAAGACGGCGCCCGCTTCGAGCCGCTGATCGGTAACCCCGGCGACGGGGCCTCGCCACACTGTGCGATAGTCGACGAATATCACGAGCACCCGACCGATGCGCTGTACACCACGATGCTGACGGGCATGGGTGCCCGCCGGCAGCCGCTGATGTGGGCGATCACCACAGCGGGCTACAACATCGAAGGGCCTTGCTACGACAAACGCCGTGAAGTGCTTGAGATGCTGAATGGCTCGGTGCCCAACGAGGAGTTGTTCGGCGTGGTTTATACGGTCGATGAAGGTGACGACTGGACCGACCCTAAGGTGCTGGAGAAGGCAAACCCGAATATGGGAGTGTCGGTCTACCGCGACTTCCTGCTGAGCCAGCAACAGCGCGCTATCAATAATGCCCGCCAGGCGGGCGTGTTCAAAACGAAGCACCTCAATATCTGGGTGGCTGCCCGGGCCGCGTTCTTCAACCTGGTGTCCTGGCAGAACTGCGAAGACAAGACGCTGACGCTGGAACAGTTCGAGGGGCAACCCTGTGTGCTGGCGTTCGACCTGGCGCGCAAACTGGATATGAACAGCATGGCACGCCTGTTTACCCGGGAAATCGACGGGAAGACGCATTACTACTGCGTGGCACCACGCTTCTGGGTGCCGTATGACACGGTATACAGCGTCGAGAAAAACGAGGATCGCCGTACAGCTGAGCGCTTTCAGAAATGGGTTGAGATGGGGTTACTGACAGTAACTGACGGGGCGGAGGTGGATTACCGCTACATCCTTGAAGAGGCGAAAGCGGCAAATAGACTGAACCCAGTCAGTGAGTCACCGATTGACCCGTTTGGCGCTACCGGCCTTTCACACGACCTGGCCGATGAAGAGCTGAATCCCGTCACCATCATCCAGAACTACACCAACATGTCTGACCCGATGAAGGAGCTGGAAGCCGCAATTGAGTCGGGCCGCTTTCATCACGACGGCAACCCCATCATGAGCTGGTGTATCAGCAACGTCGTGGGGAAGTATCTGCCTGGTAACGACGATGTGGTTAAACCCATCAAAGAGCAGAACGAAAACAAAATTGACGGCGCGGTTGCGCTGATTATGACTATCGGGCGGGCAATGCTCAAAGAGCCTGGCAATTTCCTCTCATCCCTTGATCCGGACGATGACCTCCTAATTTTATGAAATCACTGATTACTGATGTTATCGGGCTGGCCGGGTACGGCCTGCTCACCGCCGGATTTTACCTGCAGTTTGGGTTGGCTCCGGCATTGATGTTCTCCGGCGGGCTCCTGCTGGTGGGCGCCCTGGCTATGGCCAGAAGGGGGAAGCGTGCTGTTTGACTCTCTGTTCAGAAGTGAATCTCTTGAGAACCCGGCCACGCCAATCAGCGGTGAACTGGTAGATGCCGACGGGTTGTTTGCAGCAGACGTATATGTCAGCCCTGAGACGGCGATGAAGCTCGCGGCGGTATATGCCTGCATTTACGTCCTGTCCTCGAACCTCGCCCAGATGCCGCTGCATGTCATGCGAAAGCACAACGGCAAGGTCGAGCCAGCGCGGGATCACCCGGCGTTTTATCTGGTTCATGATGAGCCGAACAGCTGGCAAACCAGCTATAAGTGGCGCGAACTGAAGCAACGCCACATCCTCGGCTGGGGCAACGGCTACACCTGGGTCAAGCGCAGCCGCCGCGGAGAAGTCACCTCCCTGGACTGCTGTATGCCCTGGGAAACGACCCTGATTAATACTGGAGGACGCTACACCTACGGCGTTTATAACGAAGAGGGAGCCTTCGCCATCAGCCCTGACGACATGATTCACATCCGGGCGCTGGGGAATAACCAGAAAATGGGCCTCAGCCCGGTGATGCAGCACGCCGAAACGATCGGCATGGGCATGAGCGGGCAGAAGTATACGGAAAGTTTCTTCAGCGGCAATGCCCGCCCAGCGGGAATCGTGTCGGTAAAAACAGCGCTGGATAACACAAGCTGGGGCAGGCTAAAAGATCAATGGAAAAAGGCAGCCCAGGCGTTACGCAGCCAGGAAAACAAAACCATGCTCTTGCCTGCGGATCTGGATTACAAGGCGCTGACCGTGTCGCCGATAGATGCCCAGATCATCGACATGTCAAAGCTCAACCGCTCGATGATTGCCGGGATCTTCAACGTGCCGGCGCACATGATTAACGACCTGGAAAAAGCCACCTTCAGCAACATCACACAGCAGGCCATTCAGTTTGTCCGGTACTCGATGATGCCCTGGGTGACAAACTGGGAGCAGGAGCTTAACCGCCGCCTGTTTACCCGCGCCGAGCTGGCCGCCGGGTATTACGTCCGGTTTAACCTTACTGGCCTGTTACGCGGCACCCCGCAGGAACGCGCGCAGTTCTATCACTTCGCGATCACCGACGGCTGGATGAGCCGCAACGAAGCCCGCGCTTTCGAGGATATGAACCCGGTCGACGGCCTGGACGAAATGCTCGTCAGCGTCAACGCCGCCAACCCGGCGGATGATTTCAAAACCACCAAAACCGAAAAGGAAAAAACCGATGAGTGATCGCGAGACTCGCTGTTACAGCGGTGAGGTCCGTGCCGAACAGCTGGGGGAACAGCCCACGCGCATTATCGGTTACGGATCGGTGTTTAACAGCCGCTCCGAACCCCTCTGGGGATTCCGCGAGATTATTAAGCCCGGCGCTTTCGATGACGTGCTGGGTGACGATATCCGCGGGCTGTTTAACCATGACCCGAACTTTATCCTCGGGCGCAGCGCTTCCGGCACGTTGAGCGTCAGCGTCGATGATAAAGGGCTTCGCTACGACATCGCGGCCCCTGACACCCAGACCATTCGCGATCTGGTGCTGGCGCCGATGATGCGCGGCGATATCACCCAGTCGTCTTTCGCATTCAGGATCGCCCACGATGGCGAACACTGGTACCAGGACGATGAGGGCATCGTCATTCGCGAGATTAACCGCTTTTCCCGGCTCTTTGATGTCAGTCCGGTGACCTATCCGGCTTATCAGGATGCCGATTCCGGGGTTCGCTCCATGAAAGCCTGGCAGGAGGCGCGCGACAGCGGCGCGCTGGCGCAAGCCATTAACCAACGAACGGCGCGCGAGCGCATGCTGACTCTTCTTAACGCGTAAGGAAAAACCATGAAATTGCATGAACTGAAGCAAAAACGTAACACCATTGCCCGCGAGATGCGCGCTCTGCATGAGGGTATCCCTGAAAACACCACCTGGACTGAAGAGCAGCGCACCCAGTGGAATAAAGCAAAACACGAGCTGGATGCGCTCGACGAACAAATCGGCCGCGAAGAAGAGTTGCGCCGTCACGATCAGAGCTACGTTGACGAGCAGGAGCCGGAGCAGCGTCAGCGCCAGAGCAACCCGGAGAAGCAGGCAGATGAGCGCCGCGCCGCGGCATTTGATCGCCTTCTCCGCCATGGCTTCGGTGAACTCACCGCCGAAGAGCGCCAGGCCGTTAAAGAGCTGCGCGCGCAGGGTACGTCTCCTGATGACAAAGGCGGCTATACCGTACCTACCCAGATGCGTAACACCATCATTGATGCGATGAAGGCTTACGGCGGGATCGCGAGCGTTGCCCAGATTCTCAATACCTCGAACGGTCAGGATATTACCTGGTCCACTTCTGACGGTACTGCTGAAGAAGGCGAGCTGCTCGCTGAAAACAGCGCAGCCACTGAAGGTGACGTGACGTTCGGCACGGCGATCCTGGGTGCCAAAAAGCTGTCATCCAAAATCATCCGCGTATCTAACGAATTGCTGCAGGACAGCGGCGTAGATATTGAAGCATACCTGGCGGGGCGTATTGCACAGCGCATTGGCCGCGGCGAAGCTAAATACCTGGTCCAGGGTACGGGGGCAGGTACACCGCTGCAACCAAAGGGACTTGCGGCTTCAGTAACCGGGACAGTGTTAGCGACGGCGGCGGCAACATTCACCTGGCAGGAAATGAATAGCCTGAAACACGCGATTGATCCGGCATATCGCGGCGGACCTAAATTCCGCTGGGCATTTAATGACAGTACGCTTCAGGTAATTGAAGAGATGGTTGATGATCAGAAACGCCCGCTGTGGCTGCCTGACGTTGTTGGCGGTTCCCCGGCTACGGTTCTGGGAATTCCGTATGTGATCGATCAGGCAATTGATGCGGCGGCAGCGGGCAAGAAATTCATTTTCCTGGGGGATTTTAACCGCTTCATCGTTCGTCGCGTTTCCTATATGACCCTGAAGCGCCTGGTTGAGCGTTACGCCGAATACGATCAGACGGCGTTCCTGGCTTTCCACCGCTTCGACTGTGTACTGGAGGATACTGCCGCCATCAAGGCGCTGCAGGGCAAACCGGCTACACCGTAATTATTAACCTGCTTTACATGATGCCGCGTAAGCGGTTTTTTTATGCCCGCAACCAGACCGTTGCGGGCTGGAGACTGACAATGGCGCTAACGATCGACGAGTGCAAAGTGCAGTGCAGGATTGATGGTGATGACCCGGGGGATAAACAGCTTCTGGAGATCTACATCGGTGCGGCGCGTCGTAAGGCTGAGAGCTATACAAATCGCCAGCTCTATGATGACGCGCTTCCGACAAACGATCCGGATGGGCTGGTTATCAAAGATGACGTCAAACTGGCGCTAATGCTGCTGGTCGGACACTGGTATGAAAACAGGGAGCCGGTGAACATCGGCAACATCGTGTCGACACTGCCATTTGGCTTTGAGTCTCTTCTTGAACCTTACCGGTTCATTGCGCTGTAGGAGGTGATATGCAGGCAGGCAGGCTGCGGCACCGCGTCACCATTCAGAATTATGTAACCACCCGATCTCCCTCCGGTCAGCCCGTTGAGCAGTGGTCTGATGGGGAAACAGTATGGGGTGAGGTTCTGGCGGTCAGCGGCCGCGAACAACTTTCCTCCGGCGCTGAGTCGCCTGAGGCAACAGTCAGGGTATGGATGCGTTTTCGTAAGGACATATCGGCTGCTTCACGGCTAAAGATACTAACTGGGCCGCTTGCCGGCGCGCTGCTTAACGTTGTAGGCCAACCAATTCCTGACAGGAAGGGCGCCCGGCTGGAAATTCTTTGCAAGAGAGGTACTGAAAAGTGATCGATCTGAATCTGGACTTCTCAGGGCTTGAGGATATCGCTCGCGACCTCACCCGGCTGAGCAAAGCTGAGAACAACAAAGTGCTTCGTGATGCTACTCGGGCTGGCGCTGGCATATTGCGTGAGGAGGTTATTGACCGGGCTCCGGTGGATACCGGAAAACTACGACGGAATGTGGTGGTGATAACACAGCGTGGTCGAAGCGGGGAGATCACTTCTGGTGTCCATATCAGAGGCGTTAATCCCCGAACCGGTGGAAGCGACAATACGATGAAGGCGTCCAACCCGCGCAACGCTTTTTACTGGCGCTTTGTGGAACTCGGCACGTCCAAACTGGCACCTCATCCATTCGTCAGGCCCGCTTATGATGCCCGGGAGGATGAAGCTTATGCAGCTGCTGTTCAGCGCATGAATCAGGCGATCGATAAGGTGCTGAGCAAATGACTGAAGCAGATATTTATCTTCCGCTCTCCGGCCTGGCTGGCGGACAGGTTTACCCATACGTCGCACCTTTATCGCCGGATGGGAATGTCTCGATCTCACCCCCCTGGCTGGTCTTCTCACTGCCGCAGGAAAATTCTGCTGATGTGTTCTGTGGCGCCGCAGAGTCAATGACCACCATTCAGATCGATGTTTATGCGTCAACTGTGGACGGTGCGCGGGAAATCCGTCGCCTTGCCATTGAAGCGCTTACTCCTCTCGGTATCACCGAGATCCGTAAATATCAGGATTACGAGCCAGACTCCCGACTTTATCGCTCCACGTTTGAGGCGAGCGTAACCTGGTGATCCCACAGACTCACAACCGCCCGCTTCGGCGGGTTTCTTATTTTCAGGAGACAGCGAATGAGCGCTCAGTTTGAAAAATCGCAGGGCACGAAGATTCAGATCACTTCAGTGCCGGCAACTCCCACTACGATCGATGCTACCGTGTTCCTGCCGCTGGAATGCACGCTAAAAGAGGCGCAGTTCACCGCGGGTCAGAAGCAGGATATTGACGTCACCACGCTTTGTTCCGATGAGCAGGAGAATATTAACGGGCTGGCGGCAGCTTCTGAAGTATCCCTATCAGGTAACTTTAAAGAAAACCCTGGCCAGGCAGCGCTGCGTGACGCCTATGACAATGACACCGTTTATGGCTTCAAAATCATCTTTCCTTCAGGTGTTGGTTTCCAGTTCTTTGCGGAGGTTCGCCAGCACACCTGGTCTACTGGTACAAACGGTGTTGTCGCCGCTACGTTCGCGCTACGCCTGAAAGGCAAGCCGACTCGTATCACGGCACCGCCGGCTGTTGCCCTGGCGTTTACTACCGATCTGCCTGCAACAAAAACCGCCGCGGTAGGCGAAAACTTTTCTATTGGAGTAGTGGTTACCGGTGGCGTGCCGCCGTACCGGCTCGACTGGTACAAAAATGGCGCGCATTCCGGCCTGGGCAACACTACAACGACCATTGATTTCAATAACGCGCAGGCGAACGAAAGCGGCCATCGTCAGGTGATCGTAACCGATGCAGTGGGCGCGACCATTGTTTCAACTGTTTGCGACGTAGAAATTAGTTAACCGGAGCGCCGGGAAACCGGCGAAGAAATTACATGGGTAAAAACATTCGTGAGCTGGCACTGGCTCGCTTGTCCGGCTTCCGTAATAAAACTGAAGCCGTCAAAGAGTGGGGCGGTGCCAAGGTAATTCTGCGTGAGCCATCAGCAGAAGCATGGCTTCGCTGGCAAGAGATCGTTAAAGACAGCGATGAAGAGCTTTCCGTCTCAGAAAAGGCCATGCGTAACCTGCGCGCCGACGTGACGCTGTTTATCGATGTGGTCTGTGACGAAAATCAGGAGCCTGTTTTTACGCTTGAAGATGCCGAAGAGGTGCAGGGCGTATACGGACCGGTTCACTCCCGACTGCTGAAGCAGGCTCTGGATCTGATAACCAGCAGTGACGACGCCAAAAAAAAGTAGCAACGCCGGGCATGAAGTTTCTGATGGCGCTGGCTCTGAGAATGGGCCGTACCCTGGCGGAGTTGCGCCAAACCATGGCTCCCAGTGAATTACTGATGTGGGCTGAATACGATCGTACCAGCCCGGTCGGAGATGTCCGGGGTGACATTCATAATGCCCAGCTCGTTTCGGCAATCTATGGGGCGCAAGGCGTCAAAGTGCCGATAGATGAAGCGGTCATTCAGTGGGCGGGCGATGCGGAAGAGGTGAGTCAAAAAGATCCGTTTGCCGGTTTAGAGGCTGCATTTTTGGAAGCAGCCAGATGACTTTTTTCTTCACGTAGCAACTCATGCCTCTCAAAACGGGGCTTTTTTATTTCTGGGGATAGTTGAATGGCAACTCTGCGTGAACTGATTATAAAAATCTCAGCAAACTCCCAGTCGTTTCAGTCAGAGATTGCCCGCGCCTCACGCATGGGAAGTGACTACTACAAAACCATGCAGAACGGCGGACGGCAGGCTGCGGCCGCTTCGCGAGATACCCGCACAGCCCTGGCCGAGGTGTCGGCTCAACTCAATGAAACAAAATCTGCAGCAATGGGGTTGGGTGGGGCTTTTGCTGGTGCGTTCGCAACCCAACAGCTGATCAACTATGCCGATACCTGGACTCAGCTCAATAGCCGCCTGAAACTTGCCTCGGGCAGCGCCGAAGAATTCACTCAGAACCAGCGTGTACTGATGGATATTAGCCAGCGCACGGGAACAAGCGTAGAGGCAAATACCAACATGTTCTCGCGCATGTCATCGTCGCTTAAGCAGTTGGGCTATACAGCATCCGATACTGCAAAGGTTACGGAGCTGGTGGCCACAACACTCCGACTTTCTGGGGCCGGTGCGAGTGAAGCCTCTGCTGTGATCACCCAGTTCGGCCAGTCTATGGCATCAGGTGTGCTGCGCGGGGATGAGTTCAACTCCATCATGGAAAACGGAGGGAGGTTCGCTCAGGCGCTGGCTGATGGCCTTGGCGTTAATGTCGGGCAGTTGCGCGCGATGGCAGAAGCGGGGCAACTTACGGCAAACACTGTAATGCCAGCTTTGCTCGGTCAGCTATCCAGGATACGAACTGAGGGTACCCAGATGGGCGCGACCGTCGCGGCTTCAGCGCAACGTGTGGAAAACGCCTTTATGGCCTGGGTTGGCGGCGCCAACCAGGCGAGCGGTGCGACCAGCTCCCTGGCTGGCGGGCTCGACTCCCTGGCCGAAAATATTGATTCAGTGGCAACTGCAGCAGGTGCATTGGTTGCCGTTGGTCTGGCGAGATATCTTGGTGGCATTGTATCCGGCACCGCATCAGCCACTGCTGGGGTGTTGAACGCAGCAAAAAGCGAAGTTGCTTTGGCCGAAGCCCAAGTGCGCGGTACTCAGATTTCTACGGCGCGAGCTCGCGCGGCTGTGTATCGCGCACAACAGGCGGTGGTTGCCGCACGCGGTACTGATGCTCAAGCTGCAGCGGAAAAGCGTCTTTCAGCAGCTCAGCAATCTTTGGGGCGTAATATTGCCGCCAGGACTGCCGCGCAAGGGGCTTTGAATAACGTGACAGCCGTTGGATCGCGGCTGATGGGGCGCGCGCTGGGTCTGATCGGTGGAGTGCCGGGTCTGGTCATGCTTGGCGCTGGTGCATGGTACACCATGTACCAAAACCAGGAGCAGGCTCGTAGATCCGCACAGGAATACGCATCCACCATCGAAGAGGTTCGCGCCAGCACAAAGAACCTCAGCCTTTCTGAAACCACCGACAATCAGGCCAAAACCCGGCAGGCTCTGGATGAGCAAAACCGTTTGGTTGATGTTCAGTCATCTAAGGTGAAAAGCCTTAAGGAAGAAATTGCTGGTTATCAGTATGTGCTAGCCAACCCTGGACCGACAACCAGCGGTGGCTTCATGATCAACCACTTAACTTCTGTAGAAACGGCCACAAGGGGGTTAGAAAATGCCACCGCGGCTCTGGCAGTCGAGCAAGAGCGGTTGGGCCAGATGCAGGCAAAATCTCAGGACATTCAAAGTGTGCTTGAGGGACTTGAAAACCGCAGGGTTGCTTTAATTCGCCAGCAGGCCGCCGAGCAGAATGCAGCCTACCAGTCACTGCTGATGATGAATGGCCAGCACACGGAATTTAACCGCCTGCTGGGGCTGGGAAATAGTTTACTGATAGCGCGACAGGGGCTTGCCGCTGTTCCGATGCGAATGCCACAGGCTGAAATTAGCGGCAAGCAGGCTGATGCTTTAGAGAAGGCAAGGCAGGACCTGGAGCTGTCAAAACTCAAAGGCGAAGCGCGCGAGCGCGCACGCCTTGGGTTTTTTGCTGATGCTCTTGGCCTCACCAACGATCCCGAGTTCCAGACTGCTCGACAGAATTACATCGGCACAAGCCTGGAAGCCTGGCGCAACAACGAGGCCAGCAAACCTCAGAAAAAAACGCCCAAATCTGACGAGCAAAAAGCATCTGAGAAGCTGGAGGAAACCTACAAGCGTCTCATCAGCCAGCAGCAGGAACAGATCGCTCTCTCCGGGCAAAGCACCGATCTCGCCAAAACCAAATATCAGGTTACCCGAGGGGAGTTAGCCGCTTTAACTGAAAGCCAAAAGGCAGAACTGCTGCGTAACTCCGCTGCGCTTGATCACCTCAACGCGGTTGAGCGCCTGAAATCCCTGAATGAAGATCTGTTAAAACCAGAGGAGGCGCTGCTAAACACCACCCGGGAACGTATTAAGTTGCTGCGGGAGGCAGCTCCAGCTACCGAAGAATACCGTAAGACCATGGAGCGCATCTCGAAAGCTTCAGTTCAGGAAGCGCCGAAGTTTGGCGGTATCGATTCTTCCGTCGGTGGTGCCAGCGGCGAACTTATACGCGTCGCTGATGCGCAGAAGGAACTGGCAAAATGGTACGACACTCAATTGGAAATGCAGGAAGAGCTGCTCGATCAGAAGGAGATCAACGAGCAAACCTATGCAGACCGTGTCGCTGAAATCAATAAGCAGAATGCTTCGCAATTAGAGAGCATTCAGGCGGGATACACAACTGCCAGCCTGGCTATGTTCTCTGACCTGGCGGGTCAGTCAGCGCAGATGCTACAGAGCATCGGACAGGAAGGCAGTATCGCCTATAAAACGCTATTCATCGCCAGCAAGGCGGCCGCTATGGCGCAGGCCGTGATCAACACCGAGCTTGCAGCAACTAAAGCTATGGCGGAAGGCGGCCTTATTATGGGGATACCTGCGGCCACAGCAATCCGCGCTGTCGGCTACGCATCAGTAGCGATGATCGCTGGGCAATCGCTCGCTGGCATGGCGCATGATGGGATTGACCGTGTGCCGGAAACTGGAACCTGGTTGCTCCAAAAAGGGGAGCGAGTAGTTACTGCCAGCACGTCGGCCAAACTGGACGCAACCCTGGAGAGGGTTCAGCAGTCCCGGCAGGCTTCTGCTGGTGGGACCTTTCACATCCAAAATTCATTCACAGGCAAACCTGACGACGCAACGCTGATGGCGATTGACCAGCGAAACCGACAGTTGGCAGTTTCAATCCGTAAAGAAATGGCCGCCCAGGTTGTCAAACCTGACAATGACTTTGGCCGAGCCTTGAAATCCATGTATCCGAACAGGAGGCAATCATAATGGCGGATTTAGCATCGTACCCGCACGATTATCTGCCGATGCCACTTCAGGATGGCTATGGTTTTAAACCTGTCAGCCCTCTACAGAGAACGCAAGCAACTTCAGGCCGTTCACGACAACGGCGCAAGTACACGTCAACGCCAACGATCGCCACCGTGAACTGGATTTTCACGAAAAATAACCAGGCGCAGCTGTTTGAATCCTGGTTTCGTGATGTGCTTACGGATGGTGCTGCGTGGTTTCTGATGAGGCTGCAGACGCCACTTGGTTGCCAGCAAACCTATAAATGTCGGTTTACCGATGATGCCTATGAGGGCCCGACCCTGGTGCCACCTAAATACTGGCGCTTCAGTGCACAGCTGGAATTGTGGGAGCGACCTTTGCTACCGCCTGGTTGGGGATTCTTTCCTGAGTTGGTGGCCGGATCTGACATCTTCGATTTTGCGTTAAATGAGGAGTGGCCAGAAGCATGACCAGTTCCGTGCTGAACCGACTTTATGCCTCCTCTGGCGAAGAGGTCATACTTGATACCCTGCAGATTAATGTTGGCGGCCAGAGCTACTGGCTGACCCGCGGATGGGATGATATTACTGTTACCCTTGAAACCGGAGCGCAGGCCACTTTCACCGGCTCTGCCATTGATGTAGCGCTGCCGGCACGCAATTCCGATGGAACTCAGGATCTCAAGTTCGCCATCAGCAATATCGACGGTGTGGTATCGACTGCAATCCGTAATGCACTCGACAACCTCAGCAATGCCTCTTTGACCTTTCGACGTTATATTTCCACCGATTTGTCGGCACCTGCCTCTCCGCCATTCACCCTGGCTATTAAAGAGGGCTCATGGACCGCAACGGAAGTGCAAATCACCGCTGGCTACATGAACATCCTCGATACGGCGTGGCCCAGATTTCGCTATACGCTCCCACTATTCCCCGGACTACGTTACCTGCAATAGGGAATCACCATGTTCAATCCTGATAAATACCGTTCTGTCGAGTGGCAGAAGGGAGGGCGCGCTTACCCCGCGCTGGACTGCTTTGGCATCGTCAATGAAATCAGGCGCGATCTTGGCCTGACGCCGTGGCCTGATTTCGCCGGAGTGACGAAGGATGATAACGGCCTCGATCGGGAAGCGCGCGGACTGATGGCTGGCCTGTCGCGATGTGAACCGGCCCCGGGCGCGGGTATCGCCTGTTATTCCGGCTCAGTCGTGACACACGTTGCCATCGTTGTCGAGATTAATGGCCAGCTGCGCGCCGCAGAGTGCAATCCCCGCACTAACGTAACCTTTTTGCCGCTGGCGCGGTTTGTGCGCCGTTTTGTCCGCGTGGAGTATTACCAGTGACGATCCGAATCTATCCATCCCGCTTGCCGGGCGAACCGCTGGAAAAGCACGAACACGAAACGATGACCCTCAGCACCTGGTTTACGCAGAACGTGAAGGACTGGACGTCGGATCAGCAGCACCCGGTCGCGGTGGAAATCAACGGTATTTCCGTCCCTCCTGCAGAGTGGCCACTGTGCATAATCAAGCCCGAAACTGACGTCCGGATGTATCCGGTGCCCTACGGCACCGGAGCAGAGATCGCATTGTGGGTCGCTGTCAGCGTAGCCGTTGCCTCTGCTGCGTACAGCATCTACATGATGAGCACAATGTCTCAGGCTGGCGGCGGCGGTGCCCAGGCAGCCAGCGGCGACCAGATTGACCTCAACCCGGCCAAAGCGAATGCGGCGAAACTGGGTGACCCCATCCGGGAAATCTTCGGCAAATATCGTGTCTGGCCTGATTACGTCGTGCAGCCAGTGAGCCGGTTCGTCAACGAGACCAGCATGGAAACCAGCATGTTCCTGTGCGTGGGTGTCGGCGATATGGTGATTAACCAGTCCGACATCCGGATCGGTAATACACCAATCTCTGCGTTCGGTACTGACGTGCGTTACACCCTCTACCCGCCTGGCGCCACAGTGTCCGGGGACACGCGCACTGAAAACTGGTTCAACTCACCCGAGGTCGGGAATACCGGTTCCGGTACCGCCGGGCTGGACCTGGGCTCAAGCGGTCCGGAGACGGTCAGTATTATCGCTGATGCGCTCGTGGTGTCCGGGAACTCGATCACGCTGGTGGACGTATCAGCATCTGGCGGCGATGAGGAGATCCCCCCGTCGTGGACGGTTGGAACGGTGATCACCGTGCTGGCACCTAACTCTTATACCGTGGTGTCGTCCGGCGGTTACAGTGTGATTTATGGCGGGGTAGAGGAGCTGGCACCAGTGGTCGGAATGCCGGTAACACTGAACTATAACGGCAACGACTACGACCTGGTGATCGCCAGCTACGCCCCGGGCGTGCCGCCGGTGCCTGGCGTAGGCGGCAGCGCCGCCAGCATCACCGCCAGTGCCGCGCCGACGACATACGATTTCAGCAGCATGCCTGTGACGTTCAGCATCAGCTGGCAGGGCACGACCTATCCGGTATCGCTGGTGACCAACTACGTCACCATGTCAGGCCTGATTTCCTCAATCACTTCGCAACTCTCCGGCTCCGGCCTGGTCGCGCGCGATAACAGCGGGCGACTTGAAATCGGTGAGGTCAGCAGCCCTTATGCCGGTGGGTCCATCACTAACAGCCCGTTACCGGTTGCTGCGTTTGGTGATGCCCCGGTTAACATGGCAGGCGTGAAATCAACTGGCGGCACTGCGGAAGTCAGGGCGCACATTACCCTGGCCTACAACAGCGCCACTGGCACCCAATTCATCGGACTGCCGGAGGGCATTCAGCGCTTCTCCCTGGGTCTGGCCGGGAACCAGTTCCGGATTACCGATGTGGACAGTCAGACCATTTCCGTTGAGCGGCTTACTGTAACCACCGGCTCGGGTGGCGAGACTATTACCACACCTGACCCATCGTGGCCTGGCTTCACTGAGCGCACGCTGCTGGATGCCACCGTGACGGGCGTCAGCGACGACTACGAATGGGTTGGTCCGTTCCTTGCCTGCCCCGACGGCGAAACGCTGGATGCATTCGAAGTTAACATCAACTTCCAGAGCGGCCTGGTGCGTTACACCGACCAGGGGAATAAGCGCTCCATGCCGGTACGCCTGGTGATCCAGTATCGCAAGGTTGGCGCCACCACCTGGCAGCAACAGTCTCCGTTTTATTCACGCAGCACCGAAAACCAGATCGGGTTTACGCATCGCTACAGCGTGTCGCCGGGGCAATACGAGATCCGGATGCGCCGCACCGAACCGGTTAAGGGTGGCAGCACACGCGACCAGGTATTCTGGCAGGCGCTGCGATCCCGGCTGAGCAAGCGCCCCACGAAGTACGACGGCGTCACCACCATGGCGCTGACTGTACGCACAGGGAACCGGCTGGCAGCAATGTCAGATCGCCGGGTAAGCGTCACGCCAACCAGGATTTACAGCGGAGGCAGAACGGCACGGAGCATCAGCGGTGCGCTATACCATGTGCTGGAGTCACTGGGATTCACGGCCAGTCAGATTGACACGGCGACGATTGATGCGCTGGAACAAACCTACTGGACGCCCCGCGGGGAGAAGTTCGACTGGGCGAGCGGTGAGAGCAAATCAGCGCTCGAGGTGCTGCAGAAAATCACCAACGCGGGGATGGGGTATTTCCTGCTGTCTGACGGGCTGGCGTCGGCCGGAAGGGAAGGGATTAAACCCTGGGTAGGCATGATCACCCCACAGGAAACCACCCAGGAACTGCAGACCGCGTTCAAAGCGCCGTCACAGGACGATTACGATGGTGTGGACGTGACCTACATCAATGGCACCACCTGGGCAGAGGAAACAGTGCAGTGTCGTCTTCCTGGCAACCCCACTCCGGTGAAAATTGAGAGCTACACGCTGGACGGCGTTCTTAATGAGGACCGTGCTTATCGCATCGGCATGCGTCGGTTGCTGGGCTACCAGCTGCAGCGCCTGCAGCACACAACCTCAACAGAGATGGATGCGCTCTGCTATGAGTTCATGGATCGCATTGTGCTGGCCGATGACATCCCAGGCAGCCAGACGCTGAGTTGCCTGATTACCGATATGACGTACGACAGCAGAAAAATCACCATGACGCTCAGTGAGTCGCCGGACTGGTCGTTCCAAAATCCGCGCGTGATTATCCGCCATCAGGATGGCCGGGCCTCAGCAATGGTTGTGCCGACACGCATTGACGACTTCACCATCTCGGTGCCTTACAGCACAGCGCTGGAGCCGGAGTTGTGGGCAATGAACGATCCATACATCGAGCCGCCGCGCCTGCTGTTCTGCTCTTCGGTTCGAGTCCCGTACGATGCACTAGTCGGTGAAATAACGCCAGGTAACGATGGGATCAGCCAAGTAACAGCCATCCAGTATCATCCGGGCAAATACGCCTACGACGACGCCACATATCCCGGCGACGCCGCCTGATAGCAATTCAAATTATTTGACCCGCTACGGCGGGTTTTTTATGCCTGGAGTAATAATGACTACATATCGTACGAACAATCCATTAGGTTCAGTTGACCCACGCGATCTTTATGATAACGCCCAGAATTTCGACAACGCAATGAACAGCATTACTTCTGCTATCTGGCTTGACCGCTTTGGCAGAAGTAGACATACCTGGTATGGGCTTGAGGGAATGGCAATAAAGACTATTTCCGATATTAATGATGCCGGCAAGCAAGCCATCAGAGAGCTTGGTTACATCACGATGGACTCCTTTCAGGCTGGCGCAACCCTTACTCTGCCAAACCAGATACTGCGCGACACAACTACCGGAGAATACTATCGCTGGGATGGCACATTCCCCAAATCAGTACCTGCGGGATCTACTCCTGCAAGCGCCGGGGGAATCGCTGTGGGTGCCTGGCTTAGTGTTCCCTTACTGACGCATATAAACCCTGATCCACATGGGTCTGTGGTGCAGGCGATGGTTAACGGCATGCCGGTTAAAATTTGCGTGGTGGGGGACTCAATCACCAACGGAGTAACTGTCAGTACTCCTTTTCCGTATCGGCTTGGTGAGATTCTCAGGGAGTGGTACAACAACCCGAACATCGAAATAATCAAAAGAGGCTATTCCGGGCACGACACCGGACAGGTGCTTGCAGAACACATGGATGAGATTATCGCTGATAATGCTGACCTGTATTTGATAGCCTTGGGTGTAAACGATGCCAGGCAGGACAGGGGGATAAGCGTTGACGATTACGAGCATAGTCTCATGGAGATGTACCGCCAGCTGTCATTCTCCGCTGTGTCCTTCTGCTCACTCACAGATGTAGTTGGGCTACTGGCGACAGACATTACCAACCCGTATGCAATCAATGCATATCGCAGCAGAATGCGGCATGTTGCGCAGTTACTTGGCGCCAGATACATCGACAGCTTTTCTATTATGCAGCGCTTTCTCTTCAATCGCGGTGATGCGCGCGGACGCCTGAGCCGTGACCGGCTGCACTGGAATCAGGCGGGTTATGACCTTATAGCCGAATCGATTTTCATGGACGGTTTTGCCGGTGTTAATCTGGAGATCCAGCCAGGGCAATTTATTGACAACACGACAGCTGCTTATCGTGGTGTAAATAATATTCTCAATACCCTGAACTGCCCATATTCTGTGTATGTTAGGACCCAAGCAGCTTCCACGTCGAAGTTATTCATTTTTAACACGTCACTTAAGCCAGCTTATTTGCTCGCTCATTTCACCAGTCAGCTTACTCAGGACGGGGTGGTTTCCGGTCAGGTAACAGTTAAGAACTCGGTAGAGCCAGCCAGCAGGACATACACGTTAGATATTGCTAACGCCACTGGAATTCCTTCCAACTTCTTTAGTGAAGTACCTACAGCGGTTTGTGATTTGGCTCCCGGCTTGAATATCATTTCATTTACTACACCTGCGGATAAAATATGCAGGGTTGTTGGCTTCACTGTAAAGGAGTACAGCGGCCGGTACACGAATGCTATGCGTGAAAAGGCTAAGATTGGCAATAAAATCCAGGAAGGTTTGGCTGGAATGACAGGGAATAATCAGAACACCAAATTCTACCAAGAACTTGCGTTTAACCGTGTCGGTTCCAACCAATCAAATGGTGCAGATAGCAACGCTGACTATACCGTAACTAGTGCTTTCGCCACTCTATCGCCAAGAGTTTATGGAGAGTCACGCTTCCGTATTCGCGGTTTTTTTGGTACGAACAGCCGTTTGTTCTTAGGGACGCAAATTAAATCTTCATCCGAGGCTGAAGGGTGGAGTTCGAATTATGTAGCCCTCTTTAATCTAGATTTCCTTGGTAGCGCAACTTACATGGCTCTGACGTCATTTACAGGAACAACTATCTCAGTAAATAACATTGCAAACCCCCGTGGCGACCAGTGTATCGATATTGTTACCAGTGAGGCAGGGACACAGTTTTATTTGCAGGGTAATCTTCTGTGGAGTACTGCAATCAAGCTTCCTGAATGCGATCTGTTCGTTTCCAGTAGCTACAACTCTCTATCAGAGGGGGTCGTAATTGAGACGGTTGCAGAGATAGGAACGGCTGTTACCCCAAACAGTTTTGTTCCCGGAGAACGTTGGTTCACTCATGCAGATGGAAAGATGAACATTGTTGATAAAACAGGAACTCATAAGGCAATTCAATATGTATAAATGATTTTGGATGGCCCGTATTTATCATGCGCCTACACATTAAGATCTGATATCTTATCGGCACTTTTACCTCTCTGAACCCACCTTGGTATCGCACTGCGTGGTACCAAGGTGATTCAGTTGGTTATTACACTTGTAAAAATAAGATGCATGAGGGCACACAGTGAAACGTCAGATCCGGTTAAAAGAATGGGAGCCAGGAACCAAACGAGTAATGGCACCACCTGCAAGCTTGATTGAGCTGTCAGATGGAAGCTTACCGCCGGATTCAGTTAACGTTACGATATCGAGTGATGGTTTCGTCTGTGATCCTAATCGTCCAGAAGAATTTGAATCCCGAGTCATCGTAATGGGTGATAGCGTGGTTGAATGCTCATATGTTCCAGAAGGAAAGCGTTTTACAGACATTGCAGAGAAGGAGCTTCGTTCAAGAGGGGTTTCAGTCAGGGTTGAAAACGCCGGAAGGTCGGGGGCGACGATCCTGCAATTGACGCTTGCACTGCAGGCAAAAATTATCCCAATGCGGCCGAACAAGATCGTCTTAATGAACGGTATCATCGATGCCGATGCAATTCAGTTTGCCTCTGGCCTGTGGTCGAAAGGGGACTACATCAACCCTATCGAAGAAGAAAAAGTTGGGCATCCAGCTCCTAAGAAATTACCTGAACTAGATTTCACAGCCAGGTCTAAATTCCTGCGTCTTTTCGCTGATACCTGCCGTTTGTTCGAAATAGATCTGGTGATCGCTACCACGCCTCTTCGTGACAACGATGAATACATGGAACGTTATTTAGCCAAGAATGGCCAAAGAAATATCAGGGTAGAAGCTGTTAATCAAAATACTCGCGAGTTTTGCTCAAACAATGGTGTGAAGCTTATTGATCTCGACAAACTTGTTAACCGAGATCCGCAATATTTTTATGACTACTTCCATTTTAATCCAGCCGGTGCCGAGTACGCGGGACGCCTACTGGCTGAGGGATTGGTAGCTTAAGAAATGTGAAGAGGTGGTTATATACCACCTCTTTCTCAAGGTTACCTTTCAGGAGCCTTGAGCTGGAGTAGGGATTACAGCGTATAATTTTGTTCCAACTGGAAGCGCTTCAATAGCATCTAAGGAATAGTCGATATACTTTTGGTTGGTCAGTTCGTCAGACTCATCTCTCTCAATCCCAAAAACTACCTCACCAAATGCTTCTTTCCCCACCAAAGAAAGCAGAGCCTCTGCCATTGCCTTCCACTCGTCCATAGTTGCAGGTTGAGCGTTGTCTGTGCCAGCTGTGTTGAATGCTGCCAGTTCTGCAAGCCGATCCTTGCTTGGTAATTTCTGTAACATGGTAATCCTCTTTTTTCTTTGGCTGCAGATTGGTGATGGTCTAATTTTCTAACGGAGCCAAGAGGAAGAATACTAAAACTTTTCAGGCATGACGTCACCCTCTCAACTATGAAGCTCGGTAAATTGCACAAGCAGGTCAGTCAGTAAGGAAGATTAATAGGCGCCGCCGCATTGATCTGCACGCTCTTTAAAACTACTGTATATAAAAACAGTATAAAATTAGGAGTGGTTGTTTATGGAATTTTACACGCCAGCAGAATTGCGCGGCATTGTCGCGCTACCCCTTTACGCGAGTCTTGTCCAGTGTGGGTTTCCGTCACCGGCGGCAGACTATGTTGAGCAGCGCATCGATTTAAATGAGCTGATGATCCAACATCCCAGCGCAACATATTTTGTCAAAGCGGCGGGTGACTCAATGAGTGAGGCAGGCATCAGTGACGGAGACCTGCTGGTGGTGGACAGTTCCAGAACGGCTGAACACGGCGATATTGTCATTGCAGCGGTAGGTGGCGAATTTACCGTTAAACGCCTGCAACTGCGCCCGACGGTGCAGCTGAATCCCATGAATAGTGCCTACTCACCGATCGTAGTGGGTAGCGAGGAAACCCTGGATGTCTTCGGGGTGGTGACGTACATCGTTAAATCAACAAGCTGATATGTTTGCCCTGGTGGATGTGAACAGCTTTTATGCTTCGTGCGAAACGGTGTTCAGACCCGACTTAAAGGGGAGGCCTGTCGTCGCCCTTTCGAATAATGACGGGTGCGTTATTGCACGTAGTGCTGAGGCCAAGCAGATTGGGATAACAATGGGCGAACCGTTCTTTAAACAACGGGATTTGTTCCGGCGTTATAACGTTGCCACCTTTTCCAGCAATTACGAGCTGTACGCGGATATGTCGAACCGGGTGATGACCACGCTTGAGCTCATGTGCCCCCGCGTGGAAATTTACAGTATCGACGAGGCATTTTGTGACCTGACAGGCGTGAGGAACTGCCGGAATCTGGAGGATTTTGGTCGGGAAATCCGCGCCACGGTTTTGCAGAATACGCATCTGACCGTCGGTGTCGGCATTGCTCAGACTAAAACCCTGGCGAAGCTGGCGAACCATGCTGCGAAGAAATGGCAGCGGCAGACGGGTGGCGTGGTCGATTTATCAAATGTCGATCGCCAGCGCCGGTTAATGTCTCTCGTTCCTGTCGAGGACGTCTGGGGCGTAGGGCGCCGTATCAGCAAAAAACTCAATGCCATGGGTATCAAAACTGCTCTCGATCTCTCAGAGCAAAGCACCTGGGTTATCCGGAAGCACTTCAATGTAGTGCTCGAGCGAACCGTGCGCGAGCTACGAGGAGAACCCTGCCTCGAAATGGAAGAGTTCGCGCCGGCCAAGCAGGAAATCGTCTGCTCGCGATCATTCGGTGAACGAGTAGTGGAATACGAGCAAATGCACCAGGCGATCTGCAGCCATGCAGCGCGCGCTGCGGAGAAACTGCGCGGTGAGCACCAGTACTGCAGGTATATTTCCGCTTTCGTGAAAACCTCACCATTTGCGATCAATGAGCCGTACTACGGGAATAGCGTATCCGTGAAACTGCTGACGCCAACACAGGACACTCGCGACATCATCAAGGCCGCAGTACGTTGCCTGGATAACATCTGGCGTGAAGGCCACCGGTACCAGAAAGCGGGCGTGATGCTCGGTGACTTTTTCAGTCAGGGTGTTGCTCAGCTGAACCTGTTCGACGACGCTGCGCCACGGCATAACAGCGAGAAACTGATGGAGATTCTTGATCGTCTCAACGCAAAAGACGGAAAGGGGACACTGTTTTTTGCCGGGCAGGGAATACAGCAGCAGTGGCAGATGAAGCGGGATATGCTTTCGCCTCGTTACACGACGAGATTCTCCGATCTGCTGATCGTGCGCTGAAAACAACGACAGCGAAACTATCGAGGGTGCTGCCGCGCAGCAGTTGCATAAAGAAGAAACGTCTCTCATAAAAAAAGCCCGCATCAGCGGGCTTCTTATCGCTCGGGAGCCGCGGCTCCTTTGCGTATCCTTTTTTGTCCCCTCACCGTCTGGTCGGTGTCCTGCTGAGACTGCTAACTTCCTGTTATTGCTAGTGATGTCCTATCACTGTCCAATCATGATTGGTGGAGCTGGCGGGAGTTGAACCCGCGTCCGAAATTTCTACATCCTCGGTACTACATGCTTAGTCAGTCTTTACATTCGCTGGCCAGCTGCGGACGGACACGCCACTGACAAACTAGCCTGATTAGTTTTAACGCTTCAACCCCAGGCAGGGCCTCCACGCGATCTCTTTTGGGTTTGACCTCTCTTTGATCCCCGTCTTAAGAGCGGAAGCTAGGGAGAGAGGGCTCTTAGCAGGTTATTAAGCTGCTAAAGCGTAGTTTTCGTCGTTTGCGACTATTTTTTTGCGGCTTTTTACGAGGCAAACCGCCCCTCGGCATGCACCTTGGGTTTCGCAAATCCCGTCGAATCCAGAATCAGCCCCAATAGTGTTACAGCAAGTATACCAGAATTTGCAGACCGGTTACCACCCCGGAACGCTAACTTATTGAATCGCTCAATAAGTATCCGGAAATTAACGGCCTGCGTGCTTCATGATGCGCGCTTTATCGACCTGCCACTCGCGATCTTTCACATCGTTACGCTTGTCGTGCTGCTTCTTACCTTTCGCCACGCCGATTTTCACTTTGCACCAGGCGTTCTTCCAGTACAGCGACAGGGCGAGCACGGTGTAACCTTCGCGGTTGATACGCCCGAAGAGCGAATCCAGCTCACGTTTGTTCAGCAGCAGCTTACGGGTGCGGGTCGGATCGCAAACATAGTGAGAAGAGGCGACCGTCAGCGGCTGAAAGTTCGCCCCAAAAAGAAAGGCCTCGCCATCCTTAAAGATCACGTAGCTGTCACCGATGTTGGCTTTACCCGCGCGCAGCGATTTAACTTCCCAGCCCTGCAGCGCAAGGCCAGCTTCGAATTCTTCTTCGATGAAATACTCGTGGCGGGCACGCTTGTTGAGCGCAATGGTTGCCGAGCCAGGTTTATGTGCTTTTTTCTTCGTCATAAGTGTCGTAAAGCCGTAGGTAATCTGATGTCAAAAAGTCACCTCATTGCGTCCTGTGAGGTCTAACGCGCTATATTAGCATGAGATAAGGCTCAGCGTTTTTTTAACAGGTGATAAATGTTATTATTTGTTGGTTGTTTGATCAGGAAAAATGTTATGCCTCAGATTAGTCGTACTGCGCTTGTCCCTTACAGTGTGGAACAGATGTACCAGTTAGTGAATGACGTACAGTCATATCCGCAGTTTATCCCGGGGTGCACCGGGAGCCGCGTGCTGGAGTCAGGCCCGACGCAAATGACGGCGGCAGTGGATGTCTCCAAGGCCGGGATCAGCAAAACCTTCACTACCCGTAACACGCTGACCAATAACCAGAGTATTCTGATGCATCTGGTGGATGGTCCCTTCAAAAAACTGATGGGGGGATGGAAGTTCGTTCCGCTGAGTGCCGATGCCTGCCGGATCGAATTCCATCTTGACTTCGAGTTTACCAACGCCCTGATTGAGCTGGCGTTTGGCCGCATATTTAAAGAGCTGGCGGCCAATATGGTTCAGGCGTTCACCGTGCGCGCCAAAGAGGTCTACAGTGCAGCCTGAGATCGTGGTGGAAGTGGCTTACGCGCTGCCGGAAAAGCAGTATCTACAGCGCGTTACGCTGGAAGAGGGCGCGACCGTTGAAGAAGCGATCCATGCTTCTGGCCTGCTGACCTTGCGAAGCGATATCGATCTGGCGAAAAACAAAGTCGGTATTTACAGCCGTCCGGTGAAGCTAAGCGATACTCTGAAAGATGGCGATCGGGTCGAGATTTACCGTCCGCTGATTGCCGATCCGAAGGAGCTACGCCGTCAGCGTGCGGAGAAAGCGGCTAAATAAGCGGGGTTTCCCCGGCGGCGCTGCGCTTTCCGGGTTTACAGGCAGCGAGAGAAAACAAAAAAGGTGCTCAATGAGCACCTTTTGCATTTCTGAAACCTTATTTGTCGGTGAGCGCTGGTTTGTTGTCGATATTGGTCAGAACGCCGCTGCTGTTGAAGGTCAGCGTCAGGGTCTGCTGCGACACGTTTTCATGGCCCGGTTGCTGGCGGAAGACGTAGAACCAGGTGTTGGTGCCGAATGGATCGGACATCATCGGTGTGCCCAGGGCATAAGCGACCTGCTGTTGCGTCATGCCGACGCGAATTTTAGACACATCGTTAGGTGCGAGATAGTTCCCCTGGTTGATGTCAGGGCGGTAAACCACTTTTTCCAGCGTGGAGCAGCCTGCGGTCATCATCAGAAGAACCGCTGCGGCAGCGGTCAGCGTTTTACAGCGCATAGTGATTTGATTCCTTTTCGGGCCCGGGCAATACGCGACGGCTCATATGTAATATGCCGATGATAATAGACCTTTCACCACATTAAAACCTCTGGTGGCCGGTCTGTCGGCGTTTTTATTGTTCTGTATGACCCTGAGATACCGAAAAAGTTTACGCAGCCAGCAGTTCTTTCGCATTCGCCAGCGTATTACGGGTGACTTCGCTGCCGCCCAGCAGACGCGCCAGCTCCTGCAGACGGGCGCGCTTGTCCAGCGGCTGCATATGCGTTTCGGTCATCTCGCCATCGGTCTCTTTGCTGACAAAGAAGTGATGGTGGCCACAGCCGGCAACCTGCGGCAGGTGGGTCACACACATTACCTGGGTGGACTCGCCAAGCTGACGCAGCAGTTTGCCCACGACCGCCGCGGTCGGGCCGCTGATACCAACGTCCACTTCATCGAAGATCAGCGCCGGGGTTTCCATTTTCTTCGCGGTGATCACCTGAATCGCCAGGGCAATACGCGACAGCTCACCGCCCGACGCGACCCGGGAGATAGGCTGCAGCGGTTGCCCCGGGTTGGTGGTGACCCGGAATTCAATGCGGTCTGCGCCTTCAGCCGTCAGGTGGTTGGCTTCGAACTTGACATCAATGGTGAAGACGCCGTGGGGCATCGACAGCAGATGCATGCTCTCGGTGATGTGCTGGCTCAACTCCTGAGCATAGCGCTGACGCACGTTGTGCAGCTGCGTCGCCGTTTCCAGAGCCTGCTTATGATGGACGCTGACGGCCAGAGAGAGGGTCTCCAGCGAGTCGGCCTGATCGTCGAGCTGATTCTGCTCATCAAGCAGGGACTGGTGAAAATTGGGCAACTCTTCAGGTGAAACGTGGTGCTTGCGCGCGAGGGAGATCTGACGCGAAATACGCTGTTCCAGTTCAAACAGGCGGTTAGGGTCCAGATCCAGTCGCTCACAGTAATGGCGCAGCTCGTCACTCGCTTCGGAGATCTGAATCGCCGCCTCTTCCAGCATATCGAGCATGCCGGAGACTTTACTGTCCATACCGGCCAGTTCGGTCACGAGCTGGCGTGCGGCATACAGCTGGCTTTGCAGATTCACATCTTCGCCATCGGCCAGCAAATTCAGCGCCTGCTGGCTGGTGGAGAGCAGCTGACCGCTGTTGGCCAGGCGCTTGTACTCTTCGTCAATCTGCTCAAACTCGCCCGCCTGGGGGCTGAATTCGTTTAACTCTTTCAGCTGATAGGCCAGCAGTTCGGCGCGGGCCGAACGCTCCTGGCTCTGCTGTTGATGCAGCGCCAGTTCGCGGCAGCTTTGATGCCACTGACGATAGTGAGCAGCCATCAGCTGCATCAGCGCAGACTCACCGGCGTAGCCGTCAAGCAGCGACTTCTGCTGTTCAGGTTTGATAAGCTGCTGATGGGCATGCTGGCCGTGGATCTGAATTAACAGCTGGCCCAGCTCGCGCAGCTGGGAGAGCGGCACCGCGGTACCGTTGATAAAGCCACGGGAGCGGCCATCACTGTTGAGAACACGGCGAAGTAAGCACTCACGTCCGTCTTCAAGCTGGTTTTCTTCAAGCCAGCGCAGCGCGGCGGGAGTGTCCTTGAGGGAAAAACGGGCGCACAGATCGGCGCGGCTGGCACCGGCGCGCACCATGCTGCCATCAGCACGACCGCCAAGGCAGAGCCCCAGCGCGTCAATCGCAATAGATTTACCGGCCCCGGTCTCGCCGGTGATAGCCGTCATACCGCTGTTGAAATCAATTTCGAGCTCACGCACGATGGCGAAGTTGCTGATGGTCAGTTGTGCCAGCATAAACGTTTTCCTGTATGAAAAACCATGACTGTGTTTGTGTACAGTATAATCTGGTTTTTTATACAGTAAAGTGCTGGATGCTATTTCAGAACAATTTTTTCGACCAGCCGAGCTTGGAGCTTAATGTGTTGAAATAGCTGTAGTCTTTAGGGTGAATAAGATTCAGGTGATAATCGCAGCGGCGGATCAGCACATCTTCACCTTCCTGAATAGGTAGCGCGATTTGGCTGTCGCAGCTGATCTCCAGGTCGTTGCGGCGGTGGGAAAAGCGCAGACGAATGGTGCTGCTGCTGTTAATCACCAGCGGGCGGGCTGAAAGGGTATGCGGGAACATCGGCACCAGGGTGATGGCATCCAGCGAAGGCGTTAGGATCGGGCCGCCCGCCGAGAGCGAGTAGGCTGTCGAGCCGGTCGGTGTCGATATGATCAGCCCATCGGAGCGCTGCGAGAAGGCAAAGATTTCGTCGATATAGACTTCAAACTCAATCATATGCGCCACTTTGCCCGGGTGCAGCACCACTTCGTTGATAGCGGTACTGATCCGCTTCTGGCAATCCTGCTGGCAGACCTGCGCCTCCAGTAAAAAGCGTTTTTCTGTGATGTAGTGGCCTTCCAGCACGTCGGCGAGCTGCTGCTGGGCATTATCCGGGTCGAGGTCGGTCAAAAAGCCCAGGTTGCCACGGTTGATGCCAATGACTTTAATATCGTAACGGGCGAGGGTACGGGCGGCGCCCAGCATATTGCCGTCGCCACCGACCACCACGGCCAGGTCGGCCTGCTGTCCAATTTCCGCCAGCGTGCCGGTTTTAACGTTTTTTAACTGCAGTTCCTGAGCAATTTGTTGTTCCACAATCACGTCATAATTTTTGGCGCACAGCCAGCGATAGAGCATTTCATGTGTCGTCAACGCAGTAGGGTGACGTGGATGACCGACAATTCCAATACACTTGAAATGGTTGCTCATTTTCTGAAGGTCCTTGTGCGAATGAATGATGACAATGTGGCTTGTTCCCTTGAATCCCGGAAACTGATCCCCATAATAAGCGAAGTTAGCGAGTTGAATGCAGAAAAACGCGGAGAAATTCATGAGTAGTAAAGAACAGAAAACGCCTGAGGGGCAAGCCCCGGAAGAAATTATCACGGAGCAGCACGAAGAGGTTGAGGCTGTAGAGGCTGAGGCTGGTGCTGAGCAGGTGGATCCGCGCGATGAAAAAATTGCGAATCTGGAAGCGCAGTTAGCTGAAGCCCAGAACCGCGAGCGCGATGGCATCCTGCGTATCAAAGCAGAAATGGAAAACCTGCGTCGCCGTACCGAGCTGGACGTTGAAAAAGCGCATAAATTTGCGCTGGAAAAATTTGTCAACGAACTGCTGCCGGTTATCGACAGCCTGGATCGCGCGCTGGAAGTAGCGGATAAAGCGAACCCGGATATGGCACCGATGGTTGAAGGGATTGAGCTGACGCTGAAATCCATGCTCGACGTAGTGAGGAAGTTCGGTGTGGAAGTGGTTGCCGATACCAACGTGCCGATGGATCCGAACGTGCATCAGGCCATTGCGATGGTGGAATCTGAGGACGTGGCTGCCGGCAACGTGCTGATGGTGATGCAGAAAGGCTATACCCTGAACGGTCGTACCATTCGCGCGGCGATGGTCTCCGTGGCGAAAGCAAAGGCGTAATGCGCCTCCCGTAGTGCCGGGTGGTGGCGTCGCCTCACCCGGCCTACAACATCTTACTCCGCGACGCTCTCCCGCAACGGTTTAACCGGCACGACTTTAACCTGCTTAATCATATTGTCCTGCACGTCCAGGATATCAATATCGTACTGACCAATCCGCACCCGCGTGCCTGCAGCCGGGATCTCCTCCAGCGCTTCCAGAATCATGCCGTTGATGGTTCGGGCTTCCTCTTCCGGCATCTGCCAGTTAAAGGCTTTATTGAGTTCACGGACGTTCGCGCTACCGTCAATCAGCACCGAGCCATCGTTTTGCGGCGTAACCTCTTCGGCAAGAGTAGGGGACATGGAGGTGGTGAAGTCGCCGACAATCTCCTCCAGAATATCTTCTACCGTCACCAGGCCCTGAATGTCGCCATACTCATCGACCACCAGACCCACTTTCTTTTTATTGCGCTGGAATTTAATCAGCTGGGTGCTGAGAGGCGTTCCTTCCGGGATGTAGTAAATTTCATCCGCCGCACGCAGCATCACCTCTTTGGTAAACTCTTTTTTCTCGGTCATCAGACGATACGCTTCACGCACGCGCAGCATGCTGATGGTGTCGTCCAGCGAATCACGGTACAGCACGATGCGGCCATGCGGGGAGTGGGTCAGCTGGCGGACAATCGCTTTCCAGTCGTCGTTAATGTCGATACCGACGATCTCATTGCGCGGCACCATGATGTCGTCCACGCTCACCTTCTCCAGATCCAGCACCGACAGCAGCATATCCTGATTGCGGCGGGAGATTTGCGAGCGTGACTCATGCACGATGGTGCGCAGTTCATCCTTGCTCAGCGCGCTGCTGACCACCCCATCCGCTTTGATACCAATCAGGCGCATCAGGATCCGGGTCACACCATTTAACAGCCAGACCAGCGGCATCATCAGAACGAGCATAGGCGACAGCAGGAAGCTGCTGGGATAGGCGACCTTCTCGGGATAGAGGGCTGCGATGGTTTTCGGTAACACTTCGGCAAAGACCAGCACCACAAAGGTCAGCACCCCGGTGGCGATAGCGACCCCGGCGTTGCCGTAGAGACGCATGCCGACAATGGTGCCCAGCGCGGAGGCGAGAATGTTGACCAGGTTATTGCCGATAAGCACCAGGCTTATCAGGCGATCTGGCTTACGCAGCAGTTTTTCTACACGGCGAGCGGCACGGTTACCCTGTTTGGCGCGATGACGTAACCGGTAACGGTTGAGCGTCATCATCCCGGTCTCCGAGCCGGAGAAATAGGCGGAGATAACCACCATGACGATCAGGGTAACGATCAGCGTGGTAGTGGAGATGTGTTCCAGGGGGAACTCCTTTGTTACTTAGCTGGCAAATTGCTGGATGACGCGGCTACCAAAATAGGCAAGGGTCAGGAGGCCTGCACCCGCCACGTTGAACCAGACCACGCGGCGACCGCGCCAGCCTTCATGATAATGGCCCCATAACAGGACAATATAGACAAACCACGCGATGATGGAGAGCACGGCCTTGTCGATATTCTCCATGCTGAAGAGATTATGCATATAAAACAGGCCAGTGCTCAGGGTGAGCGTCAGCAATACTACGCCAACCTGGGTGATGTGGAACATCTTACGCTCAATGGTCATCAGCGGCGGCATCTCGTTGCTGAAGACCAGCTTTTTATTTTTGAGCTGGTAGTCAATCCAGGCCAGCTGGAGCGCGTACAGCGCGGCAATAATCAGCGTGGCATAAGAGAACAGCGACAGGCCAATATGCACCATCATGCCCGGGGTGGTCTCAAGGTGAGTAATAAACTCGTTCGGCATGAAGGTAGCAAAGGCCAGATTGATCAGCGCGAAGGCGTAGACAATGGGCAGCAGCAGCCAGCCGCGGTTTTTCGAGGCCACGATAGTCATCACCGTACAGATCATCAGGCTGACCAGTGAGCCGACGTTAAGCAGGCTCAGGTTCTGCCCGCTGCCATCGCCCGGTAAAATGCGCGCTTCGAGCGCAAAAGCGTGGCTTATCAACGCGATGACCGCCGACAAAATAGCCATTCGCCGCCAGCCACTGTTTTTTTGTAACAGGCCAGGAATGATCAGCGCAAGGCTGACAGAGTACGCGACGAGGGCGATCAGAGCGAAAACAGGCATATAGGTGTCGACAGTTGTCCTGATAAGAAAGAGATGCAGTATAACGTTACGTGAGGCGTGCTCCAACCGTTGCATAACAACAAAGACGGCTTCATGTTATACTCCGGCAAAATTCTGTGTACGTGTCGCGCCAGCGACCTAACGTTTCTACCCCAGGCGAGAGACAATGTTTGATAATTTAACCGATCGTTTGTCGCGCACGCTGCGCAACATCAGCGGCCGTGGACGCCTTACCGAAGACAATATTAAAGAGACGCTGCGCGAAGTGCGTATGGCGCTGCTCGAAGCAGACGTCGCGCTGCCTGTCGTCCGTGATTTCATCAACCGCGTAAAAGAGAAAGCGGTTGGCCATGAAGTGAATAAGAGCCTGACCCCGGGTCAGGAGTTCGTCAAAATCGTGCGTAACGAACTGGTTGCGGCGATGGGCGAAGAGAACCAGAGCCTGAACCTGGCGGCGCAACCACCCGCAGTGGTGCTGATGGCGGGTCTGCAGGGTGCGGGTAAAACCACCAGCGTCGGTAAGCTGGGTAAATTCCTGCGCGAGAAGCACAAGAAGAAAGTGCTGGTCGTCTCTGCCGACGTTTATCGCCCGGCGGCGATCAAACAGCTGGAAACCCTGGCTGAACAGGTTGGCGTGGAGTTCTTCCCGTCCGATGTCGGACAGAAACCGATCGATATCGTGAACGCGGCGCTGAAAGAGGCGAAGCTGAAGTTCTTTGACGTGCTGCTGGTGGATACCGCCGGTCGTCTGCACGTTGACGAAGCGATGATGGACGAGATTAAACAGGTGCATGCCGCGATCAACCCGGTAGAAACCCTGTTTGTCGTTGACGCCATGACCGGTCAGGATGCGGCCAATACCGCAAAAGCCTTCAACGAAGCGCTGCCGTTAACCGGCGTGGTGCTGACCAAAGTGGACGGCGACGCCCGCGGCGGTGCGGCGCTCTCTATTCGTCATATCACCGGTAAGCCAATCAAGTTCCTCGGCGTCGGCGAAAAGACCGAAGCGCTGGAGCCGTTCCACCCGGACCGTATTGCCTCCCGTATCCTCGGCATGGGCGACGTGCTGTCGCTGATCGAAGATATCGAGAGCAAGGTTGACCGTGCCCAGGCCGAGAAGCTGGCCTCCAAGCTGAAAAAAGGCGACGGCTTCGATCTGACCGACTTCCTGGAGCAGCTGCGCCAGATGAAAAACATGGGCGGTATGGCGAGCCTGATGGGCAAGCTGCCGGGCATGGGGCAAATTCCGGATAACGTAAAAGCGCAGATGGACGACAAGGTCCTGGTGCGTATGGAGGCGATTATCAACTCCATGACGCTGAAAGAGCGCGCGAAGCCGGAAATCATCAAAGGCTCCCGTAAACGCCGTATCGCGGCGGGTTGTGGGATGCAGGTCCAGGACGTGAACCGTCTTCTGAAGCAGTTCGACGACATGCAGCGCATGATGAAGAAGATGAAGAAGGGCGGCATGGCCAAGATGATGCGCGGCATGAAAGGCATGATGCCCCCAGGATTCCCGGGTAGATAATATCGGGCTACCTTATTTGCCATTTTGACGCCGGGGTGTGCTCGCTATCCTCACGTACGCAAAGTACGCTCCGGTAGCTGCGCGCACGCCGACGCCAAACTGGCTGCACCGGTTACGCCCTGGCCTTGTGCAGTAAAAAACAGATGCTGATTGCATTTTCCCCAGAAATCAGTAAAATTTTCGGGCTTTTAATATGACACCGGGCTCCTTCCCTCGATGGGGCCCGGTGTTTTATTCACACAAGAGGATGTTATGGTAACTATTCGTTTAGCACGTCACGGCGCGAAAAAGCGTCCGTTCTACCAGGTTGTTGTCACCGACAGCCGTAATGCACGCAACGGTCGCTTCATCGAGCGTGTTGGTTTCTTCAACCCACTGGCCGCTGGCGCAGAAGAAGAAACCCGTCTGGATCTGGATCGTATCGCTCACTGGGTTGGCCAGGGCGCTACTGTTTCCGATCGCGTTGCTACGCTGATCAAAGCAGCAAACAAAGCAGCTTAATCTGTCACGGTGGTCATGATGAGCAAAAAAGCACCTGTTGAACCGATTGTATTGGGCAAAATGGGTTCTTGCTACGGTATCCGTGGTTGGCTCAGAGTGTTTTCCTCCACCGAAGACGCCGAAAGCATTTTTGACTATCAGCCCTGGTTTATCCAGAAGGCCGGTAAGTGGGAAGAGGTCGAGCTGGAAAGCTGGCGTCACCACAATCAGGACATCATCATCAAGCTGAAAGGCGTTGACGATCGTGATGCCGCGAATGCGCTGACTAATTGTGAAATTGTCGTCGATTCGTCGCAGTTGCCACAGCTGGAAGAGGGTGACTACTACTGGAAAGACCTTATGGGTTGCCAGGTAGTCACGACTGAAGGTTACGGTCTGGGGAAAGTCATCGATATGATGGAAACCGGATCCAATGACGTTCTCGTCATTAAGGCAAACCTGAAAGATGCGTTTGGTATCAAGGAGCGGCTGGTTCCGTTCCTCGATGGGCAGGTTATCAAGAAAGTCGATCTCGCTACTCGTACTATCGAAGTAGATTGGGATCCTGGTTTTTAAATTCTCCTGAAAACGGTAAAAGACGGCGCTATGTGGATTGGCATTATTAGCCTGTTTCCTGAAATGTTCCGCGCGATTACTGATTACGGGGTAACTGGCCGGGCAGTAAAAAATGGCCTGCTGAGCATCGAAAGCTGGAGTCCACGTGACTTCACGCATGACCGGCACCGTACCGTGGACGATCGTCCTTACGGCGGCGGACCGGGGATGCTCATGATGGTTCAACCCTTGCGGGATGCCATCGCAGCAGCAAAAGCCGCGGCAGGTGAAGGCGCAAAGGTGATTTATCTGTCACCTCAGGGACGCAAGCTTGATCAAGCGGGCGTCAGCGAACTGGCAACGAATCAGAAACTGATTCTGGTGTGTGGTCGCTACGAAGGGATAGATGAGCGCGTAATTCAAACCGAGATTGACGAAGAATGGTCTATCGGCGATTACGTTCTCAGCGGTGGTGAGTTACCGGCAATGACGCTGATTGACTCGGTTTCCCGGTTTATTCCGGGGGTTCTGGGCCATGAAGCTTCAGCAACAGAAGACTCTTTTGCTGATGGATTGCTGGACTGTCCACACTATACCCGTCCTGAAGTGTTAGAAGGGATGGAGGTACCGCCAGTATTACTGTCGGGAAACCATGCCGAGATTCGTCGCTGGCGCCTGAAGCAGTCGCTGGGCCGTACCTGGCTTAGAAGACCTGAACTTCTGGAAAACCTGGCTCTGACTGAAGAGCAAGCAAAGTTGCTGGCCGAGTTCAAAACTGAACACGCGCACCAGCAGCAGAAACATGATGGGATGGCCTGAGGCCCCCAAATATCAGTTTACCCAGGATAAGAGATTAAATTATGAGCAACATTATTAAGCAACTTGAACAAGAGCAGATGAAGCAGGACGTACCTTCCTTCCGTCCGGGTGATACCGTGGAAGTGAAAGTATGGGTTGTTGAAGGTTCCAAAAAACGTCTGCAGGCATTTGAGGGCGTGGTTATCGCTATCCGTAACCGCGGTCTGCACTCTGCATTCACTGTTCGTAAAATTTCCAACGGCGAAGGCGTTGAGCGTGTCTTCCAGACTCACTCTCCGGTAGTTGACAGCATTGCTGTTAAACGTCGTGGTGCTGTACGTAAAGCTAAACTGTACTACCTGCGTGAGCGTACTGGTAAGTCTGCTCGTATTAAAGAGCGTCTGAACTAAGATTCGCTTGTGCGACATCCTGTAAAAAGGGCTGGCCGAATGGCCGGCCTTTTTTTATCTCTCTGTGCCCTGCGCATTAACTTCTTCGTCATAAATCGTTTACAATGCCCCTGCTCTAACGGAGGGTAAGTGACGACTCAACAGCATCAGACAAAATGGCAACGTATCGCGGCAGGTCTCGCGTTATTTGCGATCCTGATGATCGTCTTTGCGCCGCTGGTCTCTGTCTCGTTGCAAAAAGATCCCATGAGCGCGATGCCCGGCATGCACCATGACATGAGCATGATGGCAGAGCACCATGCCCCGCCCGAAAGCATGCCGGTTGACCATGCCGAAGCCTGCGGTTACTGCGTACTGTTGGCCCACGTGCCGGGTGTGATTCTGGCGCTGGTGATGCTGCTGTGCGCGGTATTACTCAGGCAGCGCCTGACGCCGCCGCGCCCCTCTGTTCGCCACTGGCACTTCTTCCCCTGGCTCTGCCCCGATACCCGCGCACCGCCGCACCTGTCTGCTTATTCCATTTAAATAAAACGTACACCCTGGTGTACCGATAATCTATTGCCTGAAAAAGGGAAAGCATGACTACCTGCACTTCGCGCGCAGCCTGGGGCAACCTGCTGCGTCGTCTTCACTTCTATATTGGTCTGTTTGTCGGGCCGTTTATCTTCATCGCTGCGCTCTCAGGTACGCTCTATGTCGCTACGCCGCAGCTGGAAAATGCGCTTTATCATCATGCCCTGTTCAGCGAGACCGAGGGAGAAGCGCGTCCCCTTGCTGAACAGATCGCGGTCGCAGAAAAGGTCACCGGCGGAGGGCTACCTCTGCATGCGGTACGTCCGGGCCTGGTTGCAGGTGAGACCACCCGGGTGATGTATGCCGACCCGGCGCTGAACGCCTCTGAGAACCGGGCCATCTTTATCGACCCGGTCAGCCTGGCGGTGCGCGGCGATATGACCGTCTATGGCACCAGCGGTATCCTGCCGTTACGCCAGAAGATTGATTATCTGCATCGGTCATTACTGCTGGGCGATATCGGGCGTATCTACAGCGAGCTGGCCGCGTCATGGATGTGGATCGCTGCGCTGGGAGGGATCGCGCTGTGGTTCTATACCCGGCCAAAACGGCGCATCAATAACCGCTTCCAGAACCACCGTCGGCTACACGTCTCCCTCGGCTGGTGTCTGCTGCTGGGCATGCTGTTGTTCTCGGCTACCGGCCTGACCTGGTCCCAGTGGGCGGGGGGCAACGTGGATAAACTGCGTGCGCAGCTGAACTGGCTCACGCCGCAGGTGAACACGCAGCTGCACGGTCCGGCGGAGGTCGCCGATCCGCATGCCGATCATCATGGTCACCACATGTCGATGCCCATGCCGCAGATGAAGCCCGACCTGGCATTGTATGACGGCGTAATGAACGCGGCTTATGCAGCAGGTATTGATGCCACGAAGCTGGAGATCCGCCCGGCGAAAAGCGCTACCACGGCGTGGACGGTAACGGAGATCGATCGCGGCTGGCCGACGCAGGTGGACGCGGTGGCTGTTGACCCGGCGACCCTGACGGTGATCGATCGGACCCGCTTTGCGGATTTCCCGCTGATGGCCAAACTGACCCGCTGGGGTGTGGATTTCCATATGGGGGTGCTGTTTGGCCTGCCAAACCAGCTGGTGCTGATCGCTTTTGGCCTCGCGCTGTGTGTGATGATCGTCTGGGGATACCGGATGTGGTGGATGCGAAGACCCCGCCAGACGGCAACCAATCCGGCGCAGACGCTGTGTCAGAGCTGGCTGGCGTTGCCGCTGTGGGGGCGCGTGCTCTCTTTCGCTATCGCCTTTTTACTGGGGCTGGCGATGCCAGTAATGGGATGCAGCCTGGCGCTGTTCGTCATCGTTGACTGGCTGCGCTGGCGCGGGGCATCAGCGGCGTTGTCTTCTACGCGGAATTTCTAGGACGCTGATGCTTCACCAGATACATATTCCGGTCGGCTTGATCGAGCAACGCTTCAACGGAATGGTGTTCCCAGCCCAGCGCGAAGCCAATGCTGAGCGACATTCTGGTGCTGAGTCCGTTTTGCAGCTCATATGAGGGGCTGAACTGCTGCTTCAGCGCAGCGCAAAGGCGCAGAACCTCGTACTCCGAGTGGACGCCATACAGAATGATGGCAAATTCATCCCCGCCCAGACGATAGGGCTGATGACGCCCGCCGCTGAATTCGACCATGCGGCGGGCCACTTCAATCAGCACATCGTCGCCCGCGGCGTGCCCCCAGGTATCGTTAATCAGCTTGAAGTCATCGCAATCCAGGAAGAGCAGGGCGGCGTTAGCCCGCGAGGAGGCGTCACTCATCAGGGCCGAGATGCGGGTACGAAAAGCGGCCCGATTCGCCAGCCCGGTGAGCGGGTCGTGCATGGCAGTGCGCAGCAGCTGGGCATTTTTCGCCTGTAGTTTGCGCTGCCACTCCTCCATTTCATCCAGCAGGCTATTGAAGTCCTGACCGAAACGATGAAATTCATCAATACGCTCCTCTGGCACCCGGCGGGAGAAATTCCGGTTCGTACGGACATCATGCACCACCTCGGTAATGTTTTGCAGGGCGGTGACCACGCCATTGTGCAGGGTGCGGGTTATCGCTAACGCCACCAGGGAGGCAAACAGGATGCAACCGGTTAACACGGCCAGAGACGTCCAGAGAAAGTGACTAATAAGGCTGTCACGTGCGGTAAGGCGTAATTCACCAATCGGCAGGTTGTTGTGCCAGACGCGCTGTCTGATGGGCTGGGGGAATAACCACTGGCTGACCAGTTGACTCAGGGGATCCGCCTGCACGTCTGGCTCCATTGACCACGCCGCAAAAGGGTTATCGTGGCGGTCCAGCAATATTGCTGACGAAAATTGCCCCTGTTTGCCGAGTGTGGCCAGCGCTTCGTGAGCGGCGGCGGTATCATTAAAGACCAGCGTCGCCTCCAGGCTGCGACTTACCGTGGCGCTGGTTAATTCAAGATTTCGTTGCGCGTACTGTTTCAGTGTGAATACCGAAGCAATAGACAATAATAACCAGACCAGCGTCATGGTAATGAGAACACTAATTATACTGATGCGCCTGAGGGTTCTTTTGAACGTTGGACGCGGCGCTGATGTAAATTCCTTATTCATGCTTTGTATTCCATGCAAGCATTAACACATCAGGACTAACCCGGACTCCGCTGCGCGACAGCACATTCATATTGACGGAAAATCTGACCTGTCTATCGTCTATTATCAGGCAAAAAGCGCTGCCTGTAAGACACTGCGAATTTTGCTCCGCAATGAGGAGTAACGGTCTGGCATTAAATGCTGTGCTTAATTCAAGTTGGGCGTGGGGAGGCTCACTGCCAAAATAGAGCGCATGGCATCCTGCACTCAGTGCCTCTTGATCGCTATGGATAATGACGGGGATATAGGGCAGCGTGTCCGGGCCATCGATACTGAGCGCCTCAACGTAGCGGGAAGAGGCAAAAATGCACAGGGTTGGCTGGCCAGAGAGGGTGGGCCAGCGGGTATAACTGACGATCCCGGAGACAATTGAACGTACCGATTTATCCGTTCTGGATAATGTTCCGCCAATAGCGTGTCCGCAGGATATTAACAGCATCACTACCAGCGCTACCCGACAACCGGAAATGAGAAAATAGTTACCCACCAGAATCCGCCATACCACTCTGGGAATATTAGCCCTTTAGTTTTGCCGCAATAATACCATTTTTTACCCGGATCGTCATTACGTCGCGCTGATATTAAGGAGCTTAAGTAAAATCCTGGCTCCTTAATTTAAAAAGGAGCTATCGAGGTTATTAATTCAAACGGCTGGCTTTTGTACCTTCATCCATACCCTGCTGCCAGGCGGTGCGGAGCTGAGTGGCGTTTTCAGCGGTATCACAGCTGGCGGGGAATATTCGACCGGCTAATCCCCAGGCGTAAACAAAATTTTCCTGGCATATTTTCTTTTGTCCCTCTTTATATCCTTTGAGATAGGCCGGGCGGTCCACCTTAGGGTCATTAAAATTAGCGGCAAGCGTTTCACGGGATTTTACGGCCACGCCGTCCATCGCGTCTTCTTTCCCCGCACCATACCAGTCGGTGCCGGTCCAGTGAGGCTGATGAGTGTAAGGATCAATCTGACAAGCGGTTAATAGCAGACCCAAAAGCGGGATAACGGTCAGGCGCATAAGGCATTCTCCTTTTTCCATTGAGCATAGCCTGGCGATAAGAATCTATTCTGTAATTTTTACGTTACACCTTAATCAGATGTTTTTTGCTTGAAAAGAGGCGTTGTAAACTATTATTTACGAATTTTGGATTGAAATCTTTACTTGATGTGATATCGTTGGGCTTCCTCAGTGAGGAAACCACTATCGCAAACGAGCTTCCAGGACCGCAATCATGCAAAAAGACGCGCTGAATAACGTACATATTACTGATGAACATGTTTTGATTACTCCGGATCAACTGAAAGCGGAATTCCCGCTGAGCGTTGAGCAGGAGGCGCAAATCGCGCACTCCCGCAAGACCATTTCCGACATCATCGCCGGGCGCGATCCGCGTCTGCTGGTGGTATGTGGTCCGTGCTCTATTCATGATCCTGAAGCTGCCATCGAATATGCCCATCGTTTTAAAGCTCTGGCCGAGGAGGTCAGCGATAGCCTCTACCTGGTCATGCGCGTCTATTTTGAAAAACCTCGTACCACTGTCGGCTGGAAAGGGTTGATTAACGATCCGCACATGGATGGCTCGTTTGATGTGGAAGCCGGTCTGAAGATTGCGCGTAATCTTCTGGTGGAGCTGGTGAACATGGGGCTGCCGCTGGCGACAGAAGCGCTGGATCCGAACAGCCCACAATACTTGGGCGATCTCTTTAGCTGGTCGGCAATCGGGGCGCGTACGACCGAGTCTCAGACGCACCGTGAAATGGCTTCTGGCCTCTCCATGCCGGTCGGTTTCAAAAATGGAACAGACGGCAGCCTGGCCACAGCCATCAACGCTATGCGTGCCGCTGCCATGCCGCACCGTTTTGTCGGCATCAACCAGGCGGGCCAGGTTTGCCTGCTGCAGACCCAGGGCAACCCGGACGGACACGTTATCCTGCGTGGCGGCAAAGCGCCTAACTACAGCCCGGCAGATGTGGCGCAGTGTGAAAAAGAGATGGAACAGGCAGGACTGCGCCCGGCGCTGATGGTAGATTGCAGTCATGGTAATTCCAATAAAGATTACCGTCGTCAGCCTGCGGTGGCGGAATCCGTCGTCGCGCAGATCAAAGATGGCAACCGTTCGATTATTGGCCTGATGATTGAAAGCCACATCCATGAAGGCAATCAGTCATCTGAGCAGCCGCGCAGCACCATGAAATACGGGGTATCTGTTACGGATGCCTGCATCAGCTGGGAAACCACCGATGCGCTGCTGCGTGAGATCCACAAAGA
Source organism: Leclercia sp. M-A074-M (assembly GCF_965195605.1). Classification (NCBI taxonomy): domain Bacteria; kingdom Pseudomonadati; phylum Pseudomonadota; class Gammaproteobacteria; order Enterobacterales; family Enterobacteriaceae; genus Leclercia; species Leclercia sp. M-A074-M. Next base: position 9,802 of record NZ_CBDAHM010000015.1, on the reverse strand, counting down.
TTTGAACGGCCAGCTGGCGACGCGTCTGGCTTAAGAGGTTTGTTATGGTTGCTGAATTGACCGCCCTGCGCGATCAAATTGATGAGGTAGATAAGGCGCTACTGGATTTGCTGGCGCGCCGCATGGCGCTGGTCGCCGAGGTAGGTGAAGTCAAAAGTAAATATGGCTTGCCGATTTACGTGCCGGAGCGCGAAGCCTCCATGCTGGCCTCCCGGCGCAAAGAGGCGCAGGCGCTGGGCGTCTCGCCGGACCTGATAGAAGATGTACTGCGCCGGGTGATGCGCGAGTCGTATTCCAGCGAAAACGACAAGGGATTTAAAACCCTTTGTCCGACGCTGCGCCCGGTGGTCATTGTCGGTGGCGGCGGGCAGATGGGGCGTCTCTTCGAGAAGATGCTCACGCTCTCAGGCTACCAGGTCCGCATCCTTGAAAAAGAGGACTGGACCCGGGCGCAGGCGATGGTGGCCGATGCGGGTATGGTCATTGTCAGCGTACCGATCCACATCACCGAAGAGATTATTGCCCGACTGCCACCGCTGCCGGATGACTGTATTCTGGTCGATCTCGCCTCGGTAAAAAATGGTCCATTGCAGGCGATGCTTGCCGCACACCGTGGTCCGGTGCTGGGGCTGCACCCGATGTTCGGCCCGGACAGCGGCAGTCTGGCGAAGCAGGTAGTCGTCTATTGTGATGGCCGCCAGCCAGAAGCGTACCAGTGGTTCCTGGAGCAGATTCAGGTATGGGGCGCACGACTGCACCGGATCAGTGCCGTCGAGCATGACCAGAACATGGCCTTTATCCAGGCGCTGCGTCACTTCGCAACCTTCGCGTATGGCCTGCACCTGGCGGAAGAGAACGTTCAGCTTGAGCAGCTGCTGTCGCTGTCGTCTCCTATCTATCGTCTTGAACTGGCGATGGTCGGACGACTGTTTGCCCAGGATCCGCAGCTCTATGCGGATATCATTATGTCCTCGGGCAATAACCTGGCGCTGATCAAACGTTACTACCAGCGTTTTGGTGAGGCGATTACGCTGCTGGAGCAGGGCGATAAGCAGGCCTTTATCGACAGCTTCCGCAAGGTCGAGCACTGGTTTGGCGATTACGCCCAGCGTTTCCAGAGCGAGAGCCGCATTTTGCTCCGACAGGCGAATGACAGTCGCCAGTAATCTGATGATGTATATACTGAAAGCCAGCACTGCTGGCTTTTTTTATTTTGGGGAACTGTCATGGCTGAACCACGCGTTTTGTTTGACTATACGGGGCACTTACCAGAGTGCCCCACCTGGAGCGAAGCAGAAAGCGCGCTCTACTGGGCGGATATTCTGGAAGGCGAGATCCACCGCTACCATCTGCCGACGGGTGAACACAGCGTTTTATCCTTCCATGAAGAGGTGGGGTGCTTCGCGCTGCGTCAGGATGGGGGCTTTATTGTCGCCATGCGCACGGGCATCTGGCTGGCGGATAAGCATGGGCTGCTACAACGAAAAGTTTGTGATAATCCGTCGAACCCGCAGCTGGCACGCTTTAATGACGGGGGAACCGATCATTTCGGCCGCTTTTACGCGGGCACATTCTGGGCTCCGGGGGACTATAACGGCGCCTTGCTGATGCGTATCGATAACGACCTGACGCCGGAGGTGATCCAGTGTGATATCCACGGCCATAACGGGCTGGCCTTTAGCGATGACCGGCGCTGGATGTACACCTCAGACACGCCCAATGCGGTGATCTACCGTACGCCGCTGGATGAGCAGGGCGAACCGGGTAAACGGGAAGTCTTTCGCCGGTTCCAGCCGGGGGAGGGGATCCCGGACGGCGCGGCGGTGGATGTGGAGGGCTGTTACTGGAGCGCGCTGTTTGACGGCTGGCGGATCGCCCGTTTTTCACCGCAGGGCGAACAGCTGGAAGAGTACCGGTTGCCGGTGCGCTGTCCGACAATGGTCTGTTTTGGGGGCGATGATATGCAGACGCTGTTTATTACCACCACCCGTGAGAACATGGACGCACAGGAGGTGGCGGCATATCCTCTTTCCGGCGCCATTTTCACCCTGCCCGTCAGCGTGGCAGGAGTGAAAAAAGGCCCATTTATCGCGCGTTAAGCCGGATCGACCGGGACGACGTTTTCGCTCGGATAGCATCCCAGCACCTTCATGGAGCGGGTGATCTCACCCAGTTCACGCAGGGCTTTCTGCAGGGACGCAGACTCCAGGTTGGCCTGGATATCGAGATAGAACATCTCTTCCCACGGGTTGCCATGAATAGGGCGCGATTCCAGTTTGGTCATAATCAGATTGTGATTGCGCAGTACCAGCAGAGCCTCAACCAGCGCGCCGGCCTGCTGGCCCGTCGCCATCAGCAGGGTGGTTTTGGCCGGCACCTGATCGGAGACGTTGATTGCTTTACGCGCCAGCACGATGAAACGGGTGATGTTTTGCGTCTGGTTGGCCAGGTTGCGCTCCAGCACCTGTAAGCCATAGAGCGCCCCGCCCGCTTCGCTGCCGAGCGCGGCAACGGTGGGGGAGTTGGCCTGTGCGACCTTCTCCATCGCGGCTGACGTGCTTTCGGTATATTCAATTTTCCAGCCCGGATAGCGGTTCAGGAACTGGCTGCACTGCTGGAAAGGTTGTGGGTGGCTGTAGACCGTCTCGATCTTGTCGAGGTCAGTCGTTCCGGAAACCAGTACGCAGTGGTCAATCGGGATCGTCATCTCGCCGACCAGCGACAGCGTAGTGTGCTGGAGCAGATCGTAAACGTCGTTGATGGCACCGGAACTGGTGTTCTCAATCGGCACGACAGCGTAATCTGCCTGGCCGGTTTCTACCTGATTGAAAATATCGGCGAACTTCGCGCAGCCGCTCTCAATAAACTCTTCGAAGTGACGGGCAGCATACTGACGTGCAGCGAGGTGGGAATAGGACCCTTTTGGTCCCAGGAAGGCAATACGCGCCGAGTGCGGATTAGTTTTGTTCAGATGCTGCTGCAGCAACGCCTGCTGGGTGAGAACGGAATCTTCGATAATCAGCTGGAACAGACGGGTAATGTAGTGCGCATCCAGATGGTGCGTTTTACCAAGGTTAATCAGGCGTTCCAGCAGGTCGCGCTCCCGATCGATATCGCGTACCGGACGATGTGAAGCCAGCTTTGCTTTTCCGACCTCAACGGCCAGCGCACGGCGTTCGGCCAGTAGTGAAAGCAATTTTTCATCCAGAGCGCTGATCTTATCTCGCAGATCCAGTAACGGGTTTTCCGGTGTCATAGCGTTGCCTTTGTCATTTATCGTTATCAATAAAAAAGGCCCCCCGGTGTGGGAGGCCTTATTGTTCGTCTTCGCATTCTTTATCACACGACGAAACGCCTCCCAATCAGGGGAAGGTAAAAAAGAATGCGAAGAAAAACGGTTTAATGGTCATGGAAAATTCCTTCAGAAGACAGACTTAAAGTACCCGTACTGTTTTCACCCTGTCAATAAAAAACGCGCCCGAAGGCGCGTTGGCGATAGACTCAATGTAAAGGATTACTCATCTTCAACTTCTTCTGCGAAGCTGGCGTCTTTCACCGATGTTGTGGCGCGACGGGCTTCACCTTTGTGTTGCACTTTATTGAGCTGCCGTTCCAGCTTGTTAATCAAATCGTTGATGGCGGTGTACATATCCTCATGTTTCGCGCTGGCGACCAGATGGCCGTTTGGAGTATTGATAGTTGCGTCAGCGATGAAACCCTGTGGCTCCTTAGAGAGAATGATATGTGGGTTAATCAAGTGTGTTTGCCATTTATCCAGTTTGGCGAGACGGTCTGCGACGTGCTGGCGGATTGCCGGAGTAATTTCCATTTGTTTACTGGTAATGTTCATTGTCATAAATTTTACCTCTTGTCTTTCCCGTCTTGGTGAGTCCAGCATACCGTTCCTAATGTCAAAATGTGTGATGTAAATCACATTTTTATGTCACTTTTTGTCAACGGATTCTTTTTGTGAGGCAGGACAGGAACACGTAACATTTATCTTGTCGAAGCGACAAATTGCGGCCATAGTTGATAGGATTCGTGCAGGCTAAACCGCTTCAGCTTGATGCGGAATGGATAAAAAAACGGCAGCCCTGAGGCTGCCGTTTTGCATTCTACTGGACGATCAGGAGCTGCTGCTGTTCGCGGCGATGATCTTCGCCACTTTGTCAGCCTGGGAGGTCATCTGCAGCTGGCGATAGGCGTTTTCCATCAGCTTCAGGCCATCACGCGTTGCCTGAGTATCCGGATAATCACGCAGCATGCCTTCGACGCGGTTCACGACGGCAACGTATGCACCACGACGGGTATAGTATTCCGCCACAGAGTATTCGTATTTCGCCAGACGGTCTTTCAGGAACACCAGACGTTTGCTGGCATCCGTTACGTACTGGCTGTTCGGGTAGCCGCGAACCAGTTTAGAGAAGTCATTAAACGCATCGCGGGCGTGCTGCGGGTCGCGGTCGGAGCGATCCACACCAAAGAAGCCCTGCAGCGCGCTGTCATCCAGCGCCATATTGGTCAGGCCGCGCATATACATCACGTAGTCAATATTCGGATGGGTCGGATTCAGACGCATGAAGCGATCAATCGTCGCCTGGGCCAGTGGCAGATCGGCATTTTTATAGTAGGCGTAGATCAGATCCAACTGTACCTGCTGGGAGTACGGGCCAAATGGATAGCGATTATCCAGCGCTTCCAGTTGCGTTATCGCCTGTTTCCAGTTACCGTCCTGCAGCTTTTGCTGAGCAGTCGCATAGATTTCATTCGGCGGATTGTCAGGGACCTGTTCATTCGAACCGGAGCAGCCTACCAAAGCCAGGCTCAACGTGGCCGCTGCCACCAGATATTTCATGCGCGTCATGACGTTTTGACTTTCCTCAAATGTTTGTCCGGGAGAATCTCTTTCCTGCTCCCGATTAAGACCAGCTACAATAGCACACTATATTAAACGGCAAAGCCGTAAAACCCAACGTTAAACGAAGAAGCAGTCTATGGCACAACGAGTAGAACTCACCGCAACAGTCTCCGAAAAACAGCTCGGACAACGCTTAGATCAGGCTTTGGCCGAAATGTTCCCTGATTATTCGCGTTCACGCATAAAAGAATGGATTCTTGACCAGCGCGTGCTGGTAAATGGCAAGATCTGGGACAAGCCAAAAGAGAAAGTGTTGGGTGGGGAAGTGGTCGCCATCAATGCTGATATCGAAGAAGAAGTCCGTTTTGAGCCTCAGGATATCCCGCTGAATATCGTCTATGAAGATGACGACATCCTGGTTATTAACAAGCCGCGCGATCTGGTTGTACACCCTGGCGCAGGTAACCCTGACGGCACTGTACTGAACGCCCTGCTGCACTACTATCCTCCTATTGTGGACGTACCGCGTGCGGGGATCGTTCACCGTCTGGATAAAGACACCACCGGCCTGATGGTCGTTGCCAAGACCATTCCGGCGCAGACGCGTCTGGTGGAGTCCCTGCAGCTGCGTGAAATCACCCGTGAATACGAAGCGGTTGCTATTGGGCATATGACCTCCGGTGGCACGGTAGAGCAGCCTATCAGTCGCCATCCGACCAAGCGTACCCACATGTCCGTTCACCCGATGGGTAAACCGGCCGTCACGCACTACCGCATTATGGAGCATTTCCGCATTCATACGCGTCTGCGTCTGCGTCTGGAAACGGGCCGTACGCACCAGATCCGTGTGCATATGTCCCATATCACCCATCCGCTGGTGGGCGATCAGCTGTACGGTGGTCGTCCGCGTCCACCGAAAGGGGCGTCTGACGAATTTATCGCGATGCTGCGTAAATTCGACCGCCAGGCCCTGCACGCAACCATGCTACGTCTCTACCATCCGATCACCGGCATTGAGATGGAATGGCATGCGCCAATTCCACAGGATATGGTGGATCTTATCGACGCGATGCGTGCCGATTTTGAAGAACATAAGGATGACGTGGACTGGTTATGACCAAACTGATTGTCCCGGAGTGGCCTGCGCCAGAAGGTGTGGCGGCCTGCAGTTCAACCCGTATCGGCGGCGTGAGTGAGGGGGCCTGGGAATCATTGAACCTGGGCGCTCACTGTGGCGATAACCTCGATCACGTTGAAGAGAATCGTAAGCGGTTGTTTGCGGCAGGCCAGTTGCCGTCAAAACCGGTCTGGCTTGAGCAGGTACATGGCACCGCTGTGCTTCGTCTCACCGGTGAACCGTATGCCTCGAAACGTGCCGATGCGTCTTACAGCAATACTCCGGGCACGGTTTGTGCCGTCATGACCGCTGACTGTCTGCCGGTGCTTTTCTGCAACCGTGCGGGCACGGAAGTGGCGGCCGCCCATGCCGGTTGGCGCGGATTGTGCGCTGGCGTACTGGAAGAGACCGTCGCCTGTTTTGCCGACAGCGCGGATAACATCATCGCCTGGCTTGGCCCGGCCATTGGCCCACAGGCTTTTGAAGTGGGGCCGGAGGTGCGTGACGCTTTTATGGCGCACGATCCGCAGGCGCAGAGCGCTTTTCTTCCGGCAGGGGATAAGTATATGGCGGACATTTATCAGCTTGCCCGCCAGCGCCTGACCCGCGTCGGTATCAGCCAGATCTACGGCGGCGATCGCTGCACCTTCACCGAAAACGATGATTTCTTTTCCTATCGCCGCGACAAGACTACCGGGCGTATGGCAAGTTTCATTTGGCTGATATAACCTATAGAATCAAGACGATCCGGTACGCGCCGTTTTCTTTTCGCATAATTCAGGTCATTCACCTTGAATAATTGAGGGATGACCTCATTTAATCTCCAGTAGCAATTTTGACCTGTTATGGGAGGAGTTATGCGTCTGGATCGTCTTACTAATAAATTCCAGCTTGCTCTCGCCGATGCCCAGTCTCTCGCACTGGGGCACGACAATCAGTTTATCGAACCTCTTCATTTAATGAGCGCCTTACTGAATCAGGAAGGGGGATCGGTACGTCCTTTATTGACATCTGCCGGCATTAATGCGGGCCAGTTACGCACAGCCATCGATCAGGCGCTGAGCCGTTTACCGCAGGTAGAGGGCACAGGCGGAGATGTTCAGCCGTCTCAGGATCTGGTTCGCGTATTAAACCTGTGCGACAAACTGGCGCAGAAACGCGGCGACAACTTTATTTCGTCAGAGCTCTTTGTTCTGGCGGCGCTTGAATCACGTGGCACCTTGACCGACCTGCTGAAAACAGCTGGCGCAACTACCGCCAATGTGACGCAGGCGATTGCACAAATGCGCGGAGGTGAGAGCGTGAACGATCAGGGTGCTGAAGATCAGCGTCAGGCATTGAAAAAATATACGGTCGACCTGACTGAGCGTGCGGAACAGGGCAAGCTTGACCCGGTCATTGGCCGTGACGAAGAGATCCGCCGTACCATTCAGGTCCTGCAGCGCCGTACCAAAAATAACCCGGTGCTGATTGGTGAGCCGGGCGTCGGTAAAACGGCTATTGTGGAAGGGCTTGCCCAGCGTATCGTCAATGGTGAAGTGCCGGAGGGTCTGAAAGGCCGCCGTGTACTGGCACTGGATATGGGCGCGCTGGTGGCCGGGGCCAAATACCGCGGCGAATTTGAAGAACGCTTAAAAGGCGTGCTCAACGATCTGGCGAAACAGGAAGGCAACGTCATTCTGTTTATCGACGAACTGCACACGATGGTGGGAGCAGGTAAAGCCGATGGTGCCATGGATGCCGGGAACATGCTGAAACCCGCTCTTGCTCGCGGCGAGCTGCACTGCGTGGGCGCCACCACGCTTGATGAGTATCGTCAGTACATTGAAAAAGATGCTGCTCTGGAACGTCGATTCCAGAAAGTATTTGTGGCTGAACCGTCAGTGGAAGATACCATCGCGATCCTGCGTGGCCTGAAAGAGCGTTATGAGCTGCACCACCATGTGCAGATTACTGACCCGGCCATCGTGGCGGCTGCTACCTTGTCGCATCGCTATATTGCCGACCGACAGCTGCCTGACAAAGCGATCGACCTTATCGACGAAGCGGCCTCCAGTATTCGTATGCAGATTGACTCCAAGCCAGAAGAGCTGGACCGACTCGATCGCCGGATCATTCAGCTCAAGCTGGAACAGCAGGCGCTGAAAAAAGAGTCTGATGAAGCGAGTAAAAAGCGTCTGGATATGCTTAATGAAGAGCTGGATGATAAAGAGCGCCAGTATTCTGAGTTAGAAGAAGAGTGGAAAGCCGAGAAAGCTTCCCTGTCTGGCACTCAAACAATCAAAGCTGAGCTTGAACAGGCAAAAATTGCCATTGAGCAGGCGCGTCGTGTGGGCGATCTGGCGCGCATGTCTGAACTGCAGTACGGCAAAATTCCTGAGCTGGAAAAACAGCTTCAGATGGCGACGCAATCGGAAGGTAAAACGATGCGTCTGTTACGTAATAAAGTGACGGATGCGGAAATTGCTGAAGTGCTTGCTCGCTGGACCGGGATTCCGGTGGCGCGCATGCTTGAAGGCGAACGTGAAAAACTGCTGCGTATGGAACAGGATCTCCATAATCGTGTGATTGGGCAGAACGAGGCGGTTGAAGCGGTATCGAATGCTATCCGTCGTAGTCGCGCAGGGCTTTCCGATCCGAATCGCCCGATTGGTTCGTTCCTGTTCCTGGGGCCAACCGGCGTCGGTAAAACCGAACTGTGCAAAGCGCTGGCTAACTTTATGTTCGACAGTGACGATGCGATGGTGCGTATCGATATGTCCGAGTTTATGGAAAAACACTCCGTTTCACGTCTGGTCGGTGCGCCTCCTGGTTATGTTGGTTATGAAGAAGGCGGTTACCTGACGGAAGCAGTGCGCCGTCGTCCTTATTCCGTCATCCTGCTGGATGAGGTGGAAAAAGCGCATCCGGATGTGTTCAACATTCTGCTACAGGTACTGGATGATGGTCGTCTGACGGACGGGCAGGGGAGAACGGTCGACTTCCGTAATACGGTTGTCATCATGACTTCGAACCTGGGTTCTGATTTGATTCAGGAACGTTTCGGTGAACTGGATTACAGCCATATGAAGGACCTGGTGCTCGGGGTGGTGAGCCATAACTTCCGTCCTGAGTTCATCAACCGTATTGATGAAGTGGTGGTCTTCCATCCTCTGGGTGAGAAACACATTGCCTCGATTGCGCAGATTCAGCTGCAGCGTCTCTATAAACGTCTGGAAGAGCGTGGGTATGAAATTCACATTTCCGACGATGCGCTGAAGCTGCTGAGCGAGAATGGTTACGATCCGGTATACGGTGCGCGTCCATTAAAACGTGCTATCCAGCAGCAGATCGAAAACCCGCTGGCACAGCAGATCCTCTCTGGGGAGCTGATTCCGGGCAAAGTTATCCGTCTGGAAGCTAACGACGATCGCATTGTGGCAGTGCAGTAAATCACAAAACGCAAAAACGAGCCCCCGGAGGGCTCGTTTTTGTTTAAAAACCAGGCAAAAATAGAGATCCAAATGCGGAGTTGCCTGGAAAGTGAGCGGTCGATAAATAATTTTCACTTTATACTTGCCAGCTCCGAAGAACTGCCTATAATGCGCCTCCACTGACACGGAACAACGGCAAGCAAGCCGCCGAATCAGCAGAGAAAAGCGCGAAATAATCGCTTGACTCTGAAGCGGGAAAGCGTAGTATGCACAACCCGCGCCGCAGCGAAAAACGAAGCGGCACTGCTCTTTAACAATTTATCAGACAATCTGTGTGGGCACTCAAAGTGACATGGATTCTTAACGTCCTCGGACGAAAAATGAATACCAAGTCTCTGAGTGAACACGTAATTC
>NZ_CBDAHM010000014.1:0-76509 GCF_965195605.1 Leclercia sp. M-A074-M | reverse complement strand
AGCGAAACGTCATACGTTGCCGGAATATCCCTGCGGAAGAAGAGATGCAGCATGACCAGCGTGGCCGCAATCGCTGCCGCATCCACGGGGATCATAACGGAGGCGTACTGCGTAAAGCCCAGACCAAAGAAATCCGCCGAGACGATATTCACCAGGTTAGAAACAATGAGTGGCAGGCTGGCCGTATCTGCAATAAATCCTGCGGCCATGACAAAGGCCAGTGTCGTGCCCTGGCTGAACCCCAGTGCGAGCAGCATCGCAATCACAATCGGCGTCAGGATCAGCGCGGCGCCGTCATTGGCAAACAACGCAGCAACAGCGGCACCAAGCAAGACTATCCAGGTGAACAGCAGGCGGCCACGTCCGTTACCCCAGCGGGAGACGTGCAGTGCGGCCCATTCAAAGAAGCCGGACTCATCAAGCAGCAGGCTAATGATGATGACCGCAATAAATGCCGCTGTCGCGTTCCAGACGATATTCCAGACAACGGGAATATCAGCGATATGGATGACACCGGTTCCCAGCGCCAGCACTGCCCCGATACTCGCGCTCCAGCCAATACTCAGGCCTCCGGGTTGCCAGATCACCAGTACCAGCGTCAGTAAAAACAGACTCCCTGCCAGAAGCATCTCAGACTCCATCATATATGATTATGTAAATGTGTTTTTCTTTCTCAGCAGGAGGTGCAGGCTGATTTATCCAGCCATCCACGCACATCCTCCCGCATACACTGCCAGGATGTCGTGATTGTCTCAGCTGCCCATGCCGGTATGTGGGGTGACAGACGATAGTGGATCCATTTGCCTTCACGACGGTCAAGTACCAGCCCGGCCTCGCGCAGGATAGCCATATGTCGCGAGATTTTGGGCTGCGATTCGGAGGTGGCCGCGCAGATATCGCAGACGCACAGTTCTCCAGACTCCCGGAGAAGCATGACGATAGCGAGCCGTGTTTCATCCGACAGGATTTTGAAAAGCTGAGCAGGTTGTAGCATTTATCACTCCATTCCCTTTAGAATACATATATGTTAAATCATATATATTAACTTTGAAATCATCTGTTCTCTCCGGAGGAGAAAAATGGACCAATTTCCTGCCCTGAACACCGAATGCTTTGATCAACACATTGCCGAACGCCTGCACCTGCAGGAGCCGCCACGGATTCTGATCCTGTATGGCTCAGTAAGGGAACGCTCCTACAGCCGCTTTGCCGCGGAAGAAGCCGGTCGCCTGCTGACGGCGATGGGCGCGGAGGTAAAGCTCTTTAACCCCTCCGGTTTACCCCTGCCGGATGATGCACCGGACACGCACCCTAAGGTCACCGAATTACGCGGCCTAGTCAGATGGTGTGACGGGATGGTGTGGAGCTCGCCGGAGCGGCATGGGGCAATGAGCGCGGTTATGAAGGCACAAATCGACTGGATCCCCTTAAGTGAAGGCGCAGTTCGTCCTTCACAGGGTAAAACGCTTGCGGTAATGCAGGTTTGCGGCGGTTCGCAGTCCTTCAATGCCGTGAACCAGATGCGCATTCTGGGACGCTGGATGCGGATGTTCACTATCCCCAACCAGTCCTCAGTGGCCAAAGCGTGGCAGGAATTCGATGAGAACGGACGAATGAAACCCTCTTCCTGGTATGACCGTATCGTCGACGTCACCGAGGAATTATTTAAGATCACCCTGCTCCTGAAAGGGCAGACTGATTATCTGGCTGACCGATACAGCGAACGTAAGGAAAGTCATCAGGCACTGTCCGCACGGGTAAATCAGGCCAAAATCTGATAGGGAAACATAGTAACCATGGTTAGCCTCTTCAGGATAACAACCAGTGAGGCCGGCCATGCGCGTACCCTATCACATCTTTTACATCTCGGGCGCATCTGCCCCGCATGGGGTTGTGATACAATTCCCGCTCCATTGGATTCGTAAGGGATAACAGTGAAAGGCGCGCATAAAAATCTTTCCTTTAATGGAAAAAGCTACTGTATGAAGCACCTCGCGCCTTTGACGTTTATGGCAGAAATCGCCAATATCCCTGACCCCGTACAGATAACAATCAACTACAGCAATCATGTATTTTCTGATCAGAAAGGAAACGGACCGGAAATTCCACCGGATCGATTTTTCTGTGCTGACAGATATGCTGCCAGCCTTAACCTGCCGCAGATGCTTTCAACAAATCTGCTGACCTCCTACGTTGTTCCCCATATCAATAAGGGAAACAATGAGATGTATCATTATATGGAGGTTAATGACTATGCGATCTTCTTTGACTTGCGTAAGGACAATGGCCACCCGAACGGCTTAAAGCTTTATGTTGTATCAGCTTATGAAGTCAATCAGTGGGGACGACACTCCATACCAAAGAGTAGGCCCATGAAATTTGCATATGTCGCACATCTGCGACTGAATGGACAGACGGTTTACACGTCCAGAAAAGCAAAAAGGCGCTGATATCAGCGCCTTTTCACCAGAGTAGATCATCGATGTTATCCACTCTTGTTGGGTTCCGGTCTGTGTCTTTGGATATCCCGCTCTTAGGCTGGGGGAGATTACTCTCCGACATCAATACCCCATCAACATACCAGTGCTGAGTGGTTCCGGTCAGTATCGATGTCTGAATAGTAATAAACCTGACCTTTACCTGCAAGGTCACTGCTATTCATAGCTATTCATGACTTTTCAGCGTTACGGGAGTACGCGTTAATAGCCCACTATTCGCAACCAAAGGCTTCAGAAACAGTTTTTACTGTTGAAACACAATTGGCCTTATGCGTAACGAAGAATCGCTCTCCGGGCTTCCTGTTGCGAATTAGAGGCATGTTTTCCTGCAAAAAAGATTTGTAAATTTTTTACGAAAAGCACTTTTTGCTCATTTTGAATGCTGTTCATTTCAGCCTGGCCGTGTCCGGAACATCAGAAACGCCCCGCAATAACAGGGCTGGTATCAATACAGCTGAGGGCCGTCAGGCCGCGTAACGCCCTTGTCAACATCAGACCGCCCAGTGAAATCAGGATAACGTGGCTAAAGCCGCAGCGGGTAGGTCTTCAGGCGGTATTCAACCGGGCTGAGGCCGTTAAATTTAAGGCTGATTCGCCGCGTGTTGTAGTAACGAATGTAATCCTCAAGAACAACCTTCAGCTCATCAACATCGTTGAATTTACGGGTGTAGAAGCATTCTGATTTTAACGTCCCGAAAAAGCACTCAGCGCAGGCATTGTCCAGACAGTTTCCTTTGCGGGAAATGCTTTGCAGAACCCCAAACTCCCGCAACTGATACTGATACCACCGATGCCGGTACTGCCAGCCCTGATCTGAATGAAGTACTGGTTTGCTGTTTGCATCCATTCTGGCAAATGCCTTAATCAACATGTCGTCAATCATCGGCATTGTCGGGCGTTCTGAGATACTGTAGGAAATGACTTCGTTATTGAAGAGATCGATGATCGGAGAAAGGTAGAGTTTGCGGCCGTTGACGGCGAACTCGGTGAGATCTGTGACCCATTCTTCATTAGGCCGACTGGCTTTGAAGTTTCGTTGCAGGAGTTTATCACCAGCATAGCCACGTTCGCCACGCCAGGAAGTATAGCGCTTTACTTTGATAGCGGCTTTAAGATCAAGAGCATTCATCAGGCGTTGAACCACTTTATGGTTGATTAGCCCGCCCTCTCTTATGAGCGCCAGCGTTACCCGTCGATAGTCATAACGGCCCTGGTTTTCATCATATATCTAGCTGATTCGACGATTTATTTCATCATATTTTTCCGGAGAGCGTAGTGCTTTAAGATGATAGTAAAACGTGCTTCTGGGTAAGGGTTAATTCATGCCTGTCTGCAAAGTGAAGGCTGTCAGTGGCACTATGTAATCTACGCTTCCTCCCCTTTCATCCTCTCGGATTTCAAAAAGTTATCAACATATACATCGGTTAGATCCAATAACACGATCCTATTGAAGATCCTAAATGGATCCATATAGTTCCAAACAGATCCCCGATCGCTGTAGGCCACGCCAGACAAGGCACTCAGAGGATTTGGGTGTGTCACATTATGCAATGAGTGTGTCATAACATGTGATTAGTGTGTCATGACATGATCAAAGTGGGTGACATCATGCTCATGGTGTGTCATAACATGCAAAATGGTGTGTCGCAGCATGTAAAATAACGAACTATCCACCCTCTGTGGATAACCTCGAATGGATTCTCAACACAGTGGTGTAACTATATGACTGATAACAATTTTATACCCTCCCAAATTACAAATGAAGGAGAGGTACACCAATTAACAGTCACAAACAATTCATCAGTTCAGCCAGCGATTCTACTGCGGCTGGGTGTCTTTGTTCCTGCCAGCCGTGCAATTCCTAAGGGGCAGAAGTCCGGTATAGATGTATCTTCCTCGTTCTCACAGCTTGAATTCGCCCGTAAGGAAGGTTACGACGAAGTCAGGATCTTTGGCGAGCGACTTAACATATCAACGGACTTTAGTGTCTGGATGGGCATTATTGGAGCCTTCAGTAAATACGGCTTAAAATCAAACACCATCGAGCTGCCTTTCACTGAGTTTGCCGCGTTGTGCCAGTATGATTCGCGCCAGTTTAACAAACGTCTGCGAGACACCATTTTTGATGCTCTTACCCGTATTGGTACCAAGACTGTTCAATTCAACAGTAAGAATACTGGAGATAAATTTTTTACCCAGCTCCTTAAGAGCGGTAAGTATACGAGAGAGTCCGATACAATCACGCTCCAGGCCGATGAGCGCCTTCATGAACTGTATCAGATTGACTACAACATCCTTCTGCGTAAGCGTCCCTATCATATGCTTAAAGGTAAAGAAGTTGCTCAGACGCTCTATACCTACATTGCCAGTCTGCCCGATAACCCTGCCCCAATTCGATTTGATCGCATCATTGAGCGGTTGAATTTGACCTCTCCAGTAAAGGAGCAGAACCGCCTGATTAAGGCTGCACTTAAGCAACTACAAGATATTGGCTATATTGAATATTCCATTGTGAAAGATGGCCGAAATCTAACGGTGTTGATTCATAAGCGAAACAAAAAACTCAAAGAATTGACGTCATAGAAGGTGGGTCACATTATACAGACGATCCAGCAATGGTGGGTCGCAGGGTGATTTTAGGTGTGTCACAACATGTAATCGTTGAGCTTTAGCCTTCATGCCGCTTTTGATAGGTTGATTTTTTCGCAACTTCAATGTCTCCGCATGCTGCGACACACTTTTTGCATATCGCTGCCCACTTTTTACATGTTTATACCCACCTTTTTTAGATACTCTGATGATCGTTTTTCTTAGCATGTTGCGACACACTTTATGCATGCTATGACCCACCTTTATCATTCTGGCTGTCACGAATGTAATTCCCAATACATGTAAGTGATGTGTGCATGAACGTTACATGCACGTATCGCACGGTATGATTTTATGAGAGCTTTTTTAGCCGCCCTGCCCTCATGTATTCGGCGTTACGTCTGCATCAATGAGGCAAAGGGCGTTCGGGATACGATAAAGAAATCCTTCCTTTTGGAGGGCTTTGTGGTTAACTATTGCCCAGTAATATTCAAACTTTCTTAACCCTCTAATTTTGATGAAGGATTCTGTTTAAAAAGTTATCAACTTTGCAGGATTTGATGCGCTTTGCATTTTTTTAGCAGGTTTGCAGGTTTTTCGTTGCTTTGCTTGTTTTTTCAAGATTTAATATAATGATGCAAAGTTGATTAAAGGAGTTTCGAATGGGATTAATGGATACGCTTAACCAATGCATTGCAGCTGGCCATGAGATGACGAAAGCCATCGCAATTGCTCAATTTAATGATGATAGCCCTGAAGCAAGGAAAATAACCCGCCGGTGGCGTGTTGGTGAGGCAGCCGATCTGATCGGTGTATCATCCCAGGCTATTCGTGACGCTGAAAAAGCAGGACGATTGCCGCATCCAGATATGGAATTGCGAGGACGCGTAGAACAGCGTGTGGGCTATACCATCGAGCAAATAAATCATATGCGAGATGTGTTTGGTACCCGTCTTCGCCGACCAGATGAAAGCTTACCTCCGGTAATCGGTGTTGCAGCTCATAAAGGTGGGGTTTATAAAACTTCTGTCTCCGTTCATCTTGCTCAGGATTTGGCTTTAAAAGGGCTTCGCGTACTGTTAGTCGAAGGCAACGATCCGCAGGGTACGGCCTCGATGTACCATGGTTGGGTTCCTGATTTACATATTCATTCTGAAGATACTCTACTCCCCTTCTATCTCGGTGAACGAGATGATGCTTCATATGCGGTAAAACCAACATGCTGGCCTGGCCTTGATATCATCCCTTCTTGTCTGGCCTTACATCGTATTGAAACTGAGTTGATGGGACGTTTTGACGAAGGAAAGCTGCCGACAGAACCTCACATGATGCTAAGGCTGGCCATTGAAACGGTAGCCCATGATTACGATGTGGTTGTTATCGATAGTGCTCCTAACCTTGGTATCGGCACAATTAACGTTGTTTGTGCTGCAGATGTGTTGTTAGTTCCTACGCCTGCAGAACTCTTTGACTATACCTCTGCCCTGCAATTTTTCGACATGCTGAGGGATTTGTTGAAAAACGTAGATCTCCAGGGGTTCGAGCCAGATGTCAGGATCCTGCTTACTAAATACAATAATAATAACGGTTCCCAGTCGCCATGGATGGAAGAGCAAATAAGGGATGCATGGGGAAGCATGGTGCTCAAAAACGTAGTGCGTGAAACGGATGAAGTAGGTAAAGGGCAGATTCGAATGAGAACTGTGTTCGAACAAGCTATTGATCAGCGTTCTTCTACAGGAGCATGGAGGAATGCACTCGCAATTTGGGAGCCGGTTTGTAATGAAATCTTTGACCGTCTCATTAAACCTCGTTGGGAGATCCGTTAATGAAACGCCCACCTATCATCCCTAAATCTACCCCATCAGTTGCTCCTACGACTACTGTAACAGCCCCTGCAGCTCCTATGGTTGATACACTCATTGCTCGAGTGGGTGCTATGGCAAAGGGCAATACTATTACCCTTCCCGTCTGTGGACGAGAAGTGAAGTTTGTTCTCGAGACCATCCTTGGTGCAGATGTTGCCAGCTCAACAAAGGTCTGGGCTGGTAATGAACGTGATCAGGCATTTTTAACAGAAGATTCCTTAGACGATCTCATCCCATCGTTTTTACTGTCTGGCCAGCAAAATCCGGCATTTGGTCGTAAGGTCAACGGTCATATAGAAGTTGCCGATGGCAGCCGCCGTCGCATGACTGCCATTCTGACATCTACTGAATATCGCATACTTGTCGGCACCCTTGATGACGAACAGATGGATGCTTTATGTAAACTTGGAAATGATTACAGGCCTACGAGTGCTTATGAAAGAGGTAAGCGATATTCCCAGCGTTTAGCTAATGAGTTTAATGGGAATATTTCTGCCCTGGCTGACGCTGAAAACATCTCAAGAAAAATCATAACCAGATGCATTAATACTTCTAAGTTACCAAGAGATGTCATCGCACTCTTCTCTCATCCTGGCGAACTTTCCGCGAGAGCTGGCGAAAACTTACAGAAAATCTTTTCTGAAAATGAAGCTCTTCTACTTGAGGGAGCATCTGAGTTATCAGGGAAAAGAAAAGCGGGGGTTATACTTGAGGCTGATGAAATAATTCAATCTCTTACAGCGTTGCTTAAAGATCCCAACAAGAAATTAAATCAGGCTCCTGAAAAGCACGAGTTCGTTCCTGGAGCAACAGTGCGGTATAAAGGAAATAAAGTGATTATCAGCCTTGATCGTTCCAAGCTTTCCGAGGAAAACATTGGGAAGTTTGAAGAAATGCTTGAGCTTTTAGCTACGAAGAAAAACAAGCATTGATTCGGTAGTAATCTTCCTGCTTTAGCCTTTTCAGGACCGTGCTCCCAACCACTCAAATGGGACCACGGTCACAACCACACAAATGGGACCACGGTCACAACCACTCAAATGGGACCACGGTCACAACCACACAAATGGGACCACGGTCACAACCACTCAAATGGGACCACGGTCACAACCACTCAAATGGGACCACGGTCACAACCATTTAAATGGGACCACGGTCACAACCATTCAACTGGGACCACGGTCACAACCATTTAAATGGGACCACGGTCACAACCATTTAAATGGGACCACGGTCACAACCATTTAAATGGGACCACGGTCACAACCATTCAACTGGGACCACGGTCACAACCATTCAACTGGGACCACGGTCACAACCATTCAACTGGGTGAATCGCCATGGGTTTAAAAGACACCTCAGAGTCATTAAAAATGGCTTAAAGAGAGATGCACATGAGCAGTAAGCGTTATCCTGAAGAGTTTAAAATCGAAGCAGTCAAACAGGTTGTTGATCGTGGCCATTCTGTTTCCAGTGTCGCAACATGTCTCGATATCACTACCCACATAGTCTTTATGCCAGGATAAAGAAATACGGGCTGGACTCTTCCACCGACAAAGAGCAGTCAGATGCTCAGGCCGAGATCCGCCGACTCCAGAAAGAGCTGAAGCGGGTTACTGACGAACGGGACATATTAAAAAAAAACCGCTGCGCAGGGCAAGGTGAACGCGCAGTATAACCTTGTAGTTATGTACGAATAGGGCTTAGATGTGCACCAGGACTACAGCTAGAGGACTACAGCTAGGCACGGGGCTGGTATGAAAAAGCCGC
This sequence comes from Leclercia sp. M-A074-M, assembly GCF_965195605.1. NCBI lineage: Bacteria > Pseudomonadati > Pseudomonadota > Gammaproteobacteria > Enterobacterales > Enterobacteriaceae > Leclercia > Leclercia sp. M-A074-M. The sequence continues at coordinate 67,784 of NZ_CBDAHM010000014.1, read as the reverse complement.
AGCGCAGGTTGCTGCAGATGCGCAGTACAATCTGGGTATTACGTACTTTAACGATCAGGGTGTTCGTCAAAATAAATCTACTTCTAAGGAATGGTTCGGTAGAGCTTAAGGTAAAGGAGTCCAGGTAGTTTGTAATAATTACAAGGTATTAAACGAACAAGGTTTTTAATTGATGAACTATATCTTGCAGGAAAAAGACTGAACGGCAACGATGTTGCACTCATAGACAGACCGCGGGGCATACTAAAGCGGTCCATATATGAGCTTCCGATTTAAAGCGGAAGCCGGAAAGAGCAGGAAATCAGATTAATATGGCAAGCCAATCCCGGCGGACGGGTCAGTTAGGTTTAGATAGTAATGCCGTCTTACCCATTTCTTTTTAGCATTGCCACCGCCTCGGTCCCGGGCATCTGGAACTGCACCCGATGGCGCGCTGCGACATCGAGCGCAAAAACCTTCGTGTAAACCTCCGTCGAGCTGATTGACTTGTGGCCCATCAAGCTCTGCAGAACTTTCAGTGGAATACCGGCATAGAGCATGTGCATGGCGTAGGAGTGGCGGAACGTATGCGGGGTCACCGGCACGGAGAACGTCACTCCGTCGGCAGCGGCCGATTCCACCGCTTCATTCAGCCAGGTCCGGACCGTCCGGTCGGTGATCTCCCAGATGCGTGCCTTTTCCATTCTGCCGGTGCGTTTATTCCGGCGTTCCAGCGGAATTTTCAGCGTGGCCACCATCATCTCCAGCTGACTGACGTACTGGCTGTCCGACAGCGGCACCAGTCGATGGGGCTGACTGCCGGCGCGAGTCCTGCCTGCCGTTCTTGCCGCTTTCTCAGCCCGCTGTTTGAGCGTGGCCAGCTGCACAAACGGGTAGGGCGGAGCCAGGGAAAAATCACTCCGGGTCAGGGCTAGAGCCTCATTGATACGCGCGCCGGTATTCCACAGCGTCGCAAGCAACATTTTACGGTGCAGATCGGGCTCGTAGTGGAGGAGGGCGCTGACTTCCGGCGCCAGCAGATATTTTGGCAGTTCGTCCTGAATGAGAGCCATCTGGCGTAAGGCGAGCGCGGCCGGATAGTCTATGGCCACCGGCAGCTGCGCGGGGGAAAACGAAATGCCATGGCTAGGTATTGCCGGCATCATTGTTTGTTGTCCTTAATGGGCAGGTGTTCCTCGATAAGTCGTGCCAGTGCCTTCTGCACGTAATCTTCCCCGACGGCAACATGAATGTCCCCGCGGCGTTCAAGCTCTGCGCCGATGGCACTCATGCCGTGCATCATCGGCAGCAGTTGGCGTAGCAACATGGCATGACTGCATGCCGCCCTTATCCGATCCGCAAACTCATCCTCATCGCGGGAATACTGTTCCGGTGACGGCCTCTCCCTGCCGTTCTTCTCAAACTGCAGCTGCTGGCATAGGGTCAACAGTGCCACTATCTCATCGGCAATCACACTGGCATGGATCTCATGCAGACTAACCTTGTTCATATTGTTCTCCTTGGTATACCGGTATCGTTTTCCTGACGGGCGCTGATATTCAAACCTTTCATTACACCCCGGCTTCAGGTTCTCTACCTGACCATTTGACGACTTTGGTCAGGGTGAAGGGATCATCAGGCATGATCACGGACTTCCTTCCGGCAGTAGGACGGCGCCTCGCCCGGATTACGGGTGATATACGCCGGAAACTCAGTGATCTCGGTCTGGCTGTAAGGAGCGAAATTTTCAGTGCCGCCGAAACGGCTGCGGAATCCCTTCAGTACCGCTTCTTCACCGGCAGGCCCGGCAGCAGACATTGTGACAGCCATGCTTTCAGGATCTATAAGTGTATACAGCCCTTTCTCATCGCTGCGCTGGTTCATCCTGAACGTCAGTATCAGATCACCGGCATCGCTTCCTTTCGCACCCGGAGTTCGCCAAGTGACGGAAACGCTAAAGAGGGTATGACCATTTTCCTTGGACTCGACCTTTCCCCTCGAGATCATTGTTGTGGGTAGGCTGAGTTTTCCGTCTCCCGGAAGGTCTGAGTGGCAGACGACCACACTGCCAGGCGGGTAGGCCTCATCGAGCCGCTGCATTTCTTCCCGAGTTGCGGCGCTGACCCCGTAAGTCGTGCCGACAATAACAACCATAACTCCTAACCGGCTTGCGATCTCCTTAATTGTCTTCATTATGCTTTCATCCTGATATTTGTCGGTTCAGTCCGGTTCTACGAATTGATAAATCCCGCCACTGAGCATCTCATTTTATTCTCTCCTGAATGGAATCCATCTGAGCATACTCGGAATCATGCATATCGATGTCCCAGCTGGCTGTGGCAGGGTCAGTCATATCAACATGAAAAGCATTTACAGGCACCACCGGGAAAACAGGTGCTTTAGGAGAGAAAGTCTGCCTCCACCCATTCACCTCCTGAGCATAGATACGCCGTGCTACTTCCTCACCGTTTTGCTGAAGCAGAAACATCACCGACACTTCATCTTCATCAGTCAATAATCTTGCTCGATAAAACCAGACGGAGGAATGGCCATCATTGATCAACATATCTACCAATTCATACGCTGTCATTCAGACTCCAGAATAGCTCCCATTACAATGATAGAATTTAAATAGTCCCGATCCGTAACCATAACTCACCGAAGCACCTGACAGTCACGACACAGAATTTTTCCTGCCGTCATAATTTCTGGCCTGATAATAAGCAGCCATATAACCACGCAATTAAATTACCGGATGGTCGTTTCCGGTAGATCCGAGTTTCTGTCGAATCGCGACTTTCCGGAAGTGTACCACGCCGGCAAAATAAGCGAAGCGCCCATTTCTGCCGCTGAGCCACAGGTCACGATCAGGGCCTGAAACACAACATATGGAAGAAGTCGCAGCTGATGGTGTGGCACATCTTGTGTTTCCGGGCCGGCGGGCGGGGAGTGACGATCAGGAGATCCGGGACCGGGAGTTTTCGGATCTCAGAAAAGACGGTGAACAGGAAATATACAGTGGAGCATACGAATTATAAAAACATATGCTTTGCAGTATTTAAACACCCTCAATCCCAGGATAATGTATAAGAATTGCAGTAATGCACCCTCCCGTGAAAAGGTACACTTGATGAGTGAAAAAGAACATGACATGACAAACGACGGTGGAGAGAGCGTAACGTACACGCTGCGGAACATTCCTGCCGACATTGACCGGGTGATCACCGACCTGGCAAATCATGCGCGTAAGCCAAAGGCGACGTTTCTACGTGAGTTCCTGGAAGACAGCTTCCGGGACGTCATCGACAGTTTCGCCCTGAAAAACCCGCTCATCGCCTCTCTTGATGACGAGCTGGCCAGTTATCTGGGCGCCGAGGTCATGGAGAAACGCTACCAAAGCCACTACATCACCCGCTGGAACCAGGAATACCAGAAGCTGCTCGGGATCTCAACGGAAGAGGAGCTTCGCCGGGTGGTGCTGACCAACACGCCCTTCCTGCACGCACGTGCCGACCAGGTGCTTAAGGGCTGGAAAAAGATCCCGCGCGGGATCTCTCTGACCTTTTCCCTGTTTGCCGAGATCGCCGGCCGGGACAGGGAAACCATTGACCGTGCCTGGAACAGGATTTTTTACTCGCAGTTGCAGGAGAAAAAACACCGCTTTTACCAGGATATCGAGGCCATCCGTGTCCTGAAAAAGCTTCCTGTCCTCTCCGGCTACCGCTGGACGAAGGATGACATCACCGTGCGTATCTACCGCCCTGAAGACTACGCCTACGGCGCGTGGCGTGTTGCTCTGACTCTCCCCGAAAATTACGCCCTACAGATGTGGAACATTCCGTTTCCCGAGCTTGAAGGCCGCCGCTTTTCCGCCGACCCGGGCTACAGCGCACTGATCAGCGCCGAACCCGACAGATGGGATCAGGCCTTCCGTTTTGTGGACGGGAATTGTGAGCTTCATCTTTACACCAACGGCATGGAAGAAGACCAGAATCCCACCCCGCTACCGGATGTCGCTCAGGCGTTGATCAAAGTGGTGGAATATAACCTGCTGTAACGAACCCGCCTCTGCGGGCACAACTGCATCATCAGGAGGGTGCAATGAAAGGACGACAGAGCCGCTATGTCACCGGCGGAGAGAGTTTCGCGGAGATCGCCCGTCGCCCGGTCGGGACGGTGGTGATGCTCAGCCTGAACACCGGCCTTGAGGATGCGCTGCGGGAGACATCCAAATCCCTCAAGTCGGCCTTCAGCCGGAGTGGCCGTAAATGCCGGTTGTCAGCCGGAACAGCGGGAGGTCCGTTTACCTGTCGCAGGCAGGGCACCGCAACCCATCTGTTCGTGGCGGTACTCTGAGGGGGCAGGGGGCAAAAACCTGAAAAATGTATTAGCCTGGCTGCCACGGTACGGCCGAAAATAGATGTACAGAGAGGAATGAATAGCACTTTTTGCTAAAAATACACCAACAATACTATGCTATAGTAACTTTAATGGAAAACTGCGCCTTGACATAGTGTGAGTTTTCTGTTAACCTTACTTACATAGTATCGTTCCGTCCCGCTCCACCCCAACAAATCCGTTTATTTCCCGCCAGACTGGTCATCACCATTCCGGCCTGGATTTTTTTTGGATTTTTTTCCGGGGAGCACCCGGGACGAGCTTAAAATCAGGATGACAAACAGGAGGATGCGAATGAACACATCATAGCGGGGCTGAAAGAGAAAACATTCTGTACGGTATCAACAGCGTTCACGCGTGTGAGGCGCCGGGTGCCTTTTCAATCAAAAAATGAGGTCAGAACCATGATCACAGGCAACACATCAGTGTTAACAACAACCATCCATTGGAGGATATATGGATTTTCTGAAAGACACCGAGGGAACGGTTTTATTCCCATTCCAGACTGAAATCGCTTTTGTTCTGGCGATTATCACCACCGCTAAAAACCTTTCCGTCAGTGCCTGGGGGCACATCGGACAGAAGCAATACTGGAGCGCGTGTCTCTGTATTTTGCTTCTGGTGGCTTACGTGGGACTCTGTGCCGCGGTGGTCTGGGCTGTAGTACCCTGGCTTAAGGCCTTTATTGTGTCGAAATTTGCGGTTTCGGCACTCTGGATCACGCCAGTAAAGAGCGGGCTGCTCTGGGGTATCGGTAAAGTGGTTGGAGCCGCTTACCGAAAGTTTACTCTATCTAAGTAAGAGCCGCAACGCTACACGAACGGATGGCGAATGTCAACAGATATTCGCCATCTCCTTACGGCGGTGGTCCCTGTGGCCACTGCCGCTTTCGCCTGCCTGCTTTTCTTGCCCATGGAACATGATAGCAAACGCCTGGCGTGACCCTACAACGTAAACCGCGGGCCTGTGCGGTAACGATCATCAGCAGCCAGCATTCTCTCAACCAGAGAAAAATCGTTTTCACTGCAGAACACGTACTGCTCTGCGTACTCCACCTGCAGCGCGTTGTAGTGCGTGACATGCTCCGGGGTAAGCGGCATAAGAAGATAGTCTGTAAATGTGTTGAGATGACTGAGCATTTCAAACGGGCGCATGTGACGCGGGATCCGGTACGGGGCTCTGGCCATGAGTAGCTGAAGATTCTGCTTATCTCGAATCATTTTTTCCCGGATGGAAGGGCAATACATGGCCAGCATCAGCGTCGATGACAGGGGCAGATAGATTTCTATGCCGCGTACGGCCAGTCCGAGATTACCGTACGCCCCGAAGTCATTGCTGTTCTTAAGCACTACGGGATTGTCTGATACGTAAAACGGACGTTCTGGCCTGGTTTCCAGAAGGTACCAGTCCTTTTTCAGCAGGTGATCAATATGTGACATCTGCTGGACGAGCTGCCGCAGAAAAATATCCTTGGTATCGCCCCCGGACGACAGGCCCAGGGTTTCCAAGGCCTGCTCTTTAGTCGAACCGATTGCCTCCATCTTATCGGTAAGCACCGAAATCATGCCTGAGATACGCTCCAGTTCGCCGAAGGTTCGTGCGCGCTGCACGGCAACAAACACGGCCAGCCTGTAGCGTTCGTCATGTGTCAGCCTGCGAATATCCCTGTGCGCCAGCAGGGCTGCAATTACCGGTGCCGCGTGGTGCTCGTAAATCCCCAGGAGTGGTTCAAGACTCAGACGGTCCGGGTGATTATCGAGGTTGTAGAACGTGTTGCGGACGGTCGCATCATCCGGCGTGGTGGCATAGGCGCGCCCGACAGCCTTGTCAAAGGCGTATAAACGCTGCCGCTTACCCTTTCCCGGCGTACTGAAATGCTTCAGTAAAAAACGGGGAACCGTATGCTGCCTGACCACATCGGTCTGCAGGTTGACTGGATCGGCCATAACTTTATCTCCCTGAAAAGCCACGCAGGTGCATCGGTATTGACTGCATGGGCAGCTGGTTTGCGGCATAACATTAGAAAACAGAACCAATCGATAATTCCTGTGTTTAACGCCTTGTCAGTATCGATGAAATTTAAATCTCCGGTTATGGTATTTTTCGGATCTCAGCGGAAGAAGAAAGAGATTATTGCTGATAAAGCATAAATTCAGGAGGATTGCTGCAACTAGGGGATTATTGTGACTGAAGGAACAATATATGAAAGTGATAACAAAATTGTTCATCCAACGAACGTCAGCTCATCCTGAATATGTTTTGCAGCCCTCATGCTACGTTTCCGCCATGCATATGCAACTCACCGCGTTCCTAGCTGACGGTGCTACTGCCCGGTCCGGAACGATCCTGATCTGAGGACAGGGCGCGCCTGCCCCGCCTCATCTCAGGGTCCGGAATACGTGAGAATCATACGAAAAAGGCAAAAAATTGATTTCGTGATCGTTATCAAAGTCAGGCCGACGCAATGACAAAGCGCAAGAAAATCTGTCATTAAATGCGTGTCTTATCACATAAACAAATCAATTAATTTTTAATAAATAAACTCCTATATGCTATTCCTTTTTGGAATACCCCCCCCGAAATACTATTCGGTCGTAAGAACTGATTCCATTTGCTAAAACAAAAACACGCAAAAAATAAGAAAGCTTTTTCCCTACACCACAGGCAGAAAAATATGAAACAACCTACAACTCAAAAACGAAGCGGCTATCGATGGATAGTTGCCGTCATGTTCTTTACGGTATACATGATAGCCGGTGCAGACCGGGCAAATATTGGTGTTGTCGTTCCCTTTATAAAAGAAGACTTTCATCTCTCAAACGTAGATATCGGATTACTGGCCAGCCTATTTTATATTACCTATGCACTGGTTCAAATCCCGGTTGGTTTTCTGTTCAGCAAGTATGGCATCGGTAAGATTTTATCCGGATGCATGATCTTAACGTCTATATCAACATTGTTTATTGGACTGACAGGCAGTGTATTACAATTAAAATTTGCACGTGCTGTTCTTGGGGCATCGGAAGGCCCACTTAACATTGGCATTGTCTCCATTATTAACCGCTGGTTCCCTGCCAAAGAAAAAGGTCTGGCGACCGGTATCTTCATGTCCTCAATTAAATTTGCGCCCGCTTTTGTGCCACCGCTGTGCGCCTGGATCGTGCTGACATGGGGCTGGCGTGAAGTATTCTATATATTCGCGGTACCCGGGTTCCTGATTGCCATTATGTGGCTGATGTTCGTCAAGGACGATCCGTCAGAAAGCAAATACTGCAATGAGGCCGAGCGGGATTATATCCTCAATTCTGATAACGAAGCCCTGGCTCAGACAAACGCCGTTACCGGAACGACCGAACCCGCCAAATCAGGTTTTCTTGACACGCTGATCCGTCGCAAAGAAGTCGATTTACTGAGTGACTCGCGGTCAATTTTCCTGTCCTGGAATAACTGGGCATGTGCAATAGGCTACGGGCTGATGGTGGGCATAACATACTCCATTATGACATGGGTACCGTCTTACCTGATTAATGAAAAGCATATGTCAGTTCTGAGCATGGGTTTCGTGGCCTCTGCACCCTGGGTCGGTGCCATCATTGGTAACCTGTTGGGCGGCGTCCTGTCCGACCGCCTGTTTAAAGGACGCAGGAAGCCCGTCATGTTTATCACTTCTGCATCCACGGTGATCATGATGTATGTACTGATTAATACCCCGACCATCCCGGTAGTCATTGCAGGTCTGTTCTTTCTGACGGGAGTATTGCTAAACATCGGTTATTCAACCTTCCTGGTTTATCCGATGGGACTGGCTGTTAAGCAGAAAGTACCGTTGGCGGCATCCGTTGTTAATACCGTAGGCTCTGTTGGCGGGGCTGTCTCTCCGTTCGTCGTCGGCGTGATCCTCGATAATTACGGCTGGGACCAGGTCTTCCTTTTCCTGAGTATCTGTTCCTTTGTCACCCTGTGCTTACTGATGACCATGATTGAGCCTGTAGCAAAAAAGAATCCCCGGGAACCTAAAAGTACCCTTTTAGTAAACGAAAGCACCCGAATTGAGCAGCCGTAAATAAGGAGTAAGGCATGAAAGTTTTTATTATGGACCCGGTAAGTCCAAAGGTTATTGAAGAAATTTCAAAAAAATATGAAACCGTTGCTTATCCGGAGTCCCGCGATCGCAACTGGCATGAAGAAGCAGATGCGCTGATTGTGCGTACCTGGGTTGTAAGTGCTGAAGATATAGAAAAAGCCCGAAATCTTAAAATCATCGCCAAGCATGGTGTGGGCGTGGACAACATTAATGTACTGGCTGCAAAAGCAAACAATATCCTTGTGACCAATACACCTGGCGCCAATGCCATCAGCGTGGCTGAGTATGTTGTGACGCTGGCGCTCTCTCTTTATCGCAGCGTGCCGCTCTATTCTTATCGCGTACGCTATGGCGAATGGAAAGCCCTGCCGAAAGCATTTGAGCTGAGTGAAAAAACGGTAGGTCTCGTCGGTCTGGGTGATATCGGACTGCGCGTGGCAAAAATCCTGAAATCCGGGTTTGGCGCGCGGGTTCTGGCTTACGATCCCTACGCTCCGGAGCAGCTGTTCACTGAAAACGGTGTTGAGCGGGTACTGACGGTGGACGATTTACTGACCACGTGTGATGTGGTGAGCCTGCATGTCCCGTTGACGCCGCAGACCAGGAATATGATCGCCAGACGTGAACTGAGCATGATGAAAGAAGATGCAGTTCTCATCAACGTATCCCGCGGCGGGATCGTCAATGAAGACGATTTATACGATGCACTCAAAAATAACGTAATTTTTGCAGCAGCATGCGACGTCTTCGTCGAGGAGCCCCTGAATAAGGACTGCCCTCTGCTTGAGCTCGATAATTTCGTGGCCTCACCGCACGTGGGCGGCAGCAGTAATGAATCTCTGATCCGTATGGGCATGGGCGCATTTGCCAGTGTTGATGCCGCCCTGAATGGCCAGTCCCCTAAAAACTTAATTTCTTAATCCGGAGCCTTACTATGCGTACTACTAAATTTGACGACGTTATCAACTTCCCGCGTTTATCTGAAGCACAGATCGAACGCGCAAGAAAATACCAGGCCGCAATTCTCTCCGATGTAGCAGGCCGACGTGGCGCCCTTCACAGCTCCATTAAGCCGTTGCGTAATGATATGCAGGTGGTGGGCACTGCTTTCACGGTTGAATCCCGTCCGGGTGATAATCTGATGTTCCACGTTGCGCTGGCTCTGGCCAAGCCCGGGGATGTCATTATCGTTGCAGGCCAAGGTTATGCATCCAGCGCCATGTTTGGCGAACTGATGGTAACTCAGGCAGAAGCGGCGGGTATCGGTGGTTTTGTTGTGGATGGTGCCTCCCGCGATTTCGACACCATCGGCAATTCCAGAATGCCAATCTTTGCCGCAGGCCGTAACCCGGCAGGCCCGACTAAAAACATCGGTGGTAAAATTTGCTGCCCGATTTCCTTGGGTGACGTGGCCGTACAGCCAGGTGATCTGGTCGTCGGTGACTGTGACGGCGTGGTCGTTATTCCTCGCCAGGAAGTGGACGCCGTACTCGAAGCTGCAGAAAAAAAGGTGCAGGCTGAACAGGAACGGATGAAAGAAATTGAGCAGGGCATCCTCGTTTCACCTTGGCTGGATGATGCGCTGCGTGCCGCCGGTGTTATTGCGGCAAACGAAACCCTGATGTGATTTTCAGCCAGCAGTAATATGTAGCAAAAAATCTTCGCCCCAAGTAGTTTTTAACCGAATCATTGCAGTGTAATTATATAAATAATTATACAGGAAGCGTGCGCATTTTTTTTCGCCGCAATCTTAATGCGTACAATGATTCGGTTTTTTCTTTTTATTTACTTTCAGAGATTACCACCATGTCGATAAACAATATTGAAAAGTTGAACGCGTTAGTGGAACGTGTAAAAGCCGCGCAAAAGATTTATGCCACTTTCTCCCAGGAGCAGGTCGACAAAATATTCCACGCTGCAGCGCTGGCGGCAGCGGACGCCCGAATACCGCTTGCGAAAATGGCTGTTTCCGAATCCGGGATGGGGGTTGTGGAAGATAAAGTTATTAAAAATCACTTTGCCTCTGAATATATATACAATGCTTATAAGGATGAAAAAACCTGCGGTGTGCTGGAGGAAGATGACACATTTGGCACCATCACTATCGCGGAACCCATTGGTATTATTTGTGGCATCGTTCCGACGACTAACCCGACATCCACAGCCATCTTTAAGGCACTGATTAGCCTTAAAACACGTAACGCCATCATTTTCTCCCCGCATCCACGAGCCAGAAATGCCACAAATGAAGCCGCGAAAATAGTGCTCCGGGCAGCGATTGCTGCAGGTGCTCCGGCAGATCTGATTGGCTGGATCGATGAGCCATCTGTCGAATTATCTAACGCGCTGATGCACCACCCTGACATCAACCTTATTCTGGCGACCGGCGGTCCGGGTATGGTGAAAGCCGCCTACAGTTCCGGCAAACCTGCAATCGGCGTGGGAGCCGGTAACACGCCCGTAGTGATCGATGAAACCGCTGACATTAAGCGTGCAGTGGCATCGGTGCTGATGTCCAAAACGTTCGACAACGGTGTGATCTGTGCATCTGAGCAGTCTGTCGTGGTGGTGGACAGTGTCTATGACGCTGTCCGGGAGCGCTTTGCCAGTCATGGCGGATATCTTCTGCAGGGTAAAGAGCTGAAAGCCGTGCAGGGCATCATTCTGAAAAATGGCGCGCTGAATGCGGCGATTGTTGGCCAGCCGGCTTACAAAATCGCTGAAATGGCGGGTTTCACTGTTCCGGTCACCACCAAAATTTTAATTGGTGAAGTGAAAAATGTGGACGACAGCGAACCCTTTGCACACGAAAAACTGTCTCCCACCCTTGCCATGTTCCGGGCAAAAGATTTTGACGATGCGCTTGTTAAAGCAGAGAAACTGGTGGCAATGGGGGGGATCGGTCACACGTCATGCCTGTATACAGACCAGGATAATCAGCCAGAACGTATACAGAAATTCGGTTCAGAAATGAAGACTGCGCGCATTCTGATCAACACCCCGGCTTCACAGGGGGGGATTGGCGATCTCTATAACTTCAAACTGGCTCCGTCTCTTACCCTCGGCTGTGGCTCATGGGGTGGAAACTCCATTTCGGAGAACGTCGGGCCCAAGCACCTGATCAACAAAAAAACTGTGGCAAAAAGGGCTGAAAATATGTTGTGGCATAAAATACCGAAATCCGTGTACTTCCGCCGGGGTTCCCTGCCGGTTGCGCTGGATGAGGTCATTGCCGATGGCCACAAACGCGCTATCGTGGTTACCGACCGCTTCCTGTTCAATAACGGGTACGCCGATCAGATTACATCTGTTCTCAAACAGGCAGGGGTGGAAACAGAAGTTTTCTTTGAAGTGGAAGCCGATCCGACACTGAGTGTGGTTCGTAAAGGCACGGCGCTGATGAATGCCTTCAGGCCTGACGTCATTATTGCCCTCGGAGGGGGATCGCCAATGGACGCAGCCAAAATCATGTGGGTGATGTACGAACATCCGGAAACGCATTTTGAAGAGCTGGCATTGCGCTTTATGGATATTCGTAAGCGTATCTACAAATTCCCTAAAATGGGCGTAAAAGCAAAAATGATCGCGGTTACCACCACATCCGGTACGGGGTCAGAAGTGACACCTTTTGCCGTGGTGACTGACGATAAGACCGGCCAGAAATATCCGCTGGCTGATTATGCCCTGACGCCGGATATGGCCGTTGTCGATGCTAACCTGGTGATGGACATGCCGAAATCATTATGTGCATTTGGCGGTCTGGATGCGGTAACGCATGCGCTGGAAGCGTACGTTTCCGTGCTGGCATCTGAGTTCTCTGATGGCCAGGCACTGCAGGCACTCAGGTTACTGAAAGAAAATCTGCCGGCGTCCTATCATGAAGGGGCCAGAAATCCGGTTGCCCGCGAACGTGTTCACAGCGCAGCCACTATTGCCGGGATTGCATTCGCTAACGCTTTCCTGGGTGTCTGCCATTCCATGGCACATAAGCTGGGTTCGCAGTTCCACATTCCGCATGGTCTCGCTAACTCACTGCTCATCTGCAACGTGATCCGCTACAACGCGAATGATAATCCGACGAAACAGACGACATTCAGCCAGTATGATCGTCCGCAGGCCCGCCGCCGCTATGCTGAGGTGGCAAACCATCTCGGCCTGACGGCGGCAACGGACAGCACAACGGTAAAAATTGAGAAACTGCTGGCCTGGCTTGAAAGCATCAAAGCAGAACTGGGTATACCGAACTCCATTCGTGAGGCCGGCGTTCAGGAAGTCGACTTCCTGTCACATGTCGACAAGCTTGCGGAAGATGCCTTTGATGATCAGTGTACCGGGGCTAACCCGCGCTATCCCCTTATAACTGAACTGAAGCAAATTCTCCTCGACAGCTTCTATGGCCTTAAATACACGGAAGAGGAAATGAGCGGAGAAAGGTTGCCGGTGAACGCCCGACATAAACAGGGTGAAAAAACGCTTACCCGGTAGGACCCGAGCTGGCTCCCGTTACCCCGGGAGCCAGCATAATAACCAGCAAGTTACACTATACTTACTGGAAAATATCCAGTGCTTTATTCAGATTATAATCTGCATTTGTTCTGGCCAGGTTAGCCAGCAGGGGAAGAGAAGTCCGGGTGTCGCTGATATTCCAGCAAAAGTAATAGTCCACGATGGGCAGTTCGAATTCACTGACATGCGCTGTAAGTTTTTTACTGATAACAAGTGGCGTTAAAAGTGTCTGGGGCAGCAGGCTGATACCCACCTTTGCTATAGTGCATGCCGTAATGGCCGACAAACTGTTGCAGGTCATCGTTCTTGCTGAATTTACATGATTATGAGTGATCCATTGATCATAAATACGTTTTAAATGGGAATCGGCTGTGTGAGTCAGATGGGTAAAGTTTTGCAGCTGTTCTGAAGTGATACGGCTACTAACCGGGAGTAATTCGGGTGACGCAGCCCAGAGGAATTTTACTGTGGAAAGCTGAACTGCATTAAAATGCTTATCCTGCTCTGAATTGAACGGCAATATGGCGAAATCTATTTCGCCTTTCGTCAGTCTCTTCAGTAATACTGCGGCAACATCAACATAAATTTCGGCTTCGAAATTTATGTTAATGTTATAAACAGAAGAAATATAGCCAGGAAACCAGGTCATTGCCGTAAGTTCACTTATGCCGGCCTTGAATTTCCCACTTATTTCCGATGAAGGGGTGACTGTGTTGTAAATTTCATTTTCAATCTGAATCATCCGGAATGCATGGTCAAAAATTTTTGTCCCGACTTCCGTTAAGACAAGTTTTTGAGCGGAACGGGAAAAAAGTGACTGCGAAAGAAAACTTTCCAGCTCAAGCACTCTTTTGGAAAGGGTGGACTGGGTTATGTTTAATTTCGCTGCCGCTGCACTGATACTACCGAGGCTTGCCGCCCAGTAGAATGCCTGCAGTTGTTTGAGGGTCATGATTTTTTCCTTTTATTTGTTACGCAATAATTGTAGTCCTTAACTCAGGTTAATAAAAGACGTTGTAACACCAGGTATACAGATTTATGGAGGCAAAATGAAAAAATCAGTAACGAAAAATGAAGTGCCATTTATAAGTTCCTTCGACGCACACGTATCATACTGCCTCCTTGTTGCAATAGGTATTGAGCGTAAATGCGGGAGAATTAATAGCCATCACCAACAACAAAGTTTCATTGATGGCTGGATAAAAAAAGCCCTGCATAACAAGATATTTCCTGTTTCAGCAAGGCATTGTCTTGAAAAACTAAAAAACCAAAATAATTCAACGATTCAGGGCGCTGAGATCCTGAAGAATTGTTTATCCCGCTGGAATTTCTGGCAATCCGTAATACTGAACCAGAGCGATTTGGTAAAAGTTTCATATTTCTGTGAAGAGCTTAAACAGTCAGGCTGGCAGGGGAACAGTATGACGCCAGGAGAATGGGGAACACCTTTTAATGCGATGAATGGAAAACATTATTTCACTCAGAAACAGAGTCTCAGGGACGTTTTTAACAGATCCGGGAAGCTACTCAGTCCCCTTGTATTCAGGGTGAAGCAATATGACAGTGAGTTTATGTCATTGCTGAAAAATTATAATTTTTTGCGCATTAATACAGTAAAACAATGCGGAACGACAGAAATCACAATTGGAGTCTGAATTGCAGCCGCAGGGTATTTCGTGAAAAAGTGACGACCTGTCTCACTCCTAATGCTCGCTCATCATGCCCCGGCACCCGGAAGCTGTGCTCGGGTGCCTGAAGCTGGCCGCGCTGGTGACTAATAATGTAAGAGAATCTGGGCGCGTGCCAGGGCTGGCGATGGAAAACAGGGTCAAGGTAAGTCGCTGGATTCAGTGATCACCCCTGAAATTTCCGGGCTCGTTATTTCATCGTACCGGGTATTTTATTTTTAAGCGTGTAAAGTCTGTCAAATTGCGCGTAGGGTTCTCCTTTTTCGGCTGCATGCCGGAGTTTTGCCTCCAGAAGTTCGGGCAGTGCGATCCCGTGACTGAGCGAATGATAAAGATCATAACCGCTGACACAAATAACCCGCTTAACTTTACCGAAGGCAGTCAGGCCTTCTGCAGTATAACCCATCCAGCTGATGAACACGCCTCGTGTCCAGGTCGCCTTGGTCCTGAGTTTACCTTCGAAAACGTGGAGATCGGCAACGGGCGTCCTGTTCTGGTGCCATTTCGCTTCCATCAGGTAAAATTCATCATTCAGCCGAAAGCTGCCGTCGATCTGTTCGCCTGTGTTACGGAAAGATGAACGGGGGGCGAGCTTAAAGGTACTGAACAGGTCAGCCAGCCAGCTTTCAAACCGGAACCCCCGGGTATGCGGTGCCAAGGTTTTCAGCTCGTTCATTTCGTTTACAAGTGAAGGCCAGTCAATTCCGTGCCAGACCTGGACAGGTTTATCGCCCCTGGCTGTTTCAGCGTCCGTATTTTCCAGTCGGGAAAGCAATGCAAGCCAGTCATTACGGGTTCGTTCAGCCTGTTCAGGCATAGCCTCGGTTTTATATTGCCAGAGGGCGTTGAGAACCTGCAGGGCAGTATCACGATCCACCTGTTTCAGCAGACATCTGACCCGTTTGGCTTTAGACGTTCCCTCCTCCTGATAAAGCTCATCATCAATATCGATGCTCAGTTCTTCATCAAAGAAAGCCGACAGAGTACGGTTAGAGAAATCCAGTATCCATCCCGGGTCGCTTTCAAAAACGAGGTTAAACAGTCTCAGATCCTGCATTTTCAGTTTCACGCCAGCCTCCTGTTTTTTCATCAGTATAACGGGAAGGAAATGCAGGTGGTACTGAGCGACATTCACCGTACCGGTGCAGGCATATTCCGACTTCACCAGAAATCGGATCTCAGTGAAAAGATGAGAGAGCAGGTAATAAAAACGTTGAAATCGTAATACAACCAGGCAATCATAACCCAATAGCCATTTGGTGTCCGAATCACCAATTGTGGTGTTTTTTTTTGTAATTTCGCTTAAAACGTCAAAGAGGAGTTCATTATGGAAACTCAGCCTACAACTGAAAGAAATGAGTCCCAGGGGACAGTGTCGGTCTCGCTCAAGGGTATTCCGACCGATCAGGGCCACGCGCTGAAAGAAGTGGCAAAAGCCCGCGACATTAACCAGTCCGCGTTGCTGCGTGAGATGGTCAGTGCCAGCATGGGCAGCATCCTCCACGTCTTCTGCCTCAAAAGCTCGCTGGTCGCTTCCCTGGATCAGGATATCGCCCAGTATAGCGGCAGTCAGGTTCTTCCGGCCTGGAACAGTGTACCTCCGGCCCCCCAGTTTGAAGTAGCCTACCGTGATCTGCTTGGTATAAGTACGGAAGATGATTTGACCCGTATTCTGCTCCGTAATGCGCAGCACCTCCGCTCGCGGGCCAGCCAGGTTATGCGGGGGGTGCCGCAATTCTACGGTGGTACTGCCCTGTATTTTGCTCTGTTCTGTGAAGTTGCCAGTCGTGATGAGCAGACCATTGAAGCCTTCTGGGCCAGTATTGCCCGCTTCTGGGGGGCGTGGTATCGCCGCCAGGATTATTACGGTCACATTAACCAGTTACGCAGTATTATGGGACTTGATCCCGCAGATCGTCTCTATGAGGCACGGGCGAAAGGCTTTTACAGCCAGGCGGAGGTTTTTCAGGGCGAAGGTGGTGAGAAAGGACTGAGACAGGTTCTGCTGACGTTACGCACAGAGAATACCCGGGCTCTGCCAGCTGGCGCTACCAAGCTGTTCAGCCTGCCCAACTGCAATGGCCACATTCTGATGCCTGACCCGGGGTATGGCGCACCTTTCATTTACCAGAACAACGCTCTGGGAATAGGCTTCCGTTTCCAGGAAGAGTCCTGCTCTCTGCACTGTTACAGCGTGGAGGACTCCCGTATAGGAGACACACAGACACTTAGTGAACTGGCTAATGCCCTGGTTGATGGCGTAGATGAAACACTCCGTGCCTATACCGCAACCATAACCTCCTCGGTAAACCAGAAATAATTGCGTTAAGGCCACCACCGTGTGGCCTTTCTTAATCCGGGAAATTCTGCCATTCTTTTTCAGGCGAAAAGATTTTGCTCCAGTAAGTCGCTTTCTTCTTTGAAACCAGCATGTTTGAGTTTATCTATGATGCGCGAAGGATAAGCTCGCCGCCCGACGCTGCGCAACCAGACCTCCTTTATTTCAGCCATGCGGCTCCGTTGAGAAGATGAGAATGCTACCTCCACTTCCTTTTTGTAAGATTCGTAGCAGCTGTCATGCTCCTCACTAAAACAATAATCTCCGGCGTCCAGTAATGCCTGTAGCCCGGCAAGTTTCTCTGCTGTTGCCCACTGCTTAAACTGATTGAAAGAAGTGCGGGTGTCTTTCGTTACCTGGAGTTCATGGTTCAACCCCTGCATAGGGCTAACCGGTACAACCGGAGAAGTACTAATGCCGGATATGTCATCACGTAATTCGTCCGACAAAGCATCGCGATCCCATGCCACCTTCCAGAAGTCATTGAGAGTTATCAAATCTGCCATAGACAATCCCGGAATAGCTCCGGGCACGCCGATAATTCGAGCCAAATCTCTGCTGTCTTGAATTTTTCTGAATGCCTCAGACAGTTCTTTGCTGCCGATATTGTATTCAGATTTGATGGAGTCTTTGATGCCAGTAAGGCCTGAAGAAGGCTCAGCCCATGACTGCCGCATGGGCAACTGAACAGCGATAGCCTGAAGATCATTACGACTGAGGTTTTTGGTGAAAACCCCGGTTGAGTATTCCTTCCATAGCCAGTGAGTCAACCCTGTTAGTTCTTCCAGTTGCTCACGAATGACGCGAAACTGATCACGCAGAACCAATACGTTGATAACACTGACGTCTGTCAGATGTTTCTTGGCTTCAGTACTGTAACTGTAGCGAAACGTCTGACCAGTGGGATCTGTTTCCCCAATACAGCGAATGAGAGGTTCCAGCGCTGACACCTTTTCATTATAACGTCGATCAAACGCGGCTGCATGGCCTGAAAAAAATGCCCACAGGTTCATAATATCGTGCTGATTCAGCACTTTTTCTACGTCCGCATCCGGTGCAAGCGGCTGTTTACGTAGTTTCGCTAGCCGGCTGAGATCCTGTATCTGCCCCTTAATAGTCAGTTCCACTGAGTGCCGCAGATTGAAGCAGATGGGATAAATAAGCGTATCCAGTAATGCGCGCTGCCCTGAAATCAGGGCATCAATAAGCAGGAATACGCTGTCAGCGAAGCCGTCAGCATAATAATAAAGGTCCGGTGAACCGTTGTTCCCCACACAGGCATTGTAGGCCCCACGTGTATGATCACCTTGGAACAGGGCATTCCAATTAAATGGGGGTTGTTGTGAACCAGGATTTTCACTAATTGATGTTGAATTAACCATTTACTAGCACTCTCTGTAAAATTGTAATTTCCCGAAACAGGTCAGAGCTGATTATCCCGCCAGTCAAAAGATTGGTGCAACCGGAATAAATGGCAGACGGTTGAGAGGCGGATAGATCCGGAACTTGGAGTTTCCGGATCCTGAGCGGAGAAAGGAGATATTATTGAAATTTAAGCAATAATGTAAAATTAGTTATGCAGATAACGGCACAATGCGCGATAAGCAACAGTAGAAATCATTTATTGCAAGAACAGCAAAAAAACAACCGTGGTGTGCGCCCTCATCCTTCGGTCGCAGGGTCAGAATCAGATCGCAC
Organism: Leclercia sp. M-A074-M; assembly: GCF_965195605.1. Lineage (NCBI taxonomy): Bacteria > Pseudomonadati > Pseudomonadota > Gammaproteobacteria > Enterobacterales > Enterobacteriaceae > Leclercia > Leclercia sp. M-A074-M. Next base: position 49,093 of record NZ_CBDAHM010000014.1, on the reverse strand, counting down.
AGGATTGATGACCATCTTGTGTTCATCCCGGCCGGTTCCCATTTTTGGCGGCTGAATCAGGCCAGCTTCGCTGAGTTGCTCAGCCAGCTCCCATAACTCTGCTGTGTGAGTCATTTTGCGGTACCTCTCATTTGGTAACAGTCCATGGTAGTTCTCATCGGCGAAGCTGTTCAGCACATTATGGAGCATGTTTTTATCGGCATCTCCGGCAGCCAGGCAGCTTTTCAGGAGGGATAAGCGCAGGGTGTCGTCATACATCCATGGACTCAGTTCAGCCAGCAGATCTAAGGGCAGCAGCTGTACCTCATCCATCAGGTCCGGATCGTTATCACGCAGCCAGCGCAGGGTGCCCACCTTGATATTCATACCAATATGCCCGTTACCGAACAACTCCCGGGCCAGATCTCTGTCGAAACTATCATCGATATAGAATATCTCTTCAGGTTCAGCAGACAGAAGTTCCGGCCGCCGGGCAAGATGGTTGCAAAGCAGGGTATTCATCCTGTTCAAATTATTATCTTCGCCACTGAGAGCATTATACAGTGCCGTAAAGACCTGTATTGTCGGAGCCAGTTTGTTCAGTGAACATAATACTTCGGCATTCCTGATCGGAATGTTTTTTGGAATTTCCATAATAAGAACGCTGAAGCAATTCATCACTCTCCGTAAAGTGTCTTCCGACAGATCAGGAGATGCAATAAATTTTTTTAGAAACGTATCGAAAACGTGTCCTGAGGAAATGACAATATTTGCTGGCTTTAACATGTGGTGTTTAGCGTTAGCCCAGCGCACAAGGTCGTAAGGTATATCAATCATGTTATCGTGTAGCAGATGAACAAAGTTATCCAGACTTGGTGATATACGATCATGAGAGAGTAAAAGGCTGTAGGTATTGATTTCCGGAGCAGCCGGGTCTCTGGGTGATAACTCGGCTTGGTTTTCGATCGAAGCTATATTGTCGATACAAAATTCCATGCGATTTATAATCAGCTCCGCGGTGCTGAGCATCATAAGATGAGAGCTAAGCAGTTCGGGGATACGGTCAAATTCATCTGAGGTAACAAATAAATCAGACACGAACGCATCTATGTTTTTATTTATTACATTTTTTAATTCAGGAAAGCTAAGTGACTCAAGGCACTGTAACGGTCTGCGTGCAAAATCCAGCCCGTCCTTGCTCTGCGACAACAGCAGATAAATATTCTGAAGGTTTTCTGCTGAATAGGAAAAAAGCCCCTTAGAGACCAAGTGAGTGACCAGGGCCCGGTGTTCTTCTGTTGCCACAACCGGAATATTGGATACCAGAAAGCGGTTACTAATGAGTGTATCTGAAAACATCTCCGTATGACTTTCAGGTACGAATTCAATCAGCGACGCTGAGCCGGAAATAATTCCTTCTGCCAGTTCGTAAATATCATCGTTTAACCAGGCATTCTTATATTTGTTCAGGCATAACATCAAGGAGGTCATCTCCTGAACAAATTCCTGCGGTTCAGACTCAGAGAGATATGTCAGAAGTTTCCGGAGTAGCTTTTCGTCCTGCATAAAGATTTCACAGTACCGGAGCCGGAGCTCCGTGGAGAATTCACGCTGGATCAACGCCAGTAACTTGATCGCACGCTCACCGCCTGACTGGCCGAGTAGCGCTGCCGTGTTCTCTTTAAGCGTTTCTGGTGCATTATCAAGCAGCCAGTGAATAATGTCCGGATGCTGCGCATTTTCCCGCTCGATAACAGCCAGTTTTTTTAAACGGGCAACCACATTAGGAGTATTTTGCAGGGGGATAGTGAACGACTCCCCTGCATCATTGCCGGCCATTACCGACTTGATAAATATGTTATCATTTTCTGTCAGCACTCCCGGCATGAAGACGGAGCGGAAGGACATATAGTCGGTCGAGAGATAGCCGCTGGATAACAGAAAATAGACAAAGTCGAGTTGCTCGTTCTGACGCGGGGTCAGTTCCTTTCCGTCATTAACATGTTGCACGACCCAGCTGCGGAAGCCAGATTTCTGCATACGGTTGATGATCCCGGAAACGGATTCGGCTCTTATACTTCTTTTTTCTGTTTCAAGTAAGGCTATATTGTTTTTAAGGCGTAAAATACTGGCATCGGTTTTTTTCTCGATTAACTCACATCGTTCTTCATATGCTGTGCGAAGCGAACTGACTTCATTCACTCCGACCTGCAGAATATTATGATGCCGGAAACTATCGATGATACTAAACCCTTCGCTATTAAGTAGCTTCACAAAGTCGTCTTCATCATCGAGAATGTGTTTCAGACTCAGAATAGATCCGTTATAGAATGAAAGCTTTTCTCTGTAAACTTCACTAATGTACGGAGACAGCAGTTCTTTCCGCAGTGCCCCCCGGTAGGTATTTTTTTCGCTGTTAATACTATTTAACTGATTTTGTTCTAGGCTAATCTGCGCATTAATATCTTTAACATACCTCTGGTGAATGAATCGGTCCACATAAGCATCCATAAAATGGAAAACAATGCCGCCTTTTTTATCAATGCTGTGGTAATCCTCAGCGCATAAATTCTTATACGCAATCATGGCCAGAAGTTTAGGGGTGTTTTCCCGATTGTTTACTATATTCTGATATAATCTGAATTCATTGGTGATGTTGTGCATAACCCGCATATCAGGGATGAAAGTGGCGATCCTGCTGATACATTCATCCAGTCCTTTCTGTTTTCGTTCCTCCTTAGTGAATTTATTGCTGAAATGATCAGAGGCATTATCCTTATCCATCACCGGAATGACAGGTATAACAAAATCAAAAAATTTAGTCCGTGACTCCGCAGAACTGAAAAGATCGTCCCGGACAGCATAAATAAACTTTAAAGGATTCCTGTCAGAAAGACAGTTGTTAATTATCTGGTTAATTTCACGGAGCTTTATAAAAATGCGATTATTATTGAGGCGATCAAGATCTTCGAATATAACCACATCATACTTTGTGGAATCGAAGAAGTAGACGATCTCATCAATGTAGACATTCAACAGGGATGGGGACGATGACTTTGTCGTCACCGCACCTTTCAGAATATCTACTTTATCCAGGCTGACTTTTCTGTCAAAGATACCGGTCCGGTGCAGCTGATACAGAAGCAGGGACAGTGAGCCCAAAACCGATAATACAGCCCCGATCAGGCGTGCTGAAAAAGGCCATACAAGAAGCTTCTGACTTAATGCCACCGGCAGTGAAAGCTTGGCTGTTATGTAGTCAGGGGCAAGGAAAAAAAGGGCAACGCCTGCCAGCATCATTGTCAACGTAAGCAACGCGGCAGATTTCAGTATCTGCCCTGCCGTAACACCTGAGATTCGCTCAATGCGGGAGTAAGGTAGTTCATTTTTTTTATTTTTATAAAGGATTTGTTGCAGGATACTGTATTCAATGGATTTCTCTGAAGTCTCTGCGTTTTTTTCAACCTCTTCAGATTTTCCTTTCTCGAGCTGATCTTCTTTTTCTGACACCGATTTCTGCATATCAAAATCAGCAAGTGACACGGTTAACACACGCAGCGCGCCTTCCTTTGCCTGACACCAGGTTTTCAGTACCGAACTCTTTCCGGCTCCGTAAGGTCCGGTCACTGCAACGTTACGTATGTCGGGCTGGCTGTAAGCAAAATTCAGGGCTTCAATATAGCTGGCGGCTTTTTCTTGCTCCAGAACCGCTGGAGTGAGTGCTTCATATCCGAGTGCATTCACTTCGGCACTGTCACTCTCTGCGGCATGCAATGTAAGCCAGGGTGTGGGTATCATTTTCAGACTCTTCCGTTAGTTGTTTTGCACAGTATTTCACTGGTTTTCATCAAGTTCCATTCCAATTCCTGTCGTAAGGTTAAATGACAGCTGAAAGCTGCGCTGACCCGCATGGGTAAAGCCCTACACGTAACCGGCTGGCGCTTTTCTTGTGCCCTGCTTGCAGCGAATGCAGCTGTTTTTGGCGCAAAACTGGATGCAGGAAATTTTACTGTTCTGATCGTGGTGGGGCAGTTGTTCACCGGGTTTGTAATGGATCTCTTTCGACACACATATGTGAGATACCGGCCGTTCAGGCAGACATGTTTAGTCGGTGAGACTCACATTCTGGCTGGCGCAATTTTTTATCCAGCTTGGTAGCTGACCAAGGGCAATTACATGTAGGTTCCTACATTACCTTTTTTCGGATCTCAGCGGAAAATAGGGAAGTAAGGATTGGTTTAGCATATCCATATGTAAGACATCTGCATAGGTCAGGCATACGCATACCATCTGCATATCCAGCCCCTATACATATGCATTACATCTGCATATACTGAACATATGCACACACCCGGTGCAATGAACACCATTCCGGATATGCTTCATATATCCACACTTACCCGGGAGCGAATCATGAGAACCGTATCTATTTTTAAAAACGGCAATAACCGCGCCATCCGCCTTCCCCGCGATCTTGATTTTGAGGGGGTGAGCGAGCTGGAGATCGTCCGGGAAGGGGACAGCATCATCCTGCGTCCCGTCCGGCCGACCTGGGGCTCGTTCGCCCAGCTTGAAAAAGCTGATTCGGACTTTATGGCGGAGCGTGAGGACGTTGTCACCGACGAAGGACGATTTGACCTGTGAACAAGATTTATATGCTCGACACGAACATCTGCTCATTCATCATGCGCGAGCAGCCGGAAGCCGTCCTGAAGCGCCTGGAGCAGGCGGTGCTGCGCAGCCAGCGCATCGTTGTCTCGGCCATCACTTATTCCGAGATGCGCTTCGGCGCCACCGGGCCGAAGGCCTCACCGCGGCATATCGAGCTGGTCGACGCGTTCTGCGCCCGCCTCGATGCCATCCTGCCCTGGGACCGCGCCGCGGTGGATGCGACTACAGAAATCAAGGTGGCGCTGCGCCTCGCGGGTACACCGATCGGGCCGAACGACACGGCGATCGCCGGGCACGCCATTGCCGCCGGCGCGGTGCTGGTGACGAATAATGTGCGGGAATTTGAGCGGGTGCCGGGTCTGGTGCTGGAAGACTGGGTAAGATAACGCTGTAATACAAAACAGGCGGTCTGGCGCTGCCGGACACTCTTTCAGTCAGCGGTATATAAAGGAATAAAAGATGCCTCTGATCACGCGGCTTATGCTGCAAAACTTTAAAAAGTTTCCGGAACTGGATCTGCGCTTCACTCATGACCGTAACATTCTGGTCGGTGACAACGAGTCCGGGAAAAGCACGATTCTGCTGGCCCTTGACCTTGTGCTGAGTGACAGCCGGCACCGGGTCGAGGCATTGGGTGTGGAATCGCTCCTGTCCCAGTCAGCAGTCAGGCATTTTCAGGAAGGTGAGCGCCGCGCCGAGCTGTTACCCGTGCTGACAGCTGACGTTTTCCTGAGTAATGGGGGAGATCCTGACCTGAACGGCAGGCAAAATCTGGCGGGTATCGATGCGGATGGACTCAGAATGCGCATTGCACCAATGACGGAGGAATACGGTCAGGATATTCACAATGTACTACAGCAGGATCCCGATAATTTTCCCTATGAATACTATTCCGTGCGGTTCAGCACCTTCTCCGGTGGTCATTTCGCCGGCTTCAGACGCTATCTGCGCCATCTGCTGTTAGACAGTGCACGCATCGATAACGAGCACGCCGCACAGGAATATACGCGCACAGTTTACAGCGTCAATGTGCCGGTGGCCGATCGTTACCGGCTTGAAAACAGTTACCGGCAACAGAAAATGCTCTTCTGCACCCGGCATCTGTCAGCCATAAACGACACGCTGGAAACGTATCAGTTTGGCGTGCGTTCCGGTGCTAAATCAGGTCTTGAGGCGAATCTGGACATTACCGAGGACGGTATTTCCATTCGTCACCGTGGAAAAGGAAGGCAGTGCTTCATCAAAACAGAGTTTGCGCTGCAGCGCCATCAGCAGCAGGGAGAGCTCCACGCACTGTTGCTTGAGGAGCCGGAGAATCATCTCAGCCATGTCAGTATGAAGAGGCTAGTTAATCAGCTTGCCACTGAACGGCAGACGCAGGTGTTTATTGCCACACACAGCAGCCATATCTCCTCCCGCCTCGATCTGCGTAAGGCAATCCTCCTCGGATCTACCCGGCCGGTACTGATGAATGAACTTTCCGCTGAGACTGCCGCCTTCTTCATGAAAGCACCGGATAATAACGTGCTGGAATTTGCGCTGGCCAGACGTGTACTGCTCGTGGAGGGGGATGCTGAGTTTATTCTGATTGAGGCCTTTTATCGCCGCCTGTATGGCAGGGCGCCGGAGGATGACGGGGTTCACATCATCGCTATCGGCGGAACGAGTTTCCGTCGTTATCTTGAACTGGCCCGTCTTCTGGAAAATCGCGTCGCGGCCCTTCGTGATAATGACGGAAACTATCAGCAAAACTGCGATGAACGCTATGCTGACGTGCTGTGTTCCCGCACCCGGGTATTTGCTGATCGCGACAACACCCGATCCACATTTGAAATCTGCCTGTATCAGGATAACGCTGCTCTGTGTGACGCGCTTTTCCGCGGAACCCGCCGAACACTCACGGTGCAGGAATACATGCTGGCCAATAAGGCAGAAGCAGCATTCCGGCTGTTACAGCTGCACGCCGAAGAGCTGACGGTACCTGATTATATTCAGGAGGCACTGGCATGGATAAGAGAGTGATATTTGCGGTTGCCGGCTCGGGCAAGACCACGCTGCTGATACGGCGGTTGAGTGAGGACCGGAGAACGCTGATCCTGACCTTCACCGTGAATAATGAAGCGCATCTGCGGGCGCAGATTATCAGACGTTTTGGCTTTATCCCGGACGGGATCAGGGTGATGACCTGGTTTGAGTTTCTGCACGGTTTTTGCTTCCGGCCTTTCCTGCAGGAGCGGCTGGCATCGCGTGGCCTGAGCTTCGACCGACCCCCTCCCGGAATACCGCGCACGAATGCCCGGCATTATCAGGATCCCGCCGGACGGCTATATCACCGGAGGCTCGCAAACTTGCTGACAGCCCGGGGGCTGCTGCCGGATATCCGTACCCGGCTTGCCCGTTACTACGATGAACTGCTTCTCGATGAAGTCCAGGACTTTGCCGGACATGACTTTGATTTTCTGCTGGAGCTCTGCCGTGCGGAAATCACTGTGCTGTGTTGCGGTGATTTTTATCAGCATACCTTTGATACAAGCCGTGACGGCAACGTTAATTCAACGCTGCACGATGACATTACGCGATATGAGGCCCGCTTCGCCGCAGCAGGTTTCATGGTTGACCGCAACACGCTCAACCGAACATGGCGTTGCTCGGCTTCGGTGTGCGAGTTTATCACCGGGCAACTGAACATCCGTATCGCTGCCCATGGGATACATGCCACCCTGATTGAAACGATCACAGATGCAGAGCACACAGCCACCCTGCACGCCGATAATACGGTGATTAAGCTCTTCTATCGTGAACATCACCGTTACGGCTGCTATTCCATGAACTGGGGCGTCAGCAAAGGGCTCGATCACTTTCAGGATGTCTGCATTGTGATGGGGCCCGCCCACTGGAAGCTTCTGACCCGTCAGGAACTGGCAGCCCTTCCACCGTCGTCCCGTAACAGGCTGTACGTGGCATGCTCACGGGCGCGCGGCAACATTTATTTTGTTCCGGAAACTCATCTGCGCCGATTCCGAAATTGAGTTAGCTGCTTCTCAGTAGGGCACAAATCAGTAAAAAGCGAGGGTCATCGACGGAAATACCGGCTGGACAGGTGCGGTTCCGGTTCTCGCTTTCCGGAACCTGGCTGACAATATGTAACATTATCATTAAATTCAATTATGCCAGTTATTTTCATTCGCAAAATGTGAATAATGTGGCATACACGCCAGCATGAAATTATTGTTAACATTTTAAGTTCTGGATGGTTTTTCACTTGTTCAGTTAAAAGTGCAGGTCATTGAAAACATTGTACGGTTTTATTGACCGGAGACTATTTCATCATCGCGGATAATGAGCGGAATTAACTGTCCATTATATCTTGGCCAGACAGAAAACATGGTATAGTCGGTGATGGATGCTGAAGTTTAGTAATTTCAGAAATAATTTAATTTGAGATGCCATGACAATGGTTTTTCTGATTTACCAGAGCTGAAAATATGGCATACTGCAGATGTTACCTGACTGCACTCATACCGGGTAACGGACTGTGTATTGTGATGATTTTTTTATTACAGGAGGGGGTGATCGTGATCTATAAGATTTGCCAGGTAATTGACGGGGAGTACGTCTGCGACATTGATATCAGTGTGGAAGAATGGAAAAATCTGTTAATGAATGAAAAGGTTTTTGACTCTAAAAGTATTGAGGCGTTAAAAAAATGGTATATTGAACCAAATCATTCCTGCACATGTTTTGATATAGGCAAAAAGTACGACCAGCACAGTATGAGTGCTAATGGCGTTATTAACGGGCTCGGTGGTAGAGTTCAAAAAGAGCTAGGAAGGTTTGAAGTTAAAGGGATCGGTAATATAGCACCTGGCACAAAATTCATTACAGTCATGAAGAGTAAAGAAACCGGTGAAAAACCAAAAAGATACTTATGGACTATTCGTGATGAACTTGTTCAGGCAATTAAAGAGCTAGATTTATTTGGTGCGGAAGAAATAACCATCAATGAGTATTACTCAGACGATGAGTTGATCAACGCCATGGAAGCGAATAATACATTTGATATCGCCCAGACATTTGAATATACAGGGGAAGCTAAACCAAAGAAACATGCAATTGAAGTAAAAAATGGCGTCTCGTACCCAAGAAATAAAGGGGTTTCGAAAAATGCACTGAACAAAGCAGGTTACAGATGTGAAGTCGATGGTGAACACCCAACCTTCAGAAGGCGTAACTCTTCCCTGAATTATACTGAACCTCATCACATTGTACCTATGTCCAAACAGGATGATTTTAACACTTCGCTTGACGTCGAAGAAAATATAATATCGCTGTGTTGCAATTGCCATAAGCAAATTCACCTCGGCCAGGGATATGAAGAAATGCTTGAGAAAATATATAATGAGAGAAAGGAGTTATTAAAACAGGTAGCTATCGATATATCTCTGGAGGATTTGATTCGCTATTATAAAGGCGAGAACAGGTGAGTGTTATTCAATAGTAATGTTTTTACCTTGCTTGCAGAGAAGGTCATTATTTCCTGGTAGTTACCGATTTGGCGCGTAAAAATACAAAACCCGAAATTAATCGGGTTTGAATTATATAAAGATTAACAGACTCCCGCGCCCAGGAGCGATGTAAAATCACGCTTGTCGTGACGTTTCTGCAATGTTTACTTTTGACTATCAAGCCATTTATTCATCTGCTCAATTTCACCTTTTTGAGCTTTAATGATGTCCTGCGCGAGCTTTCTCATTTCCGGATCTTTTCCGTATTTTAGCTCGGTCTCAGCCATTGCTATTGCCCCTTCATGGTGCGCTACCATGCCTTTCGCAAAAGCCTTGTCGGGATCGGATTCATTTACGGCAGCCATCATTTTGTCATGCATGTCTTTCATGCCAGCCATATATTCCTGTGACGAAGCCGAGGTAGACATATCAGTCATTTTCATTTCTGAATGTTCTGCTGAAATCGCTGGCAGGGATAACATTAATACTGCAAATAAAGTGTTTCTGGCTTTCATAAAAAATATCCTTTTAGCGTTGATACCCGTTAACTGTAGCAGAATCTGATAAAAATGCCCCCTGTAGGGGGCAAAGATGTTGCCATATATCCGGTTACGGAAAAATCTATCAAGGAAATAAGGACAGCACAGATACTTCCCTAGCCGTCAGCCTGCACTGAGCATGCGACGATGCGCTTCGGCCATGGCCTGATGTGGGCCAGACTGACCGTTATTCATAAATTCATGGGCAACTGCAGCTCTTTCATGCTCATTCATTGCCGCTAATGACTTCGACGGCCCGGTAGGGGAAACGGTCTGACTTCCCATCATCCTCTGATGACTTTCCACCATTTTCTGGTGCGCATCCGCCGACCCGTTCGTCATGGTTTCATGAGCAATAATGGCCTGTTCATGCTGGTCCATACCGGCCATACGAGGTGCAGTCCCCTGGATCCCGACAGGAGCCGCAGCAGACTGCATCTGGTGAGCAGGTGCCTGTGCATTGTTGACCCGCTCATGGATATTCACGGTTTCAGTGGCCCCGGCCGAAGAAATTAAGCCAAAGCCCAGCAAGGATGCTAATACGATATTTTTCATGATAACTCTCCATTTCTTAATTAGTGATGTCCGGGGGAGTACAACCGGTGTTTTCAGTTCCATAACTGAAACAGGTTCGGAAGTGTTTATTTCTCCGGGAGGGGACTGGATATTCATTTCCTGGCGTACACTGACGCCGGATATTGATAAAGCAATCCAGCCTTCCTGATAAGTTGCACTAATTATATCGAATGGCTTCTGTTTGCTGCATGACAGGCTAATGACATCTTTGTCATTTAAATCTTTATTCTCAGTACTGGGTGTCCGGAATAATTTTCTCCAGTCTGGGCACGGATAAGATAAAACGCGTTGAGTGTACGTCCGATTCCACCTGCACTCTTCCGTGATGTGCTTCCACGATTGACTTCACAATCGCAAGGCCGATGCCGCTGCCTTCTCCTTTTCGTTGTCTGGACGGATCCACCCGATAAAAACGGTCAAACAACCTTGATAAATGCTCTTCAGGGATTGGTTTCCCCGGATTTTCAATCACAAGATTAAAAAAACTCTCCTGCTCCCTTATTGAGACGGTGATTGCTTGTCCCTCTGGGGTATAACGCAGGGCGTTGGATAACAGATTATTGATCGCTCTTCTGAACATTTGTGGATCTCCCTCAACCAGGCAGGGCATCCCGTTAAATTTGAGCATAATATTGCGTTCTTCGGCCCAGGCTTCGAAAAACTCGAAGACTTTCATGACTTCTGCTCTGAGGTCAAACCGAACCCTGTCAGGTATCAGCTGATTATTGTCCGCCTGTGCCAGGAACAGCATGTCGCTGACCATTTTGGTCATCCGGTTATACTCTTCAAGGCTGGAATAGAGGACATCCTCAAGTTCCTTCTGCGTTCGATCCTGACTCAGAGCTATTTCAGTCTGCGTCACCAGATTGGTGATGGGGGTTCTGATCTCGTGCGCGATATCGGCAGAGAAATTGGCCTGGCGGGTAAAAACATCCTCAATCTTTCCAATCATATGATTGAACGAGATAACCAGCTGCTCCAGCTCAATGGGAACGCGTGTCGGTTCCAGCCGCGCATCAAGATTCTCGGAGGTGATGTTTTTAATGGCATTGCTGACATTACGAAGGGGCAGGTGCCCCTGACGGACAGCAATGCGAATGATCAGAACAATCAGCAGGCTTATCACGACGGCAATCGCAATCAGATTTTTTTTCAGCGCATCGAGGTAATGGAGATGGAAATTAATGGAGAGGCCAGTCAGCATGACATAGTTCTGCTGTTTGCCCTGAAATGTCGCCTGGCCAGAGGAGGCGATAATCCGGTACGTTTCCATCTTCATTCCAGACCCGGTATCCATCGCTCTCGCAGGATCCTCCACCGTCCAGAGAAAGACATCCCGTGCGCGGCTGTGCTCGCTAAAATCGGCTGAATTCACGGCCGGGCGTAGTGCTGCCCCCTGCGCAGAACTGTACAGCACCTCACCCCGGGGATTGAGGAGCAAAAGGGCAACGTTGCGGTAGCTGGCGATCGATTCCTTTATTTTGCTTACTTTTTTTTCATCCGGATCTGCCGGGGACTGGAGTATACGGCTCAGTGTGGTGCTGATTTGTTGCAGATCGCTGACATCCTGCTCGGCAAAATGCTTTTCAACAGAATGGAGCATAAACCAGGTGAAGGCGATAAACGCCAGTATTGTGGACAGGCTGATAAAAAAGGTCAGCCGCAGAGCGAGTGAGAAAGGTCGTCTGGACGGTTTGCTATGCATCCGGGATCTCCAGCATGTAGCCCACGCCCCGCACTGTCTGGATCAGTTTTGTCCCGTAATCGTTGTCTATTTTAGCGCGGAGTCGCTTTACTGCGACATCAATCGCGTTAGTGTCGCTGTCAAAATTCATGTCCCAGACCTGAGAGGCAATCAGGGAGCGGGGAAGAACTTCTCCCTGATGGCGAATGAAGAATTCCAGCAGGCTGAACTCTTTACTGGTGAGCACAATGCGGTTCCCGGCGCGGCTGACTTTTCTGGATACGAGATCAACCGAGAGGTCAGCCACTTTAAGCTGGCTTTCCGTGATCATCGTGTTTCCCCGCCTGAGGAGGGTTCTTACCCGGGCGAGCAGTTCAGCAAACGCAAAGGGCTTCACCAGATAATCGTCCGCACCCAACTCAAGTCCTTTGACCCTGTGTTCAATCGTGCCAAGGGCCGTCAGCAGTAATACCGGCATCCCCTTTCCGGCACTGCGCAGCATACGGATGATATCCCAGCCGTTTACATCAGGCAGCATGATATCCAGGATGACTAAATCATAATCGGCTGTCATGGCAAGATGATATCCGGTCAGACCATTATCAGCATGATCCACGACGAACCCCGCCTCTGTCAGCCCCTTGCTGAGATATTCACCTGTTTTAATTTCGTCTTCAACGATTAATATTTTCATCATGCTCCCCGGCTGGCTACTAATGTCATTTTATTGCGCCCACGATCGTTATCAACGGATTACAGCAAAAATGACAACATTGTCATTATCCTGTCACCCGGCAAACAGAGAGCGTTCGGTAAAGTATCCCTATCAATACTCTGGACTTCGTTTGAACCATTTACCAGGTCTGCCTGTACGAGAAGCGTTATGTTCAAATTAAAATTACTCAGCATCAGTACCATATTCATCCTGGCAGGTTGTGTTTCTCTGGCACCTGAATATCAGCGTCCGCCAGCTCCGGTTCCCCAGCAGTTTTCATTGTCTAAAAACAGTCTGACGCCTGCGGTAAACAGCTATCAGGATACGGGCTGGCGAAACTTTTTTGTCGATCCCCAGGTCAGCAGGCTGATCGGTGAAGCCCTGAATAATAACCGTGATTTGAGAATGGCGGCCCTGAAGGTTGAAGAGGCCCGGGCCCAGTTCAACGTCACGGATGCAGATCGTTATCCCCAACTGAATGCCTCATCCGGGATCACATACAGCGGTGGTCTGAAAGGTGACAAGCCGACCACACAGGAGTACGACGCGGGTCTGGAGCTCAGCTATGAGCTCGATTTTTTTGGCAAACTTAAGAACATGAGTGAGGCTGATCGCCAGAACTACTTTGCCAGCGAAGAAGCCCGTCGTGCCGTACACATCCTGCTGGTCTCCAACGTTTCACAGAGCTATTTCAGCCAGCAACTGGCGTACGAACAACTCCGTATTGCGCGGGAAACGCTGAAAAATTATGAACAGTCTTATGCATTCGTTGAGCAACAACTGGTGACCGGGAGTACGAACGTTCTGGCGCTTGAACAAGCCAGGGGGCAAATCGAAAGTACCCGCGCCGAAATAGCCAAACGAGAAGGCGATCTGGCTCAGGCAAACAATGCCCTGCAACTGGTGCTGGGAACGTACCGCGCAGTTCCGTCAGAAAAAGGGATGAAAGGTGGGGAGATCGCACCAGTAAAATTGCCACCAAATCTGTCGTCACAAATATTGCTGCAGCGTCCGGATATTATGGAAGCGGAATACCAGTTGAAAGCGGCTGATGCTAATATTGGCGCAGCGCGAGCGGCTTTTTTCCCGTCCATTACCCTGACCAGTGGCCTCTCCTCAAGCAGTACGGAGCTGTCCAGCCTCTTTACGTCAGGAAGTGGAATGTGGAATTTTATTCCTAAAATTGAAATTCCTATATTTAATGCTGGCAGGAACAAAGCCAATCTGAAGCTGGCTGAAATTCGCCAGCAACAGTCCGTGGTTAATTACGAACAAAAAATTCAGTCAGCCTTTAAGGATGTTTCCGACACGCTTGCGCTGCGCGACAGCCTTAGCCAGCAACTTGAGTCACAGCAGCGTTATCTTGATTCACTTCAGATAACTCTACAGCGTGCCAGAGGATTGTATGCAAGTGGTGCTGTCAGTTACATCGAAGTGCTGGATGCAGAACGTTCCCTCTTCGCGACGCAGCAAACCATTCTCGATCTTACCTATTCCCGACAGGTTAACGAAATTAATCTGTTTACCGCGCTGGGTGGCGGTTGGGTAGAGTAAATTTATTCAATTAATCAGGAAATTAAAAATGCATAATTCACTTAAAGCCGTTTTATTTGGTGCCTTTTCTGTCATGTTTTCTGCCGGTCTTCATGCTGAAACACATCAGCATGGCGATATGAATGCTGCCAGTGATGCTTCGGTACAGCAGGTTATCAAGGGCACCGGTATCGTTAAAGACATTGATATGAATAGTAAAAAGATTACCATTTCGCACGAAGCAATCCCGGCGGTGGGCTGGCCTGCAATGACCATGCGCTTCACTTTTGTTAATGCAGACGACGCTATCAATGCCCTGAAAACCGGCAACCATGTCGATTTCTCGTTTATTCAGCAGGGCAATATCTCCTTACTCAAAAGCATTAACGTTACGCAATCCTGATTAACAGTCCGGAGCGAATACATCCAGTGCGCCTGAACATTCATTATGGGATTACTATGAATGAATGATCGGGCGCATATGCCAGGTGTTTTGATTTTTCAGCGAGAAATTGTATGGCTTCTTTAAAGATAAAATATGCTGCAATAATTATCAGCAGCCTCATAGCAGGAGGGCTGATATCGGTTACTGCCTGGCAGTATTTAAACTCATCACAAAAAACAGTACCAGCAGAACAAAAGGCACCGGAGAAAAAGGTACTTTTCTGGTATGACCCGATGAAACCGGATACCAAATTTGATAAACCCGGAAAATCTCCCTTTATGGATATGGACCTGGTGCCGAAATATGCTGATGAAAGTGGCGATAAAAGCAGTGGCGGGATCCGTATCGATCCAACTCAGGTTCAGAATCTGGGATTAAAAACGCAAAAAGTCACGCGAGGAATGCTGAATTATTCTCAGACAATCCCGGCTAATGTCAGTTACAACGAATATCAGTTTGTCATTGTGCAGGCGCGTTCTGACGGTTTCGTCGAAAAAGTGTATCCCCTGACGATTGGCGATCATGTGAAGAAAGGCACTCCGCTTATCGATATCACCATTCCTGAATGGGTTGAGGCACAAAGTGAGTTTCTGCTGTTATCCGGTACAGGCGGTACGCCAACCCAGATAAAAGGGGTTCTGGAGCGACTTCGTCTGGCTGGTATGCCGGAAGAGGATATTCAAAGGCTGCGTTCAACCCGCACAATCCAGACCCGTTTTACCATTAAAGCACCTATTGATGGTGTCATTACTGCATTTGACCTGCGCACAGGCATGAATATTTCGAAAGATAAGGTGGTGGCTCAGATTCAGGGGATGGACCCGGTCTGGATCAGCGCTGCAGTGCCAGAATCTATCGCCTATCTGCTGAAAGATACGTCGCAGTTTGAAATTTCGGTACCGGCTTATCCGGATAAAACATTCCATGTCGAAAAATGGAACATTCTTCCCAGCGTGGATCAGACAACCCGCACGCTTCAGGTCCGCCTCCAGGTTACTAACAAGGATGAGTTTCTCAAGCCGGGCATGAATGCCTATCTCAAACTGAATACCCAAAGTCAGGAGATGCTGCTGATACCAAGCCAGGCCGTTATCGATACCGGCAAAGAACAGCGCGTGATTACTGTTGATGATGAAGGCAAGTTTGTGCCGAAACAGATCCACGTTCTGCATGAATCACAGCAACAGTCTGGCATTGGCTCCGGTCTTAATGAAGGCGATACCGTGGTGGTCAGTGGCCTGTTCCTCATTGACTCCGAAGCCAATATTACGGGCGCGCTGGAACGTATGCGCCACCCTGAAAAAACAGAAAACAGTATGCCAGCAATGTCTGAGCAGCCTGTAAATATGCATTCAGGGCACTGAGGAGACGACGATGATTGAATGGATTATCCGGCGCTCTGTCGCCAACCGTTTCCTGGTCATGATGGGCGCACTGTTTCTCAGCATCTGGGGCACATGGACGATAATTAACACGCCGGTCGATGCGCTGCCTGACCTGTCAGATGTGCAGGTCATTATTAAAACCAGCTATCCCGGACAGGCCCCGCAGATTGTAGAAAACCAGGTCACCTATCCGCTTACCACCACCATGCTGTCCGTACCTGGCGCAAAAACCGTGCGTGGCTTTTCACAGTTCGGTGATTCGTATGTGTATGTCATTTTTGAAGACGGGACCGATCTGTACTGGGCCCGTTCGCGCGTGCTGGAATACCTGAATCAGGTTCAGGGCAAACTGCCTGCGGGTGTGAGCTCTGAAATCGGCCCGGACGCTACGGGAGTGGGCTGGATATTTGAATATGCCCTGGTCGATCGCAGCGGAAAACACGACCTTTCAGAACTGCGTTCTTTGCAGGACTGGTTTCTGAAATTTGAACTGAAGACCATCCCGAACGTGGCTGAGGTAGCCTCGGTTGGTGGCGTGGTGAAGCAGTACCAGATTCAGGTCAATCCGGTAAAACTGTCCCAGTATGGGATCAGCCTTCCCGAAGTGAAACAGGCTCTTGAATCGTCTAACCAGGAGGCCGGTGGTTCATCCGTTGAAATAGCCGAAGCGGAGTATATGGTCCGCGCCAGCGGCTATCTGCAGAGCATTGATGATTTTAATAACATCGTCCTGAAAACAGGCGAGAACGGCGTGCCGGTTTATTTGCGGGATGTTGCCCGCGTGCAGACAGGGCCTGAAATGCGGCGTGGTATTGCCGAACTGAACGGCCAGGGGGAAGTCGCTGGCGGCGTGGTGATCCTGCGGTCGGGTAAAAACGCGCGTGACGTAATCACGGCAGTGAGGGATAAACTGGAGACACTGAAGGCCAGTCTGCCGGAAGGTGTTGAAATCGTGACCACCTACGATCGCAGCCAGTTAATCGACCGGGCGATTGATAACCTCAGTTCCAAACTTCTGGAAGAGTTTATCGTGGTGGCCATCGTCTGTGCCCTGTTCCTGTGGCACGTACGTTCTGCCCTGGTGGCGATTATCTCTCTGCCGCTTGGCCTGTGTATCGCCTTTATCGTCATGCACTTCCAGGGACTGAACGCCAATATCATGTCGCTGGGAGGGATAGCTATTGCCGTCGGTGCGATGGTGGATGCCGCCATTGTGATGATTGAGAATGCGCATAAACGGCTAGAGGAGTGGGATCATCAGCATCCGGGTGAGCAGATTGACAACGCCACCCGCTGGAAGGTGATTACCGACGCCTCCGTGGAAGTGGGACCCGCACTGTTTATCAGCCTGCTGATCATCACCCTGTCCTTTATTCCTATCTTTACCCTGGAAGGTCAGGAAGGACGTCTGTTTGGCCCGCTGGCATTCACGAAAACGTACTCCATGGCGGGCGCGGCCGCGCTGGCCATCATTGTCATTCCGATCCTGATGGGATTCTGGATCCGGGGAAAAATTCCTGCCGAGACCAGTAACCCCCTGAACCGGGTGCTGATCAAAGCGTATCATCCATTGCTGCTGCGGGTCCTCCACTGGCCAAAAACAACCCTGCTGGTTGCGGCCTTGTCCATTTTCACCGTTATCTGGCCATTGAGTCAGGTGGGGGGGGAGTTTCTGCCGAAGATCAATGAGGGCGACCTGCTGTATATGCCGTCAACATTGCCTGGCGTCTCTCCGGCAGAAGCTGCAGCACTCCTGCAGACGACGGACAAGTTAATCAAAAGCGTTCCTGAAGTGGCCTCTGTATTTGGCAAGACCGGTAAAGCAGAGACCGCAACGGATTCCGCACCGCTTGAAATGGTGGAAACCACGATCCAGCTCAAACCTGAGGATCAGTGGCGTCCGGGTATGACGATTGACAAGATTATTGAAGAACTCGACAAGACCGTCCGTTTACCGGGTCTGGCAAACCTGTGGGTTCCGCCAATCCGTAACCGTATTGATATGCTCTCAACCGGGATCAAAAGCCCGATAGGTATCAAGGTCTCAGGGACTGTCCTGGCCGATATTGATGCGACTGCGCAGAGTATCGAGGCGGTAGCCAAAACCGTGCCGGGCGTGGTGTCTGCCCTGGCTGAGCGACTTGAAGGCGGGCGTTACATCGATATCGATATCAACCGGGAAAAAGCGTCCCGTTACGGTATGACTGTCGGTGATGTACAGCTGTTTGTCTCATCAGCCATCGGCGGCGCAACGGCAGGGGAAACGGTTGAAGGCGTGGCCCGCTACCCGATTAATATTCGCTATCCGCAGGATTACCGGAACAGTCCAAATGCATTGAAACAGATGCCGATCCTGACCCCGATGAAGCAGCAGATCACGCTGGGCGATGTCGCGGATATTAAGGTCGTTTCAGGGCCGACTATGCTGAAAACGGAAAATGCCCGTCCAGCCAGCTGGATTTACATTGACGCGCGCGGCAGGGATATGGTGTCGGTGGTTAATGATATTAAAACGGCTATCAGTCAGAAAGTGAAACTGAGACCGGGTACCAGCGTGTCATTCTCCGGACAATTTGAACTGCTTGAGCACGCCAACAAGAAACTTAAACTGATGGTGCCGATGACGGTGATGATCATTTTCATCCTGTTGTATCTGGCGTTCCGCCGGGTTGATGAAGCATTGTTGATCCTGATGAGTCTGCCGTTCGCCCTGGTTGGCGGGATATGGTTCCTGTACTGGCAGGGCTTCCATATGTCAGTCGCAACCGGAACCGGGTTTATCGCCCTGGCCGGTGTGGCAGCAGAGTTTGGCGTGGTCATGCTGATGTATCTGCGTCATGCCATTGAAGCGCATCCGGAACTGTCAAACAAGGAAACGTTCACACCGGAAGGTCTTGATGAAGCCCTTTATCATGGTGCCGTGCTGCGTGTCCGCCCGAAAGCCATGACCGTGGCGGTGATCATCGCGGGTCTGCTGCCGATACTCTGGGGAACCGGCGCAGGTTCAGAAGTCATGAGCCGTATTGCGGCCCCCATGATTGGCGGGATGATCACAGCTCCGCTGCTGTCCCTGTTCATTATTCCTGCCGCCTATAAACTCATCTGGCTGCGCAGACATAAAAAGAGCGTGTCATAACCCTGAAAGGACACCCCTGCAGGTGTCCTTTTGCATAAATTCACCCTGACGTCAGGGTTTATATCGATAACATACAGAGGTGAGTATGAAAAAAATAATTTTAATGACCCTGGCTTTTGGCCTTTCACTGCCGGCAATGGCAGGTGAAAAAGTAATAGACATGTACAAGTCTGAAAACTGTGGTTGCTGTTCCCTGTGGGGCAAGGCGATGGAAAAGGACGGGTTTGAGGTGCGGACCCACGTCATGAATGATCAGGCTCTGTCAGCCCTGAAAGAAAAATATGCTGTTCCTGCTGGACTGAGAAGCTGTCATACCGCAGTTACTGGTAATTTGATCATTGAAGGTCATGTGCCTGCAGCCACGATACATAAGGCAATGCAGTCTGGTTCAGGGATTTATGGCCTTGCCACCCCCGGCATGCCTGCGGGAAGCCCGGGAATGGAGATGGGGGCCCGTAAAGAGGCTTACGATGTTATCGCATTCTCCCCGGAGGGCAGTAAAAAGATCTTCCAGCGAATCAAATAGTCAGCGGAACGGCTGATAACGGGACGCCGGTAGCAGGCACTCCTGTGCCGGCGATATTCGTGGTAATCGCATCCATGACATACCCTGAAGACAGAAGATGCTTCGGTATGCATAAGGAGAGTTACTGTGAAAAATGACAATGCAGTGCAACACAACAACCAGACTGCTTCTGAGCAGACATTATCCCCGGACGAGGGCCACGTATTGCATAAGGTGAGAGATCCCGTGTGCGGGATGGTCATCCTGCCTGACAAGGCGCACAGCAGCATTCGATACCAGGACCATCAGCTTTATTTCTGCTCCGCCAGCTGTGAGAGCAAATTTAAAGCCCATCCCGATCATTATTTTACCGAAGATGCCAGTGAACATTCCCATCACCATCACCACGATCATCACGAAGTCAGCCCTGATCAGATAAAACAGCCTCACAACCAGGCGGAAAAAGAGAATTCTGAAGGTGTGTGGACATGTCCGATGCACCCGGAGATACGCCGCAGTGGTCCCGGAAGCTGTCCTGTCTGTGGAATGGCACTGGAGCCGCTCGTAGCTACGGCATCCACGGGGCCGAGTGATGAACTTCACGACATGACAAGACGCTTCTGGCTGGGGTTGTTGCTGGCGTTTCCGGTTCTGGTACTCGAAATGGGATCTCATCTGTTTCCCGACTTGAGGAATACAGTACCGCCACAGTACAACACATGGCTGCAGTTGCTTCTGGCCTCCCCTGTCGTGTTGTGGTGTGGCTGGCCATTCTTCGCCCGGGCCGGAATGTCGTTACGTAACCGCTCCCTGAATATGTTTACCCTTGTTGCAATGGGGACCGGCGTAGCCTGGGTTTACAGCGTCATTGCAACCGTCTTCCCCTCCTGGTTTCCTGCATCGTTCAGAAACATGGATGGCCTGGTGGCCGTTTATTTTGAAGCCGCAGCAGTTATTACGGTGCTTGTTCTGCTGGGACAGGTTCTTGAGCTGCGGGCACGGGAACAAACCTCAGGCGCCATTACTGCGCTTCTGAACCTTGCCCCCAAAACCGCCAGACGGCTGGATCATGACGGTCATGAAACGGATATTAATGCGGAAGATGTCCTGCCTGGCGATAAGCTCCGCATCAGACCTGGAGAGAGTATTCCGGTCGACGGTATCGTGATCGAAGGCAAAACAACCGTGGATGAATCGATGGTGACCGGGGAGTCTATGCCGGTTACCAAAACGAAGGGTGACCCTGTCATTGGGGGGACGATTAATCAGACAGGTAGTCTTATCATCCGTGCAGAGAAAGTCGGTGATGAAACGATGCTCTCACGAATTGTTCAGATGGTCGCTGATGCACAGCGTTCGCGTGCCCCCATCCAGAGAATGGCAGACAGCGTTTCAGGCTGGTTTGTTCCTCTGGTGATACTTATCGCGGTTGTTGCTTTCTTGATCTGGTCTGTCTGGGGGCCCGAGCCCAGGATGGCGCACGGTCTCATTGCGGCTGTGTCGGTCCTGATTATTGCCTGTCCCTGCGCGCTGGGACTGGCCACGCCGATGTCGATAATGGTGGGGGTGGGCAAAGGCGCCCAGGCCGGGGTGTTAATCAAGAATGCCGAAGCCCTTGAGCGTCTTGAAAAAGTGGACACGCTGGTTGTCGACAAAACAGGCACGCTCACGGAAGGTTCGCCTACGGTGACAGGGATTATCAGTCTCAGTCCGGGTGGGGAAATATCTCTTTTACGTGTAACAGCTGCAGTGGAAAAAGGTTCGCAGCATCCGTTGGGTATGGCTGTTGTCAGAGCCGCGCATGAAAAGGGGATCGTGATACCTGCCGTCAGTAATTTCAATGCCCCGTCGGGGAAAGGTGTCTCAGGCGATGTCGAAGGTCAACGGGTTGTTATTGGTAATGAACTGGCTATGCAGGAAAACAGTATCGTTATTGATAATCAAAAGGCCGTTGCGGATACGTTGCGGATGGAAGGCGCTACCGTTATCTATGTGGCCACAGACGGGAACCTTGCAGGCCTGATAGCTATCTCGGATCCCGTGAAAGCAACCACGCCGGATGCGCTTAAAGCTTTGCGTCAGGCGGGGATCCGCATTGTTATGCTCACCGGGGATAACCAGCTTACTGCTGAAGCAGTCGCACGGAAACTGGGAATAGATGAGGTTGAAGCCGGGATTCTGCCGGATGGCAAAAAAGCAGTGATAACCCGACTGAAAGAGTCTGGCCATGTGGTTGCGATGGCCGGAGACGGTGTGAATGATGCCCCGGCGCTGGCAGCGGCTGACGTGGGTATAGCCATGGGAACGGGTACAGATGTGGCAATAGAAAGTGCTGGCGTTACCCTTCTCAAAGGCGATTTGATGATACTCAACAGGGCCCGTCATCTGTCAGAGATCACCATGAAAAATATCCGGCAGAATCTGTTTTTTGCGTTTATCTACAATGCTCTTGGGGTGCCTGTAGCTGCAGGTCTGCTTTATCCTGTGTATGGAATACTGCTGTCGCCAGTTATTGCGGCGGCGGCCATGGCCCTTTCCTCCGTTAGCGTCATTGCAAATGCGTTGCGTCTGAAAAGTGTCAGGCTCGGGAAATAACACTGAGTGAAGGGGCTGTTACGAACAGAAGGAGTCCGGTATGAAAAGTACAACCTATGCGCTTATTGCTGTCGCCGCGATTGCGGCATTTGCTCTCCTGCGCGAACACTGGTCACATGTGGCAGGCTACTGGCCATATCTGTTACTGCTGCTTTGTCCGCTCATGCATCTTTTCCACGGTCACGGGGGGCATGGAGATCATCAACATCACGGAAGTGAAAACGATAAAAAAAATTAATCCGGCAGACGGGACCGCGTCGCGGTCCCGTTATCAGTCCAGGTATCGTTCGTAGTCTCTGGCATGCGCAAAGGCATGCTGTTCGAGTTTGTTATCAGCGGGTGCCGCCGTCCGGAACGCCAGTGAGTTAACAGGATTGTTATTGATGACCAGCTCGTAATGCAGATGAGGACCGGATGAACGTCCGCTGTTACCGGATAACGCAATAGCGTCTCCCCGGGTAACCCTGGCCCCTTTAGTAACGAGTATTTTATTGAGGTGGAGATAGCGAGTTTTAACACCGGCTTTTCCCGTTACTTCAACAAAATATCCCATGGTACTGTTGTATTCGGCCCGGGTGATTTTTCCGTCGATGACGCTGACTATTTTCGTGTTCATGGGCATGGAATAATCAATGCCATTATGGGGACTCACTTTTCCCGATACCGGGTTAAGTCTTGCAGGATTGAAAGGCGAACTGAGTCTTGCTGTGGCCGGTAACGGATAATCGAGACTGCCTTTCCCGGAAGTATCGGAAAGGTTATAGAACTTTTTATCTGATATACGATACGCCGTGTAATTAAATGAACCGGACGTAAATTTATAGGCCACGACACGTGATTTTCCCGCTTTCTTTTGCAGTACGAGTTTTAATGATTCATTTTTTTTCAAATGCCGCAGATTAAACCGGGAAGGCAAGGAGCGCTGAAGAGTAGCGATCTCGTTCGATTCCAGCCCCGAGCGGGTGGCTGAAAGGTAGGCATTTTCTTTTACGACATCGGTAGAATACATTTACTGGAATTCGCCGTTAGCATGAACACTGCGGCGTATGCTAGGGGTTTTCAGGAGGCGTGTCATCTGTCAGTTAATCGGGAGCACCGTTGATGGTCGTCATTTTTGTAACATATCTTGTTTCCCGTTTGCTCCGGAAGCTCTGGGAACTGTATGACCAGCCCGACGGTGATGATTAACGGGACTGAAACAGGTTACGGCAGAGCAATATGGGGCTCATGTCCTGCTACGTAACCCGTCAGTAAAGCCCTGCTGCGCACCTGACGCTAAGCACTAACCCGCCTGCAGTTACCTGGTCGAATACAGCCCGCGAAGCTTTCTTGCCTGCGTCTGATGTGCTTCCGCACCGGCATTATTGACCTGCTCATGCACGAGAGCGGCTTTTTCTCCGGCATTCAGTTCGTTAAAAGAAGAAGACGAGGTCTTTGAATTTGCATCACTGCCGGACAGCATTTTTTTATGTTCCTCAATCATTTTCTGATGCGCATAGGACGCGCTGTTGTTCATAAATGAATGAGCAACAATGGCCCTTTCATGTTCATTCATTTCAGAGAATGAGGGCGTGTTGTTTTTATTAACCCTGTCCGGTAAGTTTTCATGCGTCGAGGAATTCACATGACTGACGGCTGAGGCATTATTAACAAATCGATGTGCTTCATGGGCAATATCACTGGACTGAGCAAAAGCTGCCCCACAAAATAAAGCTGTAAACGCAGTGGTCGTGATTAATATATTCATGTGTAATTACCTTCTGAGGTACATAAAAGATGTCCTTATGATCATATATAAAAATAATCAACCTGTGGGGAAGATGACGTAAATGTAATACAGCTATGTACATTACACGATTGTAATGAATTTGTTTCTTAATGTGTGCTAGATTCATTTCATTGTAAGTGGATGAACCAGTAATTTAATTTAAATCGGTTCTCGAATTCTGTCAGTAACCATACTTTAAATAAGGGAATGCGCATGCTGTTGAAAACGTCTCGACGAACTTTCCTGAAGGGGTTAACCCTCTCTGGCGTAGCCGGAAGTCTTGGCGTATGGAGTTTCAATGCGCGTTCCAGTCTGAGCCTGCCAGTTGCCGCATCCCTGCAGGGTACTCAGTTTGACCTGACCATTGGTGAAACGGCCGTCAATATCACGGGCAGTGAGCGTCAGGCCAAAACAATCAATGGAGGCCTGCCGGGGCCCGTTCTTCGCTGGAAAGAAGGTGACACCATTACCCTGAAGGTCAAAAACCGTCTTAATGAACAGACGTCCATTCACTGGCACGGCATTATTCTTCCGGCCAATATGGATGGTGTTCCGGGGCTGAGTTTTATGGGCATAGAGCCTGATGATACCTACGTTTACACCTTTAAGGTTAAGCAGAACGGGACTTACTGGTACCACAGCCATTCCGGTCTGCAGGAACAGGAGGGGGTATACGGTGCCATTATCATCGATGCCAGGGAGCCAGAACCGTTTGCTTACGATCGTGAGCATGTGGTCATGTTGTCTGACTGGACCGATGAAAATCCTCACAGCCTGCTGAAAAAATTAAAAAAACAGTCGGATTACTACAATTTCAATAAACCAACCGTTGGCTCTTTTTTCCGCGACGTGAATACCAGGGGGCTGTCAGCCACCATTGCCGATCGGAAAATGTGGGCTGAAATGAAAATGAATCCGACTGACCTCGCGGATGTCAGTGGCTACACCTACACCTATCTCATGAACGGGCAGGCCCCGCTGAAAAACTGGACCGGACTGTTCCGTCCCGGTGAAAAGATACGCTTACGGTTTATCAACGGCTCGGCAATGACCTATTTCGATATCCGTATCCCCGGGCTGAAAATGACGGTCGTGGCTGCAGATGGCCAGTATGTAAACCCGGTTACCGTTGACGAATTCAGGATTGCCGTTGCCGAAACCTATGATGTCATTGTGGAGCCTCAGGGTGAGGCCTATACCATCTTCGCACAATCCATGGACAGGACCGGTTACGCTCGAGGGACACTGGCCACGAGAGAGGGGTTAAGTGCTGCCGTTCCCCCCCTCGATCCCCGTCCTCTGTTGACCATGGAAGATATGGGTATGGGGGGAATGGGACATGATATGGCAGGAATGGACCACAGCCAGATGGGAGGCATGGATAACAGCGGAGAGATGATGTCTATGGACGGTGCTGACCTTCCGGATAGCGGGACATCCTCCGCGCCCATGGATCACAGCAGCATGGCCGGTATGGATCATTCCCGGATGGCCGGAATGCCGGGTATGCAAAGTCATCCTGCGTCAGAAACGGATAACCCACTGGTTGATATGCAGGCGATGAGCGTCTCTCCGAAATTAAATGATCCGGGTATTGGTCTTCGAAATAACGGAAGAAAGGTTCTCACGTACGCGGATTTGAAAAGCCGCTTTGAGGATCCTGACGGACGTGAACCTGGCCGTACCATAGAACTGCATTTAACCGGCCACATGGAAAAGTTTGCCTGGTCATTTAACGGAATCAAGTTTTCAGATGCCGCACCGGTGCTGCTGAAATACGGTGAGCGGCTCAGGATCACGCTGATCAACGATACCATGATGACTCACCCCATTCACCTGCATGGTATGTGGAGCGATCTGGAAGATGAAAACGGTAATTTCATGGTTCGTAAACACACAATAGATGTTCCCCCTGGTACAAAACGCAGTTACAGAGTGACAGCAGATGCGCTTGGCCGCTGGGCGTATCACTGCCATTTGCTCTATCACATGGAAATGGGAATGTTTCGTGAAGTCCGGGTGGAGGAATGATGCGAATGAAGAGAAATTTGAAGGCCATACCTGTTCTGGTCGCCGGTTTGTTTACCTCACAGCTTTCTATTGCGGCGGGCTCCGTCTCTGCAGATCCCCACGCCGGGCACGACATGTCTGCCATGCAGATGCCAGCAGATGAGAATTTCACTGAGATGACGTCAATGGAGCCCATTGTAACTGAGAGCAGAACGCCAATTCCGCCTGTTACCGATGCCGACCGGAAGGCTGCATTCGGCAATTTACAGGGGCATGCGATTCACGACAGTGCGATTAATTATCTGGTTCTGCTGGATCAACTGGAATGGCAACGGTCGGATAACACCAACAATTTCAGCTGGAGTGTTAACAGCTGGATTGGAGGCGACACAGATCGGATTTGGCTAAAGAGTGAAGGTGAACGAAGCAATGGGGAAACGGAGGCGGCTGAAGCGCAGTTACTCTGGGGACATGCGGTTGGCCCATGGTGGGATTTGGTTGCGGGTGTCAGGCAGGATTTCAGACCTGCTTCTGCCCGGACCTGGGCTGCTGTCGGTTTTCAGGGGCTGGCACTCTATAATTTTGAGTCTGAAATTACGGGTTTTGTCAGTAATGGCGGAAAAGCAGCCCTTCGTCTGGGAGGAGAATACGACGTTTTACTGACTAACCGGCTCATACTCCAGCCATCCTATGAGGTGAATTTCTACAGTCAGGATGATGAATCGCGGGGTCGCGGCAGGGGACTGACTGACACAGAGCTGGGGCTCCGGCTGCGCTATGAAATACGCCGTGAGTTTGCACCCTATATAGGCGTTTCCTGGAATCAACTTTACGGGAAAACATCCGATATGGCGAAAAGAGAAGGTGAGAAAGACCATCAGGTAGTATTCCTGGCGGGAGCCAGAATCTGGTTTTAACGCACTGATATAAAACACTCAACTAAACAGGTAAATAAAATGTCGATTTTAAATAAAGCCATTCTTACAGGTGGCCTCGTTATGGGCGTTGCTTTCTCTGCTATGGCCCATCCGGAATTAAAAAGCTCTGTGCCACAGGCTGATTCAGCCGTAGCGGCCCCGGAAAAGATTCAGCTTAATTTCTCGGAAAATCTGACCGTGAAATTCTCAGGTGCAAAATTAACGATGACGGGTATGAAAGGCATGTCATCACATTCTCCGATGCCGGTCGCGGCAAAAGTGGCGCCAGGCGCTGACCCTAAATCGATGGTCATTATTCCGCGAGAGCCTTTACCCGCTGGCACTTATCGTGTTGACTGGCGCGCGGTTTCTTCAGATACGCACCCTATTACCGGTAATTACACCTTTACAGTGAAGTAATATTATGAACGACCTGATTATGATTGTTATTCGTTTTCTTCTTTATCTGGATTTGATGGTAATATTTGGATTGCCATTTTTTCAGATATATGGAATAAGCGGTGTCAGACATGAAACCTATAACCTGACTAATTTCAGGTCGTTTATAACCTTTGCTGTTGTTGCAGGCATCATTCTTACTGGCATTAATATGCTCCTGGTATCTAATGCCATGAGCGGAGTTACTGATCTCAGGGAATTATCCATCCATATTATCGAGATGGTTATAGAAGAAACTGATGTAGGTATTAGCTGGATTGTCAGACTCTGTGCACTGTTTACCACTCTCGGTGCTTTGTTCCTTTACACTAACAAGAGACTATTGTCCTGCCTGCTGATGACGATGAGTGGGGGCGTGGCGCTGGCTACACTTGCCTGGGGAGGACACGCCGTCATGCATGACGGTCTGCATTACTATCTCCATTTACTGAGCGATCTAACTCATCTCGGCGCTGCAGGTGCCTGGACAGGTGCTCTGGTTGCATTTGCTATCCTGCTGATGCGCAGAAACGCGCACAATGCACAGAGCGTCATTGTGATATCTGACTCCCTGGCAAAATTTGCCACGGCAGGTACGGTGATTGTTGTAGCCCTGATCCTGAGTGCGATGGTCAACTATCTGTATATTGCTGAAGGTAACTTAACCCCCTTATTCAACAGCTCCTGGGGGGGAATATTGCTTGCTAAGACGGCTCTGTTTGTTCTGATGCTTCTTCTGGCTGCAGCAAACCGGTTTCACCTGGGTCCCCGGCTTGAAGTTATGGTCAGGGAAGGGAATTATGATCGCAGCGTTGCCCTGATGCGAAACAGCATCCTGACAGAATTCGTTGTTGCGATTATCATTCTGGGTGCCGTAGCGTGGCTCGGAATGCTTGCTCCGTCTCAGGTCAGCTAAGGGACAACCAACGCTCACGCGTGCGATTTTTACTTTCATATCAGCGAGTTGACCATGCAGCGTATTTTAATCGTTGAAGACGAACAAAAAACAGGTCGTTACCTGCAGCAGGGACTGGTTGAGGAAGGCTATCAGGCCGATCTCTTTAATAATGGCCGCGATGGTCTTGGGGCCGCGTCGAAGGGACAGTATGATTTGATAATACTGGACGTGATGCTGCCTTTCCTCGACGGGTGGCAAATCATCAGCGCACTGAGGAAGTCCGGGCACGAAGAACCGGTCCTGTTTTTAACCGCAAAAGACAACGTGCGGGACAAAGTGAAAGGACTGGAGCTTGGTGCAGATGACTACCTGATTAAGCCCTTCGATTTTACGGAGCTGGTTGCACGTGTAAGAACCTTACTGCGGCGGGCACGCTCGCAGTCCGCAACGGTTTGCACCATCGCCGATATGACCGTTGATATGGTGCGCCGAACCGTGATCCGTTCGGGGAAGAAGATCCATCTCACCGGTAAAGAATACGTTCTGCTTGAGTTGCTGTTGCAACGCACCGGAGAAGTGTTACCCAGGAGTCTTATCTCGTCCCTGGTCTGGAATATGAACTTTGACAGTGATACGAATGTGATTGATGTCGCCGTGAGACGTCTGAGAAGTAAAATTGATGATGACTTTGAACCAAAACTGATCCATACCGTTCGCGGTGCCGGATATGTCTTGGAGATCAGAGAAGAGTGAGGCTCAAAATTTCCCTGACCACACGCCTGAGCCTGATTTTTTCTGCAGTGATGCTTACGGTATGGTGGTTATCAAGTTTTATCCTGATTAGCACCCTTAATGGCTATTTCGATAATCAGGATCGCGATTTTCTGACTGGTAAACTTCAGCTCACCGAAGAGTTTCTTAAAACAGAGACGTTCAGGAACAAAACGGATATAAAGTCATTATCAGAAAAAATAAACGATGCGATGGTGGGGCACAATGGCTTATTCATTTCTATAAAAAATATGGAAAATGAAAAACTGGTGGAACTGTATGCCAAAAATTCTGTTGTTCCAGCGGTCCTGCTAAATAAGTCGGGGGATATTCTCGACTATATGATCCAGACGGAAGAAAATAACACCGTATACCGCAGTATCTCGCGGCGGGTTGCCGTGACGCCGGAACAGGGTAAAAGCAAACATTTCATCGTTACGGTTGCCACGGATACCGGGTATCACACCCTATTTATGGATAAGCTCAGTACCTGGCTGTTTTGGTTCAATATCGGTCTGGTTTTTATTTCTGTTTTTCTGGGCTGGCTGACCACACGCATTGGTCTGAAACCGTTACGGGAAATGACCAGTCTGGCTTCCTCCATGACCGTACACAGCCTGGATCAGCGTCTTAATCCCGATCTGGCTCCGCCGGAAATCTCTGAGACCATGCAGGAATTCAATAACATGTTCGATCGCCTGGAGGGTTCATTCCGGAAACTGTCAGATTTCTCGTCTGACATCGCGCATGAGCTGCGCACACCGGTCAGTAATCTGATGATGCAGACGCAGTTTGCACTGGCTAAGGAAAGGGATGTTTCGCATTACCGCGAAATTTTATTCGCTAACCTGGAAGAACTGAAAAGGTTGTCACGAATGACCAGTGACATGCTTTTTCTGGCACGTTCAGAGCATGGTCTGCTGCAGCTGGATAAACATGATGTGGATCTGGCCGCCGAACTGAATGAATTACGTGAGTTATTCGAGCCCCTGGCAGACGAAACAGGAAAGACAATCACGGTTGAAGGAGAGGGCGTTGTTGCCGGAGACAGCGATATGCTGCGACGTGCTTTCAGTAACCTGCTTTCGAATGCAATCAAGTATTCTCCCGATAACACCTGTACAGCGATACGCCTTGAGCATGACGGTGACTGTGTGAACGTGATGATTACGAATACGATGTCTGGCCCGGTTCCCGCTAATCTTGAACGTTTGTTTGACCGGTTCTATCGCGCAGACTCATCAAGGGTCCACAACACGGAAGGCGCGGGGCTGGGATTATCAATTACAAGGTCAATCATTCATGCTCACGGCGGCGAGCTGTCAGCAGAACAGCAGGGGCGGGAAATTGTGTTCAAAGTGAGCCTGTTAATGGATTAACTCCGTTATTCAGGAGAAACCTGGAAGGTGACAAAATTGTCATCATCCAGTCACGCGATAAACAGATGCGGTTTTTTATAATCATTCATAAATCAGGAGCAGGGTGATAACGCAATCACCTGGTTCCTGGAGTGATGAATAACCCGCCCTGAGATCAAATGCTTTCTCTGTCATAAGCCGTTGATTGTTTGGGTATGAAAACACCGGAGACCCAACCATGAAAAAGATCCTTGTATCATTTGTTGCCATTATGGCTGCCGCTTCATCTGCCATGGCTGCAGAGACAATGAACATGCATGACCAGGTAAATAATGCACAGGCACCTGCCCACCAGATGCAGTCATCTGCTGAAAAAAGTGCAATTCAGGGAGACAGCATGACAATGATGGATATGAGCAGTCACGATCAGGCCGCAATGTCCCATGACATGATGCAAAACAGCAATTCTGCTGCCCACCAGGATATGGCTGAAATGCATAAAAAAATGATGAAAGCTAAACCAGGAGCTACCAACGAAACAGCAAAGTCATTTTCTGAAATGAGCGAGCATGAGAAGGCCGCAGTTGTGCATGAGAAGGCGAATAATGGTCAGTCTTCCGTTGTTCACCAGCAGCAGGCTGATAAACATCGCAGTCAGATCACCCAGAATTAACCCGCAGCTCCACTTGTTAGACCCTCATTTGACGCCGAAGTTACTGGCTTACGCTCCTGATAGGGAGCGTTTTTTTAAACTAAATGAAAGAGTATATCTGTGTATGACTAATCGTAGTCTGCGGTCGGGTATAAAATAAATGAGCGACGGACTAAATTTAACATAAGATAGATTACACGAACTAAGATATTGATTTTATTTACAAAAAAAGAAGTCAGCATGACAGTGGTTGTTTATCTCCAGGGATCATGCCTGGCAGAGTCCTGAGACTGGCTGAGAATACGGATGATCGTGACCACAGAATGTGATGACACAAAATAAAGCATGTGCTGTTCCACCGGTAACGAGAAGATATCCTCTCCAAGCTCTGCACGCTGTGTTCCGATCTCGTGCATTGCCAGCACGTCAAATACTGCCGCTATCCGGCCGATATACTCATCCGCCTGGACAACCCCGAATTGTCTGAAACTGTAATCCCAGATAGCCTCCAGATCTTCTTCCGCTTTTGGTGTCAGCTCAATTTCTTTCATTTGCCGCCCTGGCTTTAACATTCATCAGGAAAGCATCCTTGTCCCATGGCTTCGCGTCGCCGCTGCTAATCCCTTCGGCCAGTAGATCGCGTAATTCCTGCAGACGGGATTGAGCCTGCTTCTCACGTAATAAACGTAGTGCATCGCGCATGACCTCACTCTGGGTGCGGTAATCCCCTGCCTTGACCAGGGAATCGATAAACTCACGTAGCTCATCGCCAACATCAACCGTCATCGTACGGGCCATATCGCCTCCAACTTGTAATGTAAGATTTGTTCTTACATTAGTATATCAACTTCCCCTCCTCTTTCAATCTCCGGCATTTGCATAAAAGACCTCTCGCTTAAAATCGGAGGATCCGACTTTTGCCTTTTTTCGGATCTCACCGAAAAAAGAGAGAAAAGCGGATAGGTATGACGTATCCATATGCCGGGGATCTGCATAAGCATAAAGGCCGGTTGGCTAGGAGGAAAATCATGAGAACCGTATCCATTTTTAAAAACGGCAATAACCGTGCAATCCGTCTGCCCCGCGGCCTGGATTTTGAGGGGGTGAGCAAGTTGGAGATCGTCCGGGAAGGGGACAGCATCATTCTGCGTCCCGTCCGGCCGACCTGGGGCTCGTTCGCGCAGCTCGAGAAAGCCGATCCGGACTTTATGGCGGAGCGCGAGGACGTTGTCACCGATGAGGGACGATTTGACCTGTGAACAAAACGTATATACTGGACACCTGTATCTGCTCGTTTATCATGTGCGAGCAGCCGGAAGCCGTCCTGAAGCGCCTGGAGCAGGCGGTGCTGCGCAACCAACGCATCGTGATCTCGGCCATTACCTATTCCGAGATTCGCTTCGGCACCACCGGCCCGAAGGCCTCGCCGCGCCACACTGAGCTGGTTGACGCGTTCTGCGCCCGCCTCGATGCCATTCTGCCCTGCGACAGCCCCGCGGTTGATGCGACTACAGGAATCAAGGTGGCGCTGCGCCTCGCCGGCACCCCGATCAGGCCGAAAGACACGGCGATCGCCGGGCATGCCATTACCGCCGGTGCCATTCTGGTGACGGACAATGTGATAGGGTTTGAGCGGGTGCCGGGCCTGTTACTTGAAGACTGGGTAAAATAAAACAAAAGTGAAAGGACTTAAGGTATGAGTGAACTGAAAATCGACAACCCAGCTCTGCGACTGCTCGAAATTCTTGAACAAGGTAAACATCATCAGGCTTCGGCTACCTGTCGCGAAGTCTGGAAAGTACTGCTGCAGGCGCAGAATCTGTCTGAGCACCAGTTACTTTCCCGGCTGGCTCGAGTCATGGAACTTCCGGAGCGGATAGAGCAGGTGAGGGAAGACCATTTTTCTTCACTCCGGAATAAATCTAACTACTGGAGAGGCCAGATCGAGATTGCATTTACTTCACAGACTTTGAATGGACGCTGGGATTCATTTAAAAATCATATAGATGAAAGAACCCTGTCCGAACTGAGCCTGTTATCCGATGTTTTTGAAACGCGGGGCGCTCATGCCGGCATTGCTTCAAAAGAAATCGAATCACTGCTGGCAAGAATTACAGAACTTCGCAGCGAGATACGCAGTGCGAAACTCCCTCTCACGATGAAAACTATGCTTCTCAGGCAGCTATTTCAGATTCAGGAAGCGCTGGAATCCTATAGTATTTCAGGAATAGAACCCATCATGGATGCAGTTCAGTCCACACTGGGGCTTGCCGTCATTGATCCAAAGTACAAACAAGAAATCAAATCAGGTTCAGGAAGCCAATTTGGCGACAGAATTTCCTCCCTGCTTGGGGATGTAGCAAATGTCGTGACCGTGGCCGGTGCATTATCCGCTCTGCCTGCTGCTATTCAATCAGCACTCAACCTACTAGGTCAATAAATCATACCTTTGACGCCCTTAATTAAGGGCGCTCCATGTGGATAAAGCTTATTTCCGCGATACTCGGTGGCTGCATCAAAAATCCGACATATCATCGAATGGTTCATGAGGCGTGGATTTGACAATATTTGAACCCTGATTGATAGCCGTCTTATCGGTTTTAAACTTCACGCCAGTAATTTTATGGTAGACCATACCGTCAGTTTTCATACTCAGCGTATCGCTAGTGTCGTTCGTAGAAGAGAATAAGCCCATGTACCGCGACCGCGATTTTTTTGGTTCCTCAACAATCAGCTGAATATCCGGACTGAACGCATATCTATCATCATCAACGTATTCATACAGCTCAACATTAAAGCTCCGTGATGAATCGGAAGAGTATCGTACACCGGAGGACATATTAAACAGAACGACATTATATCCGGTGCCAACGTCCTCATCGTCGGCGTAAACTTGCGTTGATTTGAAGCTGACACCATCGAGGTTAAACTTTTTCCGATCACCGAGATAATCAGCCACTACTTGAGTGATCAAATAATCACTATCCAATCTTTTTCCGAAAGCAGGAAGCGTCAGTTTGCGGGAAAGCGTTCTGAAAAATACGGCACGCTCACTGGTTTGCCGGGTGAGGGGATCAAATTTACTCCCGGAGCCGAAACTGAGCGAATCAAGTGATGAAATATCCAGCACCTTCAGCTTACGTAGCGGGACAAACGGGGCTGTTATTACAATGCTGCCCACGGGCGGTCTGACCTCTGCAATGGCAACTTCTACGGAGGTAGCGCCATAAAAGACTGAGATACCCTGCGCATTCATTCGACCCGAGCGTGCCAACAACGATGGAGGAGGTCCGAAATTTTTTTCGGGCTGCGCGAGGGCTAGTTTTACCTCTTCAAGGTCTTCAAAAACCCGAGCACGATATAAATAGTTCTCTTCAGACAGTATTTTGATCGGAGAGTCTCTGTTTCTGGTTTTCAGCTGGTCGATATCATAAAATAGTGAATCAAGAAACTCCTTCACCTCACGGTTAAAATAACGCGTCTCCTTAAGAAGTGATTTTGTGACTGTACCCCAAGTATCATCCAGTTCTCC
Organism: Leclercia sp. M-A074-M; assembly: GCF_965195605.1. NCBI lineage: Bacteria > Pseudomonadati > Pseudomonadota > Gammaproteobacteria > Enterobacterales > Enterobacteriaceae > Leclercia > Leclercia sp. M-A074-M. The sequence continues at coordinate 14,481 of NZ_CBDAHM010000014.1, read as the reverse complement.
AGAAGAATAGTCTTTAGATCGGTATAAAAAATCTTCATTGTATACCCCTGCATGATAGTCATAATAGTCGTTGAATTCCTCGCAAAGCCCGGAATAGATATCTTCAGCCACCTCATAATCAACACCCAATTCTTCGCAAATGACTTCCTGTGCGCTCTCTCCACGTCCGGTGCCATAGATATCTTCATAAACATCATAGTAATAATTGAATACTTCATTCATCATTTTGAAGATATCTTCGAGAGGAATATTTTTACGCCTCCGATGACAGTATGAGCACGACTGAGTGACATCGCCGTTACTTCTAATGTGCTTACTAACATAATTATCATTAACACAATGATGGCAAATAAATTTTTCTTCCAACATGATGAATCCATTTTTGATGTTTTGTTATCAGTTACTTTCCAGTAAATCACAATTATGTCAAGCAGATGGCCGCTCATAGATTAATGTAAAAAAAGAGAAAAATCAGGATTGCAGGTGATTATATAAATATATCGGATGTTATTCGATTAAGCCAGAAATCGGAGTTGTGTGGCGGGAAACATACAGCTAGCCGCCCCGCTTCTGAACGATGAACAGGCGCGCGTCTTGACGGAGCAGCGCGCGATGGAGGTCCGGGTTCTGCCCCTATTCCTGTGTAGCTAGGCTGATGAGGCTGAAGACCGACCGGTGAAGTTTGACAGTGGCCCACACCAGGCGTGTCGGGGCGACTACTTTATCCGTCTCGACGTAACCACTTGCGTGCAGCTGTGGAGCATTGCCGGGCAGGTGACGCGCCTGGCGAGCCCCTACAGATCGCAACCTGGCTACAGGTCTGCCACGATGCGGGTATTGCGGTCCGGATACAGATCAAAGAAAGCGCCACGCCAAAGGAGGGTGCGATGAACGTTACCGCGCCGGGGGACCGGACGCCTACCTTGCACCGCCAGCTGGACGTCGCGCTTCAGGCCGGGCTGAACGAAGAGGTTAGGCAGGTAGCTTTAACTCCAATGCATTGATTTTTTTATAATGTTGTGCGAACCAATGGTGTAACTCCAATAGTCTGATGTAACTTTTAACCCATGTTAGTGATGCCACTTTTTCTGACATAAAGGAGCCAATCCTCAGCCATGGCGACATCAGACTTGGCTAATATCTTAGCCTGGCAGGAATTACGCAAGCTGCCGAAACTCTGATTTTATTCTCATCCTCACTATTTTGAGCTTTTACGTAGTAAGTGGATATCCTACAAACAGCAACTTAATACATCCTCAGATTATAATGTTTTATAGATTTTTCAAAATGTATTAATTTTGAATTAAACAAGACTCACATTAATTATTATAACATGAGAATATTAATTAGACGATAAGTGCAATCGCAGGAAGAATGCTAACATAATTGAATCCCTTTTACCTTGTAGAGTGCAAGGGATCAATAGAGGGTATGCTTTTTGGCTATTTTTCAGGAGAGTAGTTGAGGTATATTGGAATATGGATGACCTTGTAATCATTTCCACTCACACCATGCGCATGTGTAGTTATTTTTATATTATGATCATCGTCAAAACATCTTTCATTCAATATTTCTGGAAACCTAGATTTTAGTTCTACCATCCATTTTGACATGAATTGGTTAACTTTTTTTTGATTACAATACAAAATCAATCCACCAGATCTAGAGTTGGATCCACTAAGTGAATATCTGGTGATTAATTGCAAAAAGCCATCATAAATCCATTGATAGTCCTTTGCTTTTTTCGCCTCTCCAAGCCATTTATACTTACCTAATTCTATGGCTATGTCACAGTGCCCACCATTGTTAGCCTCACGACTCACTTTTAGCCCATAATTCTTATAACCGCTTAGAATATAGAATAGGACAGCAGAATAACCATCCTCCGATGTGTCATCGTATTTTAAGTGGTTTCTCGACTCTGACATTGATGCTGACGCATCTATAAGTAAATCATGAATTAGATTTTCGAAATCATCCCAGCCAGTCCTAGCTTTTCTAAAACGAGTTATATTTTGAAAAAGTCTCAACTCATCAGGAGATGAATCAGATAAATTATCGAATTCAAAGTTTAGCATTCTTGCCGCCAATTACTTTTTCTATATAAAAGTCAGTTATAATGAAAGTTGGGAAAACATAATTATCATAATCGTATATGAGATGATCTGGATTTTTTGGGTTTTGTAAGTACCCAGTTTTATAAGCATCAGCCATAGTATCATTGCTTATTTCAATAGGGTCATCATACTCATCTATGACTAAAACATACTCAAGTTGCAGAAAATCGATATCAGGATGAGTAAGTAAAGCAATCACCTCAAGGTGACTTGTTGTTATATCATTGTTTTCTATTATTTTTTTTATTGCCCCCACAGACAAAACAATACTCTTGGGGTTATTGTTTAAGCGCATGGTCGCCCTAGCGAACTTTACAGTATCGCTCTCTATCTCATCATAGATGACTAACGATGAGATCCTTTCTTTTAACGTAGCCATAGCAGTTTCTATATTCATGTTAAAGAATCAACGGTTCTATGATTTTAAAATCACTCATATTAAGGAAGTTTGTCGATAAGAAATAATCTACTTTTCCTTTGCCGTGAGCTGCCCTAGAATACATGCCTGGTATGCTTACCATTACTTTATACTTAAATCCAATAACTGGGTGTATTCTATCAATATTGAATGAAACCTTATAGAAAACCAATGATTTAATATTTTTTTTCAGGCCATCCTTATTAAAGGTGTCTTTTCTTATATCTGGTTTATTAGGTGATTTTTTTGCAGTGTATCTGGATAACTCAGGAGTAATGAAGTTTATTTCATGAACAGAGTAGTCAGTTTTTTTGTATGGATTAGTATTTTGAACGCAAATTAGCCCAATAGAGTTAAATATATCTTTTGTCGATATATTTAACACATTTGTGTGTTTCGTTATCTCTGCTTTTATTTTAGGTAGAAGCACGTCATATGACTGCTTACAATATTCATGGCTATCATCATCTATGACATCAACAAGCATAAAAGCTTTGTCTTTTGTTAAAAGAAGGCAATCAATATATTGGTTTTTGACTAATTCAAACCCATATAAAGAATCAAACCCTTCCATGCCTGGATGTTTTTTGGGGTCTAATGATGTTCTTTTATTAGCTTCTTTTACAGTAGGAAAGAAACAGATTTTGCAATTGTCATAATCAATCCAGCAGGAATTGTTTTTTTTAGAACTAAAGTCCTCAGTCCTATCAACAATATCTAGTGCATTATCTTGTGGCTCTGATGATATTTTTTTTAGTAAATCGTCAAGTTCCTTTTTTTGTAAATTAATGCTGTAAATAGCTTTATTGCTTATTGTTAATATTGAAAATGCATAATCTTTAATTTCTTTGAAAATTAAATCAAATGCTGATTTGTTTGTGCTCTTTAATTCATTAAAGCTGATGTTTAGCTTCTCGTAGGTTGCGCGACGGCTATTACTCATCATTTTTTCATACTGATGATGTTTAAGAAATTCGCGGAGAAAATCCCAATTCCCTCTCATTGCAAAAATGAATATAGCGCTCTGCTCTTGCTCACTTAAAGTATCAATGAGCACATCCTCGTTAGAAACGCTTTCCGCACTGCCATCAACAGCTACAGCTTTCATCATTGAATATGCCTTGTTTTTTAGTCGGTTCGCACTGAAATAAGCCTATATCAAATGGCAGCCCCATTCTAGCATTTATTTTTTTCTCCCATTAGCTACTACTCTATGCCGTCCTGCAATCGGTAGATAACATCTCGACGCTCTTAATCAGCACCGACCGTTCCTGATACACCGTGTCACAATGTTAGATTAGTGCTGCATAATCGTCGGATCATCAGGGGGGCTTGATCACCTTTTACCGTCAGGATTGCTTCATCTGTGGTTAAAGCTATAGCGGACAGCCGGAGAGCTTCACTGCAGAGAAGATGCGAACCATCGGATGTTACCTTCACTGTACGGCGAACTGGAATATCGACTCGGACCTAAATCTGTGGGTGAGTCCATCCTCAGGGAGAGGTTTCTTTGCGAAAGCAGTATGCGCCGACTGATAAGAGCTCCTTCGTATGGCCGATGGCACCAAGCAAAGGCTGGGGGACGGGGAACATTCTCCTTGATGCGAGTTTCACACCGCAGCATGTGGTCACTTCTGACGTCTAGCCCGCCGCTGCGCTTCTCTCTATACGAATCAGGCTGGACGGTATCAATGCAGCGAAGAAAGCACACCCATTTGGCAAGCGTTCGCGGCAGGCATTAACCGCTATGATCGCCGACAAGTCTGGTTACGCGAAGGTTGAGGTTCAGAACTGCAGCACCTCAATAACTTCCCGAATATCGAGCACATCCGTATCGAATATTACAGTCGTCGTCCCGTGCAGATAGCTGTCCGTAAAGATACCCTCCCAGTCATACACCCCCTGAATACCACAGGACATATACAGGCTGATTAGTTCAGCGGGCTCTACGTGGCGGTTTCCCTCGTAAATCAGACTTCCTTTGCGATATGTATACCGGGGTTCATTCAGGGCGTGCCAGTCCAGTCCCCTGCCTAGCTGGCTGCTGATACTTACGGGCAGACCAGTCCTGAGACGTGATGCAATATCAGGTTGCTCAGAAAGCAGCTGACGATGATTTGCGATAACGCAGCCTTTCTTCAATGTGCACCGGTAAACCAACGGATTTCCGGGGTTCCTGTTTTTTAACAAGGCATGATTGCAAGCCCCTTTAAAGTTATCGGTAAACCAGCAGGCGTTGATACTGCCGGCCTCACCGGTCCCCCGGACTGAGACATCAAATCTGTCAAAGCGCTGCCGGGTTCCGTGGAAAAGCTGCACTGAATATACCTTCTGTTAAGAGGAACCATGCACTCCGTGACGATATGCTAACTGGGGTCCGCCCGGAATTCGGAAATTATCCTACGTTGAGAATAAATTAGGATAATTTAGTTCCATTTAGCGATAAGGGATGTACAGAACTTTCAGCCTGGCGGAAGATGCAAAAAAGCGACAACTAACCAGCCATCACTGAATCCCTTTGCGCGTATCTGGCAAGTTCTGTCAGCATCTCGCCGAAGTCCGGGAATCCATATCTGGCCAGAACGTTTGCCGCGGAACAGGCTCTGGCATTATCCCTTTCCAGCCATACGATGCACAGCTCTGTGCCACTCGTCCTCGGATCGTGCATGTTCTCAGGTAACGCTGACCATACAAACGGGCTTTCAAAGGCTTTCATTGATTCATAAAAACTGCCGAACAGCTCTTCCTTCGGGATCACAAACATCTGCCATTTGTTACGTAATACATGCACCATCTGCACATTCACACTGTAGCGGTGCAGCGTCCCTGTCAGCGGAACAGACTGCTGCAGGCGGCCTGCCTGATAGCGGACAGCGCTGAAATGATGGGACCCGTCGTCATTGTGCCAATAGTACCGGCGTTCAGACCACAGATACTCCGCAAACCGCATACGGTCGAGGCGCAACCCGCCATGAGACATATTCTCCTGAAGATGTTCCGGGGTGACGGGTTCGGCCAGTTCGGGACTACGCAGCACCGCAAGATCGTTAATATCGGTGATGTCATGGCTCTCTGACTTCGGACTGGACATTCCTCTCAGTAAACTGATGTCACACTGAAAATCGTGAATTATCTCTTCCTGAATAAGATTTTCAGCCTCCGGGATCGTAATCAGGTGCCCTTCAAGATGGCCTGTGCCGTCAGGTTTACGGTAATCAAGCATATAGGGGCGGGCAAAATAAGAAGATGAAGGATCCAGCCACGTATCCCAGGCTGGTACTGACCGTGTCCAGAACGTATCGGCAGGTGGTATTATGGAACAGGGAACCAGTACGCCGGTTTTTATTACTCTTTCAAGCCCTGCCGGCTGGCCAAGGCGGTGCAGCAGCTCCTCACGCGACCAGTCAAGAACCCTGCGCCATGCCGGTGTTCTGACGATCTCCGATATTTCAACAGAACCTCTCCTTCCTGAATTATCTGCCACAGGCAACTCCTTTCTGCAGTTCATCGATACGGGTTTACCAGGCGCGCCAGAATCAGGTGATGCTTAAGGCAGTCCGGAGAAACGGTTTACTGAAGGTGGTGACGCTTTCACCAGGTCACGCAGGTGAGCATATCGCATTAAATCATCCTGAGGATCAATAATCTCATGATTTAAAAGTATAAATATGGTGGGTTTGTGATGCGCTGCAGGCGCATGGAGGCGCCAGCAGTTGCTGAGGATGTCTCTGCGATTGAATGGCGCCGTCACCCGGCGAAGCCGGCTACAGATTTGATAGCTTCCACCAATCCATCCCTTTGCCCTGTCAAGCTATACCCGTCTACAGCGACTCAGGTGCTTCTGTGCGCGGTCGGAGTGGTCCCGACAAGGCAGAGCCGCAGTCGGGGCGTATCTCCGCGTTATGCGGGCCGTCAGGGCCGCTTACGAGCGTGTACTGCGAAACCTGACGCGAGGACACCTGAAGCGGCTCAGATTTCTAGTTACAACATCCATCATTAAAAGCGATGTCTTCCGGCCCTTCGGGCCGGGTGGCGGCGCTTTTCAGTGGTGGGTCATGGGGTTAAAGCCACAGATATGCTCCTTCTGGTTCTGACTCCAGAGGATGTTGTAACTATGCGCGCGGCGGGACCAGCTTCCTGCGTTTACCGAACCGGCGCGGACATAGTTCGCTGCAAGGACGGGCGCTGACCACCTGAAAAAGCCCTGTTCGCCATCTTCGGCCTTTAGTTCTTTCTCGACGACCGTTTTGCCGCTAACGCCCTGATGGATGTCCTGAACCGCTCATACCGTCTCAAAAGCCGCAGGGATAAAGGGAAATTCTCGCGTCCGGTTTATGCGCTGTCCCGTCCCGCGTTCAGTCGCGTTATTCGCAATGAAAGTGCCGCAAAGTGGTTGCGTGAACCCCCGTATGTCAGTAGCAGCCTTGTCTGGCTGTATGCCCATAATTTACGCCTGTCGCCACCAAACTTGCTGTGGCTCAAGGGGGCCGACCGGAAGCTCTTTTACCCCCTGCACAGTGCAAACACGACCAAAGGGTTTATTGAAGGGGTTGGGATCGTGGCCGTTGCCCGGACGGAGGCCGAGGCCATTCGCCTAATCCTGCACCGTCCGGAAAACCATCCCGCCGCAAAAAGAAGTCAAGAGGAGAGCCGTGGAAAGCGATCGCCACCTTCCTGGCGGCTGGCCAGCCGCCAGGAAGCGCACAACCTGATGACAGAATATGACATGGACCGCCGCGGGCGTGAAAAAAGTCTGTGGGAGGAAGCACTGGAAGTTATCAAAACCACAACCATGGCAGAACTTACCATACGCTATATCACGCTCAACAAACCTGAGACTGATGAAACAGCCGCACCGGAAGCGATGATACCTACAGATGCAATTCTGCGTAATATTAGACTTCCGGAGATAGCGGTCAGGACATCGCTCAAACAACAATTATTCGAACCCAGCTGGGCTCCGCCTCAGTTAAGTGGCCGAATCTTTCTCGCTGATAAAAAAAGGCCGCTTGCGCGGCCTTTTTTCTTTAATTATCTTATGCCTGCTTCTGCCTTGCCTTCGGTATTATTCGGTCTGCCTGTTCTGGCGACCCGGGAAGTGTAATGATATCCTGCTCATCTGCGTATAAATGCCGGATTTAACAATAAGAATGGCTAAAGCTCTCAATGGATTACCAACCTTTAAAGATTTGGACCTGAAAGACCTCAGGAACCTTGAAGCTGAAGAACGTCGTGATCAACCAGAAGAGATCGTCGCAGGGAGTACAGCTGAAGAAGCCTTGGCGTTCCTGGAAGCGCATATGGGTTTCAGCTCGCCAGAAATGTCTGCAATTATTAAGGCAACGCATATAGGAAACATGTGTATTGTACGCGATAAGCTTGCCCACATTGTGGAGAAGCGCGTAGACGCACGTGAACGTTACGTAAAGCTGGCACTCGACACACTTGAGCATCCCTACGAGATATGGGAAACAATGTATGACGATGAAATGTTGCGTTATATCTTTATCGGCACATACAAGCAGAGGCAGCAAATGCTGGTAGTTGTTGCACCCTGGGATGGAAAGGTTCTCTGGAACTTTATGCACACAGAAGCAAAGGGGCTGAACAAACACCGCAGAGGGAAGTTGCTGTATTGCAGATAACAAAAAGCCGCAATGATGAACACTGCGGCTAATAATGTTGTCTTTTTATATTAAACACCTTCAGACTAAAGGTGCTGAGGTCTCACCCAGGCACAGAAGTCAGGGCTTCTATGGGGTTCATCCACCAACTATTGCACCCTAATGCAGTTGGCTTCCCGCTCAAGAATAATATTACGCTAATATAAGTTAGTGTCAACCATGATGAATGGCTTGCGTAAAGAGGTTTAGTGCGCCTGCTCATGCTAACGCGGAGAAGGTGGCTTCCAGTCGTTACGTGGCTCATGTGAGATGTATGCCGGCGTAGTCTGCTCCGCCTCTGCGTTACGGAAAAACGCTTCGCACTGCTCACGCATTCTGTCCACATCCGGTCGGCTGATACGGACCTGATCCTCTTCTCCCGCACGGTACACATTATACCAGCCCACCATCTCAGCAAGCGCCTGGTTAAACTGTATGTCATTCCCTTCCGGAGCAAAGCCCATCTTCGGGTCCTTGGCGAAAAGCACAGGGGATACCCGGTTTAGTTCACGCTGAAGGGACGCAAAATCACTGCCGTTTCTGAACACCACCCGATCGCCGTAATCGGTACAGACGTGCTGCCCGGTATCAGTATCGCTGAACCGGATGCTGCCGTTTTTCTGTAAGGCAGGCTTAAGGCCTGGCATATTGTAGTACAGCGGTGCGCTTCCCGGTTCGCAAAGCACCACGCAACGCTGGCTGGACGTCGACTGCGTATTATCATGACGACGATCCCGGTAATCCCATCCCCTCAGCTGCGATATCGCAGCCCTGTCACCTTTCAGCGCTTCCACTTCAACCCACTGCCGGTAAGACGGCGGATACCATTTCCCCTGCCCGATAAGCTCCAGTCGTTCCGCTTTCACACTCTCTTTCAGCGCAATGAGTGCCTGCATGCGCTGCAGCTCCGCAATGTGATAATGCAGCTTCCGCACGAGAGGATCGCGTTGCTGTGCGCGGATACGTGCCTTACGCATCCTGCACTCGTCATGTATCGCCTGCCAGCGTTCCCGGTTGTGTAAGTCCGGACGCTGCCAGTTCGCGCGCCAGGCTGAATAGCGGGCCTTCAGATCGTCGCGCGCTGCAGCGCGTGCTTCGCGACGCTGACGACGCAGTTCAGGATCACGTTTCATGCCCGGGATATCGCGGTCGCTGACGGCAAGATCAGGGTTATAACGGCTCACCGGCGCAACGCGTTCAAAAATATCTGACGGCACAGGAACAAACGCACCGGCATGCGGCTCTGCACGTACAAGCGTCAGATCCGGATGGACATGGCTTGCTTTAACCGGCGTCTGGTCGTGGTTATATGCGTCCATAACCACCAGGCCCTGCTTCTCACGCATCAGCAGTAATCCCTGACGCGCCAGCAGTTCATGACCGCGCTCCCAGGTGAATTTCCCGCTGCTGATAAGCGCCTCTAAATCCTGACGGCAGTGTGATAACGCATATCTCCACAGGCTTTCTTTGTCGGAGAAAATCTCACGTTTAAGCGCGCCCTGCGGACCCGAACCGGTGCGCAGTTTTGCCCATTCCCGATCGCTGACCGGGCGGGCTTCCAGTCCACCGCCGGCAAAACGTTCCGCAGGAGGGACCTGGCGGAAAATGTCATGAGGAACAGGCTGCCACCCACCTTCATAGCTGTTCATGACCGCTTTCGTCAGGGCTGGCCAGACACGTTCAGCGCGTACGGGCGTACGCGTCTGATCGTAACCGTCACAGATAACCAGGCGGTCATGCTGCTCTTTCAGGTACAGACCGGAATGTGCCAGAAGCGTATGAACAGCCTGCATGGTGCGTTGCGCCGGGTCCTGATAAAGTGCGGTAAGTGGCGCGCGCAGACGGGAGACAGCGTACTCATTCAGCGTCTCCGTTTCGGTCATGCGTCCAGGGCGGGACAGCATGGTAACGGTATCCGGATCGTAGCGACCCACATCCGGTACCTGCGTGAAAATGTCCTGCGCGGGGGGCGTGAACTCACCCAGTTTGCGCTTAAGTTTGTCCGTGCTCCACGAATAGCCAAACGCCGAAAGCGTCACGCCCGGGCGTTTGCGATCCCAGCCGTCTTTCACTTTCAGCTCGCCGTTATCGCTGGCGATAAACAGCCCTGCTTTCGCAAAACGCTGATGCAGTGAGGGCCAGTCGGTCACCGGTGCTTCGCGCAGGCCCGCAACAGCGGTATCGGCAATGTACTCTTTCAGACTCGGCTTGCGGCCGTGCAGCCAGGCACTCTGACGGTCACGTTCGACCGACGTGCGGCGCACAATACGGTTATCCGGCGCAAGGACATAGCAGCCATTGTCCGGTGAAAAACCATGCTTCAGCTCCAGCTCGCGGCAGGCTTTGCTCAGTTTTTCCTGGCTGTAGGAGAGCCAGTTAAGATAGCCGGTTTCAGGGTGAACACGGTTTACGGCAACGTGAACGTGCAGGTTATCAGTATCGTTGTGAACGGCAGAAACGAACTGGTGCCCGCTCAGTCCGAGGCGGGAAAGCGAATGGCGAACGGAGTCATAAATCTGTTCCGGACGCGGACTTTCATGAGACTGCCAGCTGAGAATGTAGTGGAACACCGGGTCGCTTTTACTGCGGGCGAACTTCGCTTTGCGTGCCGTAAACTCCATCTCTTCAGCCGCACTTTCGATTGAGGAGCAGTTGTGAAAGCAGGTCACGCCATAAAAATTGACCCATTCTCCGCCGTCCGGCATCACATCCACCAGGGAGATAAACGACTCATCGCGCAGCTTTGTGGCGTAGTCAACGAGACGGGAAAAGCGGCTGCTGTGTGGCATGTCCGCTTTCGTACCGGATGCCCTGACGGCTTCCATCAGATCATCATCCTGCGGTTCATCACGCACGGAAACGTATGACACCAGGTCCCCAAAGGAGGACTTGCCGTCTTTACGTTTCTTCGGAATGACCGGGATCATGATGCGCTGTTGTCTCCGTCTTAATCGTTATTCATCAGCTGCTTTCTGAGCGTGTTGGCCAGCTCGGTTATTGCCACAAGGACCGTGGAATACTCCTTATCCCCGACCCGTTTCCCTTCAACAAAGTGGTGTTTTTGCAGTCGCCCCAGTCTCAGCAGCTCGGGCAGAAAGTTGTTATCAATGACCGAGATAACCTTCCTGTTCATCGCCGCGTTGCGGATAAAAGCCGAAACGCTTTGCCCTGCCTGCTCTGCTTCCCGCTCAATCTGTTCTGTTTCGTCGGGCGTAAATCTCAGGGTTTTGATAACGGTTTTCTGCCGTTTTTCACTGCCCCTTCGGGATGCTTTGTCGCTCATGCGTGCTCCTTACTCGGGTGTCGGGGCGGAGCCCTGACCAGGTGGTGTTTGTAATATCGTGCGTGCGCGGTATTACAAACACACATCCTGTCCCGTCTTTAAGTCAATAATACCCTCGATCATTGGAATCACCTAGCGGCAATTTGACAGCATAGGCAGTGCGGGGGACTGCCACTTTTTAGCAGACAATGTCATGATTTAACTGATAATTCAGGCACCGATAAGTAAAAGAAAAAAACGTTATGGCAGATAAGAAATGGTTCACCAGCGAAGATGTGGAAGTGGCAAAATTTGCGCTGGAAGAGTTCCCCGATTTGACTGAAAAACGTCTGACTAAATCCGACGTTCTGGATAAACTGAAAGACCAGATAATTTTGCTTTCTGGTCACTAGGTGTATTCAGTCGAAGATATCCGTTCGGCGTTAGAAACGGAGGGATCCAGACAAGTGTGAAAGCAATTCGCGAAATCCTGAACGCGCAAAAAAATTCCAGCAAAGGAACGCTAAGTTCTCGACGCAAAATCACAAAGGATGTCACCCCAGCCCCATCTACTGAAGCAAAGTAATCAGAAGGAGTTGCCATCATGATCGGGAATCATCTGGTAGTTGCTGCTACCATCATGGCTATTGAGCAGAATGATTTCCGGGACCTCAGCACCTGCAATCTGCCCGGCACGGCACAGACGCATCATGTGTTTGGTGTGGCCACGTTTCCCTTCATCATGCGTGCGGGTCTGGCAGGCAAAGAACGGCAGGAAACCTTCTTCACGCAATTTATCCAGAACCGTGATGGTTGGTATGTGGGTGTAACGGTCGCTGCGCGAATCATGTTTGTCCTCTGAACAAATGCCAAGAACAGCGTGCATCAGCTCGTCATTGTTCAGCGGGTGCTCTTTACGGATGACGTTCATGGATGAAAGACGGGATGCTAAACGGTTCATATAAATTTCCTCATCGGTTTTAAAAATCTCTCTCTGCCGTCGCCTTTTTTGCTGATGTATCACCATCGCGGGAGGCCGTTTCCATGATAGGCAACCGCCCTGACCCTTCAGGGGGAGATGCAAGGAGGCAATGCGAAGCCGCAGCGCAAGCGACAGAGGGAGTGCGAATGGGTGAGAAGTGCGTCCTTGCATATTCTCCGGGTCAGGACAGAGTCTTTCACGGGAAGAGGCAGCACGCGGTGAACGCTGAAGGCAAAAGGATGATGCGAAGTTGTCCAGACGGGCGTAGCCCGTTTCCTTTCTGGAGCCGCCGGGCGGGTCCAGTCGGGGGCGTTGCTTCCGGAACGGCAGCTGCAAGCCCGGGCGCCCGTATTGCAGAATATCACCCGGACATGCACCGGTTTCATTACCAGTCGAACGTCGGTATACCTTCTTGCCGATCACCCCCACTGGGTGACATGGATCATGCTGATGTTCGCCTGCTTAATGGCATACTGGATAAGCCAGCGCGCTTCACGGGATAAACCGTGTTTTTTCAGCATGAGCACCGGGTAACGTACGGCATCCACATCGATGATATAACCGAATTCAGATTCATATATCCACTCACTTTCACATTCAGACTGGCAAAGCATCGCAAGTAAATCGTTATCCTTTTTGGTGATATGTTCCAGGCTGCATTTTAGCATTGGGGTAATAAAACGGCAGGTCATCTTCCGCCCGGCATCCATCCCAGTGACACGGTCACGTCATCCCATGACCAGTCTCCGGTTACCGGTACGCTTGCGCTGAGCTGATAGAATGGCAGGCTGACTACCGTAGCCAGATTTCTTTCGCAGGCAACAACCGCCGCATCTACGCCGTTTTGCCTTGGCCACAAGAGTTTCGCAGTTCCTTGCCCGCTCGCCCTGCTCAACAGCGCCTTTTATGCGATTTTTGTTCATCGGCTCGTGATTTATGCTTCACGCTTCCTCCCCACATTCAGTCACCCTCATGCAGTTGCGCTTCACTTCTTTCGCTGTGACCAGCTTAAGGCGGGGTTTTCCCCGCCTCCGGGTTGCTGCTTGTCGGGCACCCGATGTCGATGACATGACTACATTGTAGGGATGCTTCATACCTCACCGTTACCAGTGACGCACTATCCTTAGGCTACCGTTAGCTGAATAACGAGTCCCTCTTCCAGATTGGTTGGGACAATGATGAATATGGCTTACGCCATGAGATTCTATGTATATAATTTCACGACTTCTTGTCGCACACTGAATTCGTAGGCAAGTACGGCAGCGTACCTCCCGTTTTCCGTCCTTCAGGCGGATTTCGCAAAGCGATTTCCTCGTCAGGTAAGTGAATGCCAGCAGTGTGAGACACACTATCAGTACGCACCAGATAACGGTACTTCGCGGCAGTTTCATAGCCTTCTTCTCCTTGCGCAGAGCGCAGTAAGCGGCTATTCTGGATGTGTCTAGCATGTAGATCAGCCTCGGTTTGTACTGTCCCCCAAAAGTTGGACAGAATAAACGAGGCATCTCAGAAAGAGTCCATGGAATACATGGGCTCTTTTTTGTTTGCTGTTAAAGCTAAATAACGTGTTCCACAATCGAATTATCCATTTCGTTGTTTATTACTTCACCCGCTTCCCTGCTTCATCAATAACCTTTTCGCCATCTTCTTTCGTGAATGCACCCTGCTGAGGTTCCGGAATAATTTCCAGCACCACCTCTGAAGGTCTGCACAGGCGGGTTCCTACAGGTGTGACAACAATTGGCCGGTTGATAAGAATTGGATGCTGCAGCATTAATTCTACCAATTGCTCATCGGTAAACCTGTCTTCTGCAAGTGCCAGTTGCTCATAAGGCTCAACATTCTTACGCAGCAATGCACGTACCGTAATTCCCATATCTGAAATAAGTTTAATAAGCTCATCACGGGTCGGTGGCGTATCGAGATAATAAATTATCGTCGGTTCGTTGCCGCTGTTACGGATCATCTCCAGCGTGTTGCGTGAAGTGCCACAGGCCGGGTTGTGATAGATGGTAATGTTGCTCATATCAGTATCTCAT
>NZ_CBDAHM010000013.1:0-83511 GCF_965195605.1 Leclercia sp. M-A074-M | reverse complement strand
CGGCTGTAGCGCGGTGGTCCCACCTGACCCCATGCCGAACTCAGAAGTGAAACGCCGTAGCGCCGATGGTAGTGTGGGGTCTCCCCATGCGAGAGTAGGGAACTGCCAGGCATCAAATTACGTAGTAAACCGGGGCAATAAACCGGTAGTTGTAGAAGTATTCGGTGGAGCGGTAGTTCAGTCGGTTAGAATACCTGCCTGTCACGCAGGGGGTCGCGGGTTCGAGTCCCGTCCGTTCCGCCACTTATTTAAACTAAGCCTGCTACATTAGCAGGCTTAGTAGTAAGAAATTTAGGGGCGTAGCTCAGTTGGTAGAGCACCGGTCTCCAAAACCGGGTGTCGCGAGTTCGAGTCTCTCCGCCCCTGCCATATAAAGAATCCTTTGCTTCGGCGAAGGATTTTTTTTTGCCTGTAATATTTCAACTTTCCCCTCTTTAAGCCTTTAATTGCGTCCCTGCAACAGGCTGATTCACTCCATCACGCTGATTTTAAGTAGATCTTTGATCTGCCCCTGTTTGTCACTGTTCTGAAGCCAGATAGCGTATAGCGGCCTCTGGAGCAGGGCTGAATCGGTGACCGCATACAGGCCTGGTTTATTACTGGCCCAGCGTTGTGGCAGCCAGGTACAACCTTTAAGCGCTGCGAGTTGTTGGCAGGCTATTTCAGCAGAACTGGTTGTCAGGACTGGAACATCGTCCGCTGCAATCAACCCCGCCTCATGCGGCTGGAAATCGGGGCCCCATTCAAGGCGCAGATAATTCAGGTCGCTTTTCAGAGCGGAAGGTTCCGCCGCATAGAGTCCCAGACTGAACTGGCCGAGAACCTGGCTGCTAAATTCATCCATTTTTGGTGCTTCGGTAGTGATCAGAAGATCCAGTTGTCTTTCATGCAGTTGCTTAACCAGCGACTGCCGTTGCGCAATACGCGCCTCAAACTGCAGATGCCCGTGAGAGCGATATAGCCGACTCAGCCACGGGCTAAGCATGCACTCCCATAGCGAGGCGCTGGCACCGATAGAGAACTCATTATGCTTTGAGGTATGAGCAACCTCTTTACGTGCCGCCTGCCAGGTGTTCATGAGCGTTTCGGCATACGGCAGAAGTTTCTCTCCCGCTGGCGTTAAGCGGATGTTGTTGCGATGGCGGGTGAAAAGGTTTACACCGAGCTGATTTTCAAGCTGTCGAATACGAAAGCTCACTGCCGACTGCGTCAGATAAAGCGCTTCTGCGGCGCGCCCAAAGTGGCGAGTTCTGCTCACTTCGAGAAAAGTTTTTAGCAATTCCGTATCCACGGTATTCTCCGCAAAATTATTTGTCGTTATGATTTAAATGTTTTGTTTGACGCTCTGTCAAGCGTAACTAATACTCCGCGCCATAAATAGCTCGGCCAAAGATATAGGAGCGTGTAGGATGGCGGAAAGCTTTACGACGACTAATCGTTTTTTCGACAACAAAAATTATCCACGCGGATTTTCTCGCCATGGTGATTTCACCATCAAAGAGGCACAACTGCTTGAGCGCCATGGTTATGCCTTCAATGAACTGGATTTGGGAAAACGTGAACCCTCCACTGAAGACGAAAAATCATTTGTTGCCGTCTGCCGTGGCGAGCGCGAGCCAGTAACGGAAGCGGAGCGCGTATGGATCAAATATATGGCGCGTATCAAGCGTCCAAAGCGTTTCCATACTCTGTCTGGTGGTAAACCACAGATGGAAGGTGCGGAAGACTACACCGATTCAGACGATTAATAAAAAGGGGCTAAGGCCCCTTTTTTTATGCCAGCATCTTTTGCAGGTGTAGCAGCAGGCGGTCAATAGCGCGATAGCTCAGCGCTTCCTGTAGATGCCTGCGTTCAATATTTTCACACTCCTCCAGATCGGCAATAGTACGGGCAACTTTTAACAACCGCTGCCACGCACGTACTGACAGACCAAAATGGGTAAGTGTCTCCTCCAGCCACAGCGCGTCATCTGCCGCTAGCCGGCAAAAAGTGCGGATCTCAGCGTTATCCAGATGCGCGTTACGTTTCTTCTGCCTTGCCAGCTGCCTCTCCTGTGCGGCAATCACTCGGTTTCGCACGGTGAGGCTTGATTCCCCCGTTTTATGCGCCTGGCTTAGTAAGCCTGGCGGCGGGAGTGGGATCTCGAGCGATAGATCGAAGCGGTCGAGGAATGGCCCGGACAAGCGACCCAGATAGCGGAGCGTCTGCTCGGGCGAGCAGCGATTATGATTGCCTTGATAGTGCCCCGTTGGGCTGGGGTTCATGGCGGCGATAAGCTGGAAGCGTGCCGGATAACTGATCTTGGCGCGCGTGCGGGAGATATTAATTTGCCCGGATTCAATGGGCTCGCGTAAGGCGTCCAGCACGCGACGCTCAAACTCGGGCAATTCGTCCAGAAACAGAATGCCATTATGTGCCAGTGAGATCTCTCCCGGCCCGGGGATTGCACCTCCACCCACCATGGCTACCAGCGAGGCACTATGATGCGGGGCCCGGAAAGGGCGCTGACGCCATTGTTTATACATTGATGTGGCGCTGACCAGGCTTACGATAGCCGCGCTTTCCAGCGCCTCATGGTTACTGAGTGGCGGCAGCAGAGTGTTGAGCCGGCTCGCGAGCATGGTTTTGCCGGTGCCGGGTGGGCCAATGAGCAGCAGGTTATGCGCACCAGCTGCGGTGATCTCCAGCGCCCTCTTACCCTGTTCCTGGCCGATGATATCGCTGATGTCACACTCGTTATGTTCGGCAACAAACGGCTCCCCAACGGGCGCGGCCAGCTCATGACATCCCTCAAGAAAAGCGCATACTTCCTGGAGGTGTTCAGCAACCAGGCAGCCTTTTTCTTCAATAAGGCTGACTTCAGCAGCATTATCTCTGGCGACGATAATCTCTCTCCCGGCGCGTATAGCCGCCAGAGCGCCAGATATCGCGCCAGGAACCCCTCTTAACGTGCCTGTAAGCGCCAGCTCACCCACAAACTCATATGCGCTTATCCTGGAGGAGGAGAGCTGCTCAGAGGCGACGAGAAGCGCGATGGCGATAGGTAAATCGTATCGTCCCCCTTCCTTAGGGAGATCGGCTGGGGCCAGATTGATGGTGATCTTTTTGGCCGGGAAGGTATAACCACTATTGATGATCGCGCTGCGTACCCGGTCTCTGGCCTCCTTAACGGTAGTTTCGGGCAAGCCGACCAGCGTCAGGCCAGGCAGGCCATTACTGAGATGAACTTCTACGCAAATAAGCGGTGCTTCAACGCCTAATGCAGCGCGGGTATAGACAACCGACAATGACATAAATGGCCTCCTTGTCGTGCCACTATGTCATCTGTCCGACGCGATTTTTACCGTCAGTTCGCGTTTTTACGTGGCCTGTTCATGAATATTTTCCCTTAATTGTAATGTTTTCATCACCATGGAGGCCTGCTCGCAAAAGGGTAATAAGCTTGTCTTCTCACCCTCATTGCCCAGGAAAAAATGAAAATAATTCATTTTCTATTTTTGTCATAAAAAACAATGATTTTTATCTAAACTATTAGCGTAATAAGCAAATGAATTATAAAAAAATGTTGTGTTTGATTCGATATCTGTGATACCTCTTTAGGTATTCCTTCGAACAAGATGCAAAAAGAACAGCAAATGACAGCCCTTCTACGAGTGATTAGCCTGGTCGTGATTAGCGTGGTGGTGATTATTATCCCACCGTGCGGGGCTGCACTTGGACGAGGAAAGGCTTAATAATCAAGCCTTAACGAACTAAGACCCCCGCACCGAAAGGTCCGGGGGTTTTTTTATGACCTTAAAACATAAGCGAGGAGCAGATGATGAGTAACAGCATAAAATTCTGTTTCTCCCGATTTACGACGGGGAAGTAACTATGAATGGCGCACAATGGGTAGTACATGCGTTGCGAGCGCAGGGAGTCGAGACAGTATTCGGTTACCCGGGTGGTGCAATTATGCCGATTTACGATGCTCTGTATGACGGCGGCGTGGAACATCTGTTGTGCCGACACGAGCAGGGCGCAGCAATGGCGGCCATCGGTTATGCGCGTGCTACGGGGAAAACTGGCGTCTGTATGGCGACCTCTGGCCCGGGTGCGACCAACCTCATCACCGGTCTGGCTGACGCACTGCTCGATTCCGTTCCCGTTGTGGCCATCACCGGTCAGGTTGCCTCTCCCTTCATCGGCACCGATGCTTTCCAGGAAGTGGACGTTCTCGGTTTGTCACTGGCGTGTACGAAACACAGCTTCCTCGTCCAGTCACTCGAAGAGCTGCCTCGCGTCATGGCGGAGGCATTTGAGGTGGCAAACTCAGGCCGTCCTGGTCCGGTTCTGGTTGATATTCCTAAAGATATCCAGGTTGCGCTGGGCGAGCTGGAGCCTCACTTCTCTACCGTTGAGAACGCCGATGATTTCCCGCATACCGAAGCAGATGAAGCGAGCCAGATGCTGGCCCACGCGCAAAAACCGATCCTCTACGTAGGCGGCGGCGTTGGGATGGCGCAGGCCGTTCCAGCCCTGCGTGAATTTATCGCGGTTACCCAAATGCCCGCGACCTGCACACTGAAAGGGCTGGGCGCGGTGGATGCCGACTACCCGTACTATCTGGGTATGTTGGGGATGCACGGCACGAAAGCGGCCAACCTCGCGGTGCAGGAGTGCGACCTGTTGATCGCTGTGGGCGCGCGCTTTGACGATCGTGTCACCGGCAAGCTGAATACCTTCGCGCCGAATGCAAAAGTTATTCATATGGATATCGATCCGGCAGAGATGAATAAGCTCCGTCAGGCGCATGTGGCTTTGCAAGGGGATCTCAACGCGCTGTTGCCTGCGTTGCAACAGCCATTAGCGATTGACGCCTGGCGTCAGCATGCGGCAGCAATGCGCCGCGAACATGCCTGGCGCTATGACCATCCGGGTGACGCTATCTATGCGCCGCTGCTGCTGAAACAGCTGTCGGATCGTAAGCCAGCCGACAGCGTAGTCACCACCGACGTGGGCCAGCACCAGATGTGGTCAGCCCAGCACATGACCTACACGCGCCCGGAAAATTTCATCACGTCCAGCGGCTTAGGCACGATGGGCTTTGGTCTGCCTGCCGCCGTTGGGGCGCAGGTAGCGCGCCCGGACGATACGGTCATCTGCATCTCCGGTGACGGCTCCTTCATGATGAACGTACAGGAGCTCGGCACCATCAAGCGTAAGCAGTTGCCGGTGAAGATCGTGCTGCTGGATAACCAACGTTTGGGCATGGTTCGCCAGTGGCAGCAGCTCTTTTTCCAGGAGCGTTACAGCGAAACCACCCTGACCGATAACCCCG
This sequence comes from Leclercia sp. M-A074-M, assembly GCF_965195605.1. Classification (NCBI taxonomy): domain Bacteria; kingdom Pseudomonadati; phylum Pseudomonadota; class Gammaproteobacteria; order Enterobacterales; family Enterobacteriaceae; genus Leclercia; species Leclercia sp. M-A074-M. Next base: position 78,190 of record NZ_CBDAHM010000013.1, on the reverse strand, counting down.
ATTTCCTCGTTCTGGCCAGCGCCTTCGGCATCCCTGGCCAGCACATCACCCGTAAAGACCAGGTTGAAGCGGCACTTGATGAAATGTTGTCCAGCAAGGGGCCTTACCTGCTTCATGTCTCAATCGACGAGCTTGAGAATGTCTGGCCGTTGGTGCCGCCCGGCGCCAGTAACTCACAAATGCTGGAGAAATTATCATGATGCAACATCAGGTCGCCGTTCAGGCTCGCTTCAACCCGGAAACGTTAGAACGTGTATTGCGCGTGGTGCGCCATCGTGGGTTCCAGATCTGTTCGATGAACATGGAAACCGCCACCGACGCGCAGAACATAAATATTGAATTGACCGTTGCCAGTCAGCGCCCCGTCGAATTACTGTTTAGCCAGTTGAGCAAACTTGTCGACGTCGCCCGGGTTGATATCCAGCAGCGTGCCGCTTCATCACAAACACAACAAATTCGCGCCTGAGCGCAAAGGAAGAAAAATGACGACGAAAAAAGCTGATTTCATTTGGTCCAATGGTGAGATGGTTCGCTGGGAGGACGCTAAAGTCCACGTGATGTCCCATGCGCTTCACTACGGTACTTCTGTATTTGAAGGTATCCGTTGCTACGACTCACACAAAGGCCCGGTGGTGTTCCGTCATCGTGAACACATGCAACGTCTGCGTGATTCAGCCAAAATTTATCGCTTCCCTGTTTCTCAGAGCGTCGACGAGCTGATGGAAGCTTGCCGCGCGGTGCTGCGTAAAAACAACCTGACCAGCGCCTATATTCGTCCGCTGGTTTTCGTGGGTGATGTGGGTATGGGCGTCAACCCGCCAGCCGGTTACACCACCGATGTGATCATCGCCGCGTTCCCGTGGGGAGCATACCTGGGCGCCGAAGCGCTGGAACAGGGGATCGATGCGATGGTCTCCTCCTGGAACCGTGTGGCGCCAAACACTATCCCGACCGCAGCCAAAGCGGGCGGTAACTATCTCTCCTCCCTGCTGGTAGGCAGCGAAGCGCGCCGTCACGGTTATCAGGAAGGTATCGCCCTGGATGTGAACGGCTATATCTCTGAAGGTGCGGGTGAGAACCTGTTTGAAGTGAAAGATGGCGTCCTCTTCACCCCGCCATTCACCTCTTCCGCCCTGCCAGGGATCACCCGCGACGCCATTATCAAACTGGCGCAGGATCTGGGCATTGAAGTGCGCGAGCAGGTGCTGTCCCGTGAATCACTGTATCTGGCCGATGAAGTGTTCATGTCCGGTACCGCAGCAGAGATCACCCCGGTACGCAGCGTCGACGGCATCCAGGTCGGTGAAGGCCGCCGTGGCCCGGTCACTAAACGTATCCAGGAAGCCTTCTTCGGCCTCTTCACCGGCGAAACCGAAGATAAATGGGGTTGGTTGGACCAGGTTAATCCATAAGCATAAATATGGGACAGCACGCACCGTCCCATTTACCAGATAGACGGGAGTAAATAACGCATGCCTAAGTACCGTTCCGCCACCACCACTCACGGCCGCAATATGGCGGGTGCCCGCGCGCTGTGGCGCGCTACCGGAATGACCGATGCCGATTTCGGGAAACCGATTATCGCCGTGGTCAACTCTTTTACCCAGTTTGTGCCGGGCCACGTGCACCTGCGCGACCTCGGGAAGCTGGTTGCCGAGCAGATTGAAGCCTCCGGCGGCGTGGCAAAAGAGTTCAACACCATCGCCGTGGATGACGGGATCGCAATGGGGCACGGGGGCATGCTCTATTCACTGCCGTCGCGCGAGCTGATTGCCGACTCGGTGGAGTACATGGTGAACGCCCACTGTGCCGATGCCATGGTCTGTATCTCTAACTGCGACAAAATCACCCCGGGGATGCTGATGGCCTCCCTGCGCCTGAACATTCCGGTGATCTTCGTCTCCGGCGGCCCAATGGAAGCGGGTAAAACCAAGCTCTCCGATAAGATCATCAAGCTCGACCTGGTTGACGCGATGATTCAGGGCGCGGACCCGAAAGTCTCCGACGAGCAGAGCGAACAGGTTGAACGTTCAGCATGCCCGACCTGCGGCTCCTGCTCCGGGATGTTCACCGCCAACTCGATGAACTGTCTGACCGAAGCGCTGGGCTTATCTCAGCCGGGTAACGGCTCGCTGCTGGCGACCCACGCCGATCGTAAGGAGCTGTTTATCAATGCCGGTAAACGCATCGTTGAGCTGACCAAACGCTACTACGAGCAGGACGATGCCAGCGCGCTGCCGCGCAATATCGCCAGCAAAGCGGCATTTGAAAACGCCATGACGCTGGATATCGCTATGGGCGGTTCCACTAACACCGTTCTGCACCTGCTGGCCGCCGCGCAGGAAGCGGAGATCGATTTCACCATGAGTGATATCGACAAGCTCTCCCGCAAAGTGCCGCAGCTGTGTAAGGTTGCGCCAAGCACGCAGAAATATCACATGGAAGATGTTCACCGTGCCGGTGGCGTGCTGGGGATCCTCGGTGAGCTGGATCGCGCCGGGTTGATGAACCGCGATGTGAAAAACGTGCTGGGCCTGACGCTGCCGCAGGCGCTGGATCAGTATGACGTGATGCTGACCAAAGATGAGTCAGTGAAAAAAATGTTCCGCGCCGGTCCAGCCGGTATCCGTACCACCCAGGCGTTCTCGCAGGATTGTCGCTGGGACAGCCTGGATGACGATCGCGCAGAGGGTTGTATCCGCTCGCTGGAACATGCCTACAGCAAAGATGGTGGCCTGGCGGTTCTGTACGGCAACTTTGCGGAAAACGGCTGTATCGTTAAAACCGCAGGCGTGGATGACAGCATTCTGAAATTTACCGGTCCGGCAAAAGTCTACGAGAGCCAGGACGAGGCGGTAGAAGCGATCCTCGGCGGCAAAGTGGTTGAAGGCGATGTCGTGGTGATCCGCTACGAAGGGCCGAAAGGCGGGCCTGGAATGCAGGAGATGCTCTACCCGACCACCTTCCTGAAATCGATGGGCCTCGGTAAAGCCTGTGCGCTGATCACCGACGGTCGCTTCTCCGGCGGTACCTCCGGTCTCTCTATCGGCCACGTTTCGCCGGAAGCGGCCAGCGGCGGCAACATCGCGATCATCGAAGATGGCGACCTGATTGAAATCGATATTCCGAATCGCGGTATTCAGCTGAAACTGAGCGACCAGGAAATTGCAGCCCGCCGCGAAGCACAGGAAGCGCGTGGGGATAAAGCCTGGACGCCGAAAGATCGCCAGCGTGAAGTCTCCTTCGCCCTGCGCGCATATGCGACCCTCGCGACCAGTGCAGATAAAGGCGCAGTGCGCGATAAATCTAAACTTGGGGGCTAATGATGGCCGAATCCCAACCCTTATCCGCCGCCCCCGAGGGGGCGGAATATCTCAGGGCGGTACTACGCGCGCCGGTTTATGAAGCGGTGCAGGTCACGCCGCTGCAAAAAATGGACAAGCTCTCGGCGCGCCTCGATAACGTCATTCTGGTAAAACGTGAAGACCGTCAGCCGGTACACAGCTTTAAGCTGCGCGGCGCTTACGCGATGATGGCCGGGCTGAACGATGAGCAAAAAGCGCGTGGGGTGATCACGGCGTCTGCGGGCAACCATGCCCAGGGCGTGGCGTTCTCGTCTGCGCGTCTGGGGTTAAAAGCGCTGATCGTAATGCCGGTTGCCACGGCGGATATCAAAGTCGATGCGGTGCGGGGATTTGGCGGTGAAGTGCTGCTCCACGGCGCCAATTTTGACGAAGCGAAAGCCAAAGCCATTGAGCTGGCGCAGCAGCAGGGCTTCACCTGGGTGCCGCCGTTCGATCACCCGATGGTGATTGCCGGGCAGGGTACCCTGGCGCTGGAACTGCTGCAGCAGGATGCCCATCTTGATCGGGTGTTTGTTCCGGTCGGCGGCGGTGGCCTGGCGGCGGGCGTGGCGGTACTCATCAAACAGCTGATGCCGCAGATCAAAGTGATTGCCGTGGAAGCGGAAGATTCTGCCTGCCTGAAGGCGGCGCTGGATGCCGGGCATCCGGTCGATCTCCCGCGCGTTGGGTTGTTTGCCGAGGGTGTGGCGGTGAAACGCATCGGGGATGAGACCTTCCGCGTCTGCCGGGAGTATCTCGACGACATCATCACTGTCGACAGCGATGCGATTTGCGCAGCGATGAAAGATCTCTTCGAGGATGTGCGCGCGGTGGCAGAGCCGTCCGGCGCGCTGGCGCTGGCGGGGATGAAAAAATATATCGCCCAGCACAATATTCGCGGCGAGCGTCTGGCCCATGTCCTTTCCGGCGCTAACGTCAACTTCCACGGCCTGCGCTACGTTTCCGAGCGCTGCGAGCTGGGTGAACAGCGTGAAGCGCTGCTGGCAGTGACCATCCCGGAAGAGAAGGGCAGCTTCCTCAAGTTCTGCCAGCTGCTGGGCGGCCGTTCGGTAACCGAGTTCAACTACCGTTTTGCCGATGCTAAAGATGCCTGCATTTTTGTTGGGGTGCGTTTAAGCCGCGGTCTGGAAGAGCGCAAAGAGATCCTCAGCCTGCTGCATGACGGTGGCTACAGCGTGGTGGATCTCTCTGATGATGAAATGGCGAAGCTGCACGTGCGCTACATGGTGGGCGGGCGTCCGTCTAAACCGTTACGGGAGCGTCTGTTCAGCTTTGAGTTTCCGGAGTCGCCGGGTGCGCTGCTGAAGTTCCTGCATACCCTGGGCACGCACTGGAACATCTCCCTGTTCCACTACCGCAGCCACGGCACCGACTACGGTAGGGTACTGGCGGCGTTTGAACTGGGCGAGCACGAGCCGGATTTCGAAACGCGGCTGAACGAACTGGGCTACGAGTGTCATGACGAAACCGACAACCCGGCGTTCCGTTTCTTCCTGGCGGGCTAGTGGTTGGGCAATATCTTCCAGAACGCATCAATAAGCGGCTCATGCAGCCGCTTTTTTTGTGCGCAGACGCCAAGCTCAAACGGCGTTTTCTCGTCGCTGCGCTCCAGAATCATCACGCGATTGCGCACCGGCTCCGGACTGTTCTCCAGCACCACTTCCGGCAGCAGCGCCACGCCGCAGCCGAGCGCCACCATTGAGACCATCGCCTCATGGCCGCCCACTGTCGCATAGATGGAAGGGTTGCTGATTTTCTGACGACGGAACCACAGCTCAATGCGACGACGCACCGGCCCCTGATCGGCCATGATAAAGGGCACCGTTGACCAGTCGGGCTTCTCCACCGACACCTGGTTGCGCACCGGGCAGGGCAGCGCCGGAGCGATCAGTACTACGGCCAGATTTTCCAGCATCGAGAAGGCCACCGCCCCCGGCAGGGTTTCCGGTTTGCCGGCAATGGCCAGATCCGCTTCACCCGTCACCACCTTTTCCATCGCATCGGCGGCATCGCCGGTGGTGAGTTTAATTTCAACCGAGGGATGTTCCGCGCGGAAGCGGTCAAGAATGGGGGGAAGATGGCTATAGGCGGCGGTCACCGAGCAGAAGATGTGGAGCTCGCCGGACAGAGAGGGCCCCTGCTGGTCGATGGTGTGGCGCAGCTGCTGATACTGCAATAACGTCTGTTGGGCAAACGTACGCAACTCTTCCCCCGCTTCGGTGAGCGTCACCGTGCGGTTATCACGCACAAACAGCGGCTGGCCGAGATCCTCTTCCAGACGCTGGATCTGGCGGGAAAGCGTGGAGGGGCTGACATGCATCGCCCGCGCGCTGCGGCCAAAATGGCGGCTTTCCGCCAGATGCAAAAACATTTTTAGATCGCGTAAATCCACCGATTCCACTCCCCCATTTTACATTGCAAATATTGCAACGTGACGTTGTGAATATATCAATTTCCGCAATAAATTTCCTGTTGTAATGTGGGTACATTCTCGCTGAACAGCGAACCGAACAATAAGACACACAACATCACGAGGTATCACCATGGCTAACTACTTCAACACACTGAACCTGCGCCAGCAGCTGGCGCAGCTGGGCAAATGCCGCTTTATGGCGCGCGATGAATTTGCCGATGGCGCAAGCTACCTTCAGGGTAAGAAAGTGGTCATCGTCGGCTGTGGCGCACAGGGTCTGAACCAGGGCCTGAACATGCGCGACTCCGGCCTGGATATCTCTTACGCCCTGCGTAAAGAAGCGATTGCTGAGAAGCGTGCTTCCTGGCGCAAAGCGACCGAAAACGGCTTCAAAGTGGGTACCTACGAAGAGCTGATCCCGCAGGCAGATCTGGTTGTTAACCTGACGCCAGACAAACAGCACTCTGACGTTGTGCGTTCCGTACAGCCTATGATGAAAGATGGCGCGGCGCTGGGTTATTCCCACGGCTTCAACATCGTTGAAGTGGGCGAGCAGATCCGTAAAGACATCACCGTCGTGATGGTGGCACCGAAATGCCCGGGTACCGAAGTGCGCGAAGAGTACAAGCGTGGTTTCGGTGTGCCGACCCTGATCGCGGTTCACCCGGAAAACGATCCGAAAGGCGAAGGGATGGCGATCGCCAAAGCATGGGCAGCAGCTACCGGCGGCCACCGTGCGGGCGTGCTGGAATCCTCCTTCGTGGCCGAAGTGAAATCTGACCTGATGGGCGAGCAGACTATCCTGTGCGGCATGCTGCAGGCCGGTTCTCTGCTCTGCTTCGATAAGCTGGTGGAAGAGGGTACTGACCCGGCATACGCGGAAAAACTGATTCAGTTCGGCTGGGAAACCATCACCGAAGCGCTGAAGCAGGGCGGCATCACCCTGATGATGGACCGTCTGTCTAACCCGGCGAAACTGCGTGCCTTCGCCCTGTCCGAGCAGCTGAAAACCATCATGGCACCGCTGTTCCAGAAACATATGGACGACATCATCTCTGGCGAGTTCTCTTCCGGCATGATGGCTGACTGGGCCAACGACGATAAGAAACTGCTGACCTGGCGCGAAGAGACCGGTAAGACCGCGTTTGAGACCGCTGAGCAGTATGAAGGCAAAATCGGCGAGCAGGAGTACTTTGATAAAGGCGTTCTGATGATTGCGATGGTGAAAGCGGGCGTTGAGCTGGCGTTCGAAACCATGGTGGATTCCGGCATCATCGAAGAGTCTGCTTACTATGAATCCCTGCACGAGCTGCCGCTGATTGCGAACACCATCGCCCGTAAGCGTCTGTATGAGATGAACGTGGTTATCTCCGATACCGCTGAATACGGTAACTACCTGTTCTCTTATGCCTGCGTACCGCTGCTGAAAGAGTTCATGACCACCCTGCAGCCAGGCGATCTGGGCAAAGCGATTGCCGAAGGTGCGGTAGATAATGCCCAACTGCGTGACGTGAACGAAGCGATTCGCAGCCACGAGATCGAGAAAGTAGGTCACAAACTGCGTGGCTATATGACCGATATGAAACGTATCGCAGTAGCAGGCTAAAACCTCATGTCGGGTGGCGCTGTGCTTACCCGACCTACAAAGCTGTATCAAGTAGGCCGGGTAAGGCGAAGCCGCCACCCGGCTTTTTATTTGCGGTACAGCACTTTAATAACGTGGTAACCGAACTGAGTGTGCAGCGGGCCGGTTGGCTCCAGCACCGGGCAGGAGAAGACCACTTTATCGAACGCCGGAACCATCTGACCCTGGCGGAATTCACCCAGATCGCCGCCGCGTTTGCCTGACGGGCAAATAGAGTGCTTCTTCGCCAGCTTGCCGAAGTCGGCGCCGTTTTTAATCTGCTCCAGAAGATCCAGAGCCAGTTTCTCTTCTTTAACAAGAATATGCAGTGCTGCTGCTGTTTTTGCCATGATCGTGCCTTGAAGGGTTGAGTTAAATCGGGGCGCAATATACCACGCGTTAGCGGCGATACAGCACCTTAATGATATGGTAGCCATACTTCGTTTTGACCGGGCCGCAGGGTTTTAGCAGCGGGCAGCTAAAAACCGCCTCATCGAAAGGGCCCACCATCACACCCTGCTTAAATTCCCCTAAATCGCCGCCGTTGCGCCCGGAGGGACATTTAGAGTAGCGCTTCGCCAGATGATCGAAGCTGATGCCGCGTTCCAGTTTGGCAAGGATCTCCTGCGCCAGCTTCTCTTCTTTTACCAGAATGTGCAGGGCCGCTGCGCTCTTTTTCATGGTTCTGCTCTCGGGGTTAATCGCGTTTTGTTCACTTTATCATTAGCCGGTAAATCTGCGCCCGGCTTTCTGCTACAATCCCCACCCCGTTCGAAGATTGAGCAATATTCCCATGCGTTTAAACCCTGGACAACAACAAGCGGTCGAATTCGTTACTGGACCATGCCTGGTGCTGGCAGGGGCGGGTTCCGGTAAAACCCGCGTCATCACCAACAAAATCGCCCACCTGATCCGCGGCTGCGGCTATCAGGCACGCCACATCGCCGCGGTGACCTTTACCAACAAAGCGGCGCGCGAGATGAAAGAGCGTGTCGGGCAGACGTTAGGGCGCAAAGAGGCCCGCGGCCTGATGATCTCCACCTTCCATACCCTGGGGCTGGATATCATAAAGCGCGAATATGCGGCGTTGGGGATGAAAGCCAACTTCTCGCTGTTTGACGATACCGATCAGGTGGCATTGCTCAAGGAGCTGACCGAAGGGCTGATCGAAGATGACAAAGTGGTGCTGCAGCAGTTGATCTCCACGATCTCAAACTGGAAAAACGATCTGATGAGCCCTGCCCAGGCCGCCGCAAGCGCCAAAGGGGAGCGGGATCGGATCTTCGCCCACTGCTACAGCCTGTATAACGATCATCTCAAAGCCTGCAACGTGCTCGACTTTGACGACCTGATCCTGCTGCCCACGCTGCTGCTGCAAAGCAATGAAGAGGTGCGTGAGCGCTGGCAGAACAAGATCCGCTACCTGCTGGTGGATGAATATCAGGACACCAACACCAGCCAGTACGAGCTGGTGAAACTGCTGGTGGGTCAGCGGGCGCGTTTCACCGTGGTGGGTGACGATGACCAGTCGATCTACTCCTGGCGCGGCGCTCGTCCACAGAACCTGGTCCTGCTCAGTAAGGACTTCCCGGCGCTGCAGGTGATCAAGCTGGAGCAGAACTACCGCTCATCCGGGCGTATTCTGAAGGCGGCCAACATCCTGATCGCCAATAACCCACATGTGTTTGAAAAACGCCTCTTTTCCGAACTGGGATACGGCACGGAGCTGAAGGTGCTCAGCGCCAACAATGAAGATCACGAAGCCGAGCGCGTGGCGGGCGAACTGATTGCCCATCACTTCGTGAACAAAACCAACTACAAAGATTACGCCATTCTCTATCGCGGAAATCACCAGTCGCGCGTCTTTGAAAAGATGCTGATGCAGAACCGCATCCCGTACAAAATTTCCGGCGGAACCTCGTTCTTCTCGCGCCCGGAAATCAAGGATCTGCTCGCCTACCTGCGGGTACTGACCAACCCGGACGATGACAGTGCTTTCCTGCGGATCGTCAATACGCCGAAGCGCGAGATTGGCCCGGCGACACTGCAAAAACTGGGCGAGTGGGCGATGACCCGCAACAAGAGCCTGTTAACGGCCAGTTTCGATATGGGTCTGAGCCAGACCTTAACCGGGCGTGGCTATGAATCGCTGACCCGCTTTACCCACTGGCTGCGCGAGATCCAGCAGCTCAGCGAGCGGGAGCCGATTAATGCGGTGCGGGATCTGATCCGCGGCATCGACTATGAATCCTGGCTGTATGAAACTTCCGCCAGCCCGAAAGCGGCCGAGATGCGGATGAAGAACGTCAACCAGCTTTTCACCTGGATGACTGAGATGCTGGAAGGGACGGAGATCGATGAACCGATGACCCTGACCCAGGTGGTTACCCGCTTTACCCTGCGCGATATGATGGAGCGTGGTGAAAGCGAAGAGGAGGCGGATCAGGTGCAGCTGATGACCCTGCATGCCTCGAAGGGGCTTGAGTTCCCGTATGTCTATCTGGTGGGCATGGAAGAGGGCTTGCTGCCGCACCAGAGCAGCATCGATGAGGATAACGTCGATGAAGAGCGTCGTCTGGCCTATGTAGGCATCACGCGGGCGCAAAAAGAGCTGACATTTACGCTGTGTAAGGAGCGGCGCCAGTATGGAGAGCTGGTACGCCCGGAGCCGAGCCGTTTCCTGCTGGAGTTACCTCAGGATGATGTGCGCTGGGAGCAGGAACGTAAGGTCATCACCGCCGAAGAGCGGATGCACAAAGGGCAGGCCAGCATCGCCAATATTCGCGCCATGATGGAAAAAGCGAAAAACCGCTAGGCTGAAGGCCCGGTATGCGTAGCGCTACCGGGCATATCGTCGTAATTAATGAACCTCAAGCGCCCAGTGCACGTAGCTCTGCCACTGGGACTCCTGTACCAGCATTTCGGCGCCCAGCGGATGCGTATCGAGCCAGTTTTCCGGTAAGGCTAGCGTCAGTTTCTCTCCTTCCGCCTTCAGCGTGATGGCCGGCAACAGATCGTCCCGGCGACGGCTGGCAAAGAGGATCGCCAGACGCAGCAGGCGGCACAGATGTTCCGCCACGCGCGGCGGAACCGCGTTTTGCTGGTGGAGCGAAGAGAGATCGACAGGGTTGGTCTGGTTTAACAGCAGCGTCGCCAGGAGTTTCTTTTGCGCCGGGGTAAAGCCGGGCAAATCGAGATTGCGTACCAGATACGCCGCGTGCAGCGGCGCTTGTTTGAAATCGACGCTCAGGCCAATTTCATGTAGCTGACAGGCGCTCAGGAGTAGTTCGCGACAGATAGGCTCAATATGCCACTCATTTTCGACGTGATCGAGGAATTTTGTCGCAAGCCTGGCGACCCGGTGCGCCTGCTCAATATCGACCATAAACCGGCGCTGGATGTTGCGCAGGGTGTGGTCGCGAATATCCTGATCGACCGCCAGATGTAGCATGCCGTAGACCAGCCCTTCCCGCAGCGCGCCACCCGCAAGGGTCATGCACTGAATATTCAGTTCGGTGAAAATGGCAATCAGGATCGCCAGCCCGCTCGGGAAGACCAGCGCGCGTTCAAGGGTGAGTCCTTCAATTTCCAGCTCTTCCAGGCGGCCACAGAGGATCGCGCGCTGTTTTAACTGCTGAAGTTTCGCCAGCGTGATGCGCTCATCCATCCCCTGCGCCATCATGATTTCCTGCAGCGCCTGGACGGTGCCGGACGCGCCAACGCAGACTTTCCAGCCGTGATAACGCAGTTCATCGGCCACCGGACGCAGCACTTCGCGCGCGGCTTTTTCCGCGTCATCAAAGTTTTCTTGCGCCAGATTTCGATCGGTGAAGTAGCGTTCAAGCCAGGTGACACAGCCCATCGATAAGCTGTTCAGGGATGTCGCCTGAGCGCCATTACCGGTGACCAGTTCAGTGCTTGCACCACCGATATCCACCACCAGACGACGCTCGTCACCGCCCGTGGTATGCGCTACCCCCTGATAAATCAGGCGGGCTTCTTCTTCACCGCTGATCACCTGTATCGGGCAGCCCAGGATCTGCTGGGCAGTGGCAATAAATTCACCGGCATTCACCGCCAGACGCAGGGTGGCGGTAGCAACAACACGGATTTGCTGGGTAGGGATATCCTGCAGACGCTCGGCAAAAAGACGCAGACATTGCCAGCCGCGCTCCATGGCTTCTGGAGAGAGCTGATTATCAGCACTCAGGCCCGCCGCGAGGCGGACCTTACGCTTAATACGCGCCAGCGTTTGAACACTGCCCGCCACCTCGCGCACAACCAGCATATGAAAACTATTCGAACCTAAATCAATAGCTGCATAGAGCGAGGTAGACCGGAGCATATTTTTAGCCTGAACGACGACGATTACGCGGTGCGCTGTTACGGCGCGGACCATTGCCAGAACGCGCGCGGGTCAGGCGCTTCGGCGGCGGAAGCTCGCTTAACAGCGCTTCCGGGTTATATTTACTGACCGGAATTGAGTGGCCGATATAGGTCTCAATGGCGGGCAGATTCAGCGCGTACTCTTCACAGGCCAGGCTGATGGAGTGCCCGCTGGCGCCCGCACGACCGGTACGCCCGATACGGTGAACGTAATCTTCGCAGTCATCCGGCAGGTCATAGTTGAAGACGTGCGTGACCGCCGGGATGTGCAGGCCGCGCGCGGCGACATCCGTTGCAACCAGAATATCCAGATCGCCACGGGTAAACTCTTCAAGAATGCGCAGACGTTTTTTCTGTGCGACATCGCCCGTTAACAGACCAACACGGTGTCCATCCGCAGCCAGGTGGCCCCAGATATCTTCACAGCGGTGTTTAGTGTTGGCGAAAACGATCGCGCGATCCGGCCACTCTTCTTCAATGAGCGACTGCAGCAGACGCATTTTCTCTTCGTTAGAAGGGTAGAAGAGCTCTTCTTTAATACGGTGGCCGGTTTTCTGTTCCGGTTCCACTTCGACGTATTCGGCGTTGTTCATCTGTTCGAACGCCAGTTCACGGACGCGATAAGAGAGCGTGGCCGAGAACAGCATATTCAGACGCTGGTTAGCGGCAGGCATGCGACGGAACAGCCAACGGATATCTTTAATAAAGCCGAGATCGTACATGCGATCGGCTTCGTCCAGCACCACAACCTGGATAGCGCCGAGGTTAATGTGGTTCTGCTTCGCGTAATCGATAAGACGGCCGGTGGTGCCGATCAGAATATCGACGCCGCTTTCCAGCACTTTCAGCTGTTTGTCATAACCGTCACCGCCGTAGGCCAGGCCGAGTTTCAGGCCGGTAGCTTGCGCCAGGGGTTCTGCATCAGCGTGGATCTGGACCGCCAGTTCTCGCGTCGGTGCCATAATCAGCGCGCGCGGTTGGTTAACTTTACGGTCAGCAATTGCCGGATGAGAGAGTAAATAATGAAACGTTGACGTTAAAAACGCCATCGTTTTGCCGGTACCGGTTTGCGCCTGCCCTGCAACGTCGCGACCCGCCAGCGTCAGCGGAAGGGCGAGAGCCTGAATGGGCGTGCAGTTATGAAACCCTTTTGTTTCAAGGGCTTCGATCACTTTTGGGTGCAGGGCGAAGTCGGAAAACTTCTGTTCTGTTAAATGTGTTTTGCTCATAGTGTGGTAGAATATCAGCTTACTATTGCTTTACGAAAGCGTATCCGGTGAAATAAAGTCAACCTTTAGTTGGTTAATGCGACATCAACAGGTCGTTGATGGATGCAAGATCAACGCGCCAGGCTTATTCCTGTGGAGTTATATATGAGCGATAAAATTATTCACCTGACTGACGACAGTTTTGACACGGACGTACTTAAAGCTGACGGGCTGATCCTCGTCGATTTCTGGGCTGAATGGTGTGGTCCTTGCAAAATGATCGCCCCGATTCTGGATGAGATCGCCGACGAATATCAGGGCAAACTGACCGTGGCTAAACTGAACATCGACCAGAACCCGGGCACCGCGCCAAAATATGGCATCCGCGGCATCCCGACTCTGCTGCTGTTTAAAAACGGTGAAGTGGCAGCGACCAAAGTGGGCGCCCTGTCCAAAGGTCAGCTGAAAGAGTTCCTGGACGCCAATCTGGCGTAAGGCTTCTCGTCTGTGCGTCCAGGGTTTCTAAATTGTTTGGATCTCTGGACGCCCGGCTTGAGTCGTGCTAAGTTACCTATGACTTCGTTTTAAACATACCTTGTTGTTTGAATCTTGTTTTACCCGATACTTCCCGTTGTTGACATAAACAGTGCGAGAAGTGGATAGATTCCGGGCTTGTCACTCAATCCGTCTTGTCGTTTCAGTTCTGTGCTTTCCCTGTGAGCAGACAGCGAACAGACATGAGTTGATAGCCGTTAACAGGCATGGATGACCCTGCCATACCATTCACAAATTAAGTTCGAGTATTACCCCGAGTTTAAGAACCCACACCATTATGAATCTTACCGAATTAAAGAATACGCCGGTTTCTGAGCTGATCACTCTCGGCGAAAATATGGGGCTGGAAAACCAGGCTCGTATGCGCAAGCAGGACATCATTTTTGCCATCCTGAAGCAGCACGCAAAGAGTGGCGAAGATATCTTTGGCGACGGTGTGCTGGAGATATTGCAGGACGGATTTGGTTTCCTCCGCTCTGCAGACAGCTCCTACCTCGCCGGTCCTGATGATATCTACGTTTCTCCCAGCCAAATCCGCCGTTTCAACCTCCGCACTGGTGACACCATTTCAGGTAAGATTCGTCCTCCTAAAGAGGGTGAACGCTACTTTGCGCTGCTGAAAGTTAACGAAGTTAACTACGATAAGCCGGAAAACTCGCGCAATAAGATCCTGTTCGAAAACTTAACGCCGCTGCACGCGAACTCTCGCCTGCGCATGGAGCGTGGTAACGGTTCTACCGAAGATTTAACCGCTCGCGTTCTGGATCTGGCTTCGCCGATTGGTCGCGGTCAGCGTGGTCTGATTGTCGCGCCGCCAAAAGCGGGTAAAACCATGCTGCTGCAGAACATCGCGCAGAGCATCGCTTACAACCACCCAGACTGCGTACTGATGGTACTGCTGATTGACGAACGTCCGGAAGAAGTGACCGAGATGCAGCGTCTGGTGAAAGGTGAAGTTGTGGCGTCGACCTTTGACGAACCTGCCTCCCGCCACGTTCAGGTTGCTGAAATGGTTATCGAGAAGGCGAAGCGTCTGGTTGAGCATAAGAAAGACGTTATCATCCTGCTTGACTCCATCACCCGTCTGGCGCGTGCCTACAACACCGTGGTGCCAGCGTCCGGTAAAGTCTTGACCGGTGGTGTGGATGCCAACGCCCTGCATCGTCCGAAGCGTTTCTTCGGTGCTGCGCGTAACGTGGAAGAGGGCGGCAGCCTGACCATCATCGCAACCGCGCTGATCGATACCGGTTCGAAGATGGATGAAGTAATTTACGAAGAGTTTAAAGGTACAGGCAACATGGAACTGCACCTGTCGCGTAAAATCGCTGAAAAACGCGTCTTCCCGGCTATCGACTACAACCGTTCCGGTACCCGTAAAGAAGAGCTGCTCACCACTCAGGAAGAGCTGCAGAAAATGTGGATCCTGCGCAAAATTATCCATCCAATGGGTGAAATCGACGCGATGGAGTTCCTCATTAACAAGCTGGCGATGACCAAAACTAACGATGATTTCTTCGATATGATGAAACGCTCGTAATATAAATAAAGCGCCGAAACGCCACGTTTTTACGTGGCGTTTTTCTTTTATGGCTTATACGCTGTAACAGTAAGCTGTCAAATTATACTGCCGGGGACGAAAATCGGAATGTTCGTCAAAGCAGAAAAGTAATTGTCTGAAAAATAAACAAAGGGACTTGGGCGAGGCCTGCTTTTTCCTTCTTGAGCCGAGCCTTCAAGGTTATACTTTCGGGATTAACATTTGTTGAGAGCATCCATTGTGAATCTACTCACTGCGGTGACTGAGCTAATCAGTATTTTTCTTTTTACCACCTGTTTTTTATTCCTCGCCCGTAAGGTCGCGAAGAGAGTCGGACTGGTGGATAAGCCCAATTATCGTAAACGCCATCAAGGCTTGATTCCGCTGGTTGGTGGGATCTCGGTTTACGCGGGTATCTGCTTCACCTTCGCCATTGCGGATTATTATATCCCTCATGCGGCACTCTATCTGGCCTGTGCCGGCGTGCTGGTGCTGGTTGGCGCGCTGGATGACCGATACGATATCAGCGTCAAATTCCGCGCCGCGGTTCAGGCGGCTATCGGCGTCATCATGATGGTGGTAGGGAAACTCTATCTCAGCAGCCTGGGCTACATCTTTGGCACCTGGGAGATGGTACTGGGGCCATTCGGCTACTTCCTGACGTTGTTTGCCGTATGGGCGGCGATTAACGCCTTTAACATGGTAGACGGCATTGACGGTCTGCTTGGTGGGCTCTCCAGCGTCTCCTTCGCGGCTATCGGCATCATCCTCTGGTTTGATGGCCAGTACAGCCTGTCGATGTGGTGCTTCGCGATGATCGCCGCCATTCTGCCTTATATCTGCCTTAACCTCGGTGTCCTGGGACGTCGCTACAAGGTCTTTATGGGGGATGCCGGCAGTACGCTGATTGGCTTTACCATCATCTGGATCCTGCTGGAAACTACTCAGGGTAACACCCATCCAATCAGTCCGGTGACGGCCCTGTGGATCATCGCCATTCCATTGATGGATATGGTGGCAATAATGTACCGCCGTCTGCGTAAAGGCATGAGTCCCTTCTCCCCAGACCGCCAGCATATTCATCATCTTATTATGCGTGCCGGCTTCACCTCACGACAGGCATTTGTCTTGATTACGCTGGCCGCTGCGCTGTTAGCCGGGATTGGCGTTGCCGCAGAATATGCACATTTCATTCCTGAATGGGTAATGTTGGTATTATTCTTGCTTGCATTTTTCCTGTACGGCTACTGTATTAAACGCGCATGGAAAGTAGCGCGCTTTATTAAACGCGTAAAACGCCGTATGCGTAGAAATAATGGCAATAACCCAACTTTAACTAAGTAAATCGGGACTGTAATGACTCAACCGTTGGCGGGAGCAAAATCAGTGGTAACTGAGAATGAGCTGGATGTTCGTGGCTTGTTCCGCGTGTTATGGGCGGGCAAGTTTTGGATTGCAGGTATTGCGCTGGGCTTTGCACTTATCGCTCTGGCCTATACCTTTTTCGCCAGACAAGAGTGGAGTGCGACGGCGATTACCGACCGTCCTACGGTGAATATGCTTGGAGGTTTCTACTCTCAGCAACAGTTTCTGCAGAATCTGGATGTAAAAGCGAATCCTGCGACCGCCGACCAGACTTCGGTAATGGACGAGTCCTACAAAGAGTTTGTTATGCAGCTCGCCTCCTGGGATACGCGCCGTGATTTCTGGAACCAGACCGACTATTTCAAACAGAGAATGGTCGGCAACAGCAAAGCCGATGCAGCCCTGCTGGATGAGCTGATCAACAACATTCAGTTTATGGCGGGCGATCCGCTGCGCAACATCAACGACAGCGTCAAGCTGATCGCTGAAACCGCGCCGGACGCGAATAACCTGCTGCGTCAGTATGTCGCTTTCGCCAGCCAGCGCGCAGCAAGCCACCTTAATGATGAGCTGAAAGGCGCCTGGGCGGCGCGTACCGTGCAGATGAAAGCGCAGGTCAAACGTCAGGAAGAGGTCGCCAAAGCCATCTTTAACCGCCGGGTACATAACCTCGATCAGGCGCTGAAGATTGCTGAAAAGAGCAATATCTCGCGCAGTGAAACCGATGTGCCTGCCGATGAACTGCCCGATTCTGAAATGTTCCTGCTGGGGCGTCCTATGCTCCAGGCGCGCCTGGAAAATCTGCAGGCCGTTGGGCCAGATTTTGACCTCGATTACGACCAGAACCGCGCCATGCTCAACACCCTCAACGTCGGTCCGACACTGGACCCGCGTTTTCAGACCTATCGTTATTTGCGAACACCTGAAGAACCTGTAAAACGCGATAGTCCACGTCGCGCATTCCTGATGATTATGTGGGGGATTGTGGGTGCTTTAATTGGCGCAGGCGTGGCATTAACCCGTCGTCGCAAAATTTAAGAACGCCGTCTACGATGAAGGCTGCTGGCCTTCATCGCTTAATCGAAGAGAATCGATGTGAAAGTACTCACTGTCTTTGGTACAAGGCCGGAAGCCATCAAGATGGCGCCTCTGGTCCATGCGCTGGCAAGCGACCCTTATTTTGAGGCGAAAGTTTGCGTTACCGCGCAGCATCGGGAGATGCTGGATCAGGTCCTAAAACTCTTTTCCATTGTTCCCGACTACGACCTCAATATTATGAAGCCGGGGCAAGGGCTAACCGAAATTACCTGCCGTATTCTGGAAGGTTTAAAACCTATTCTGGAATCGTTCAGGCCGGATGTCGTGCTGGTGCACGGCGATACCACCACCACCATCGCCACCAGTCTGGCGGCATTCTATCAACGTATTCCGGTTGGACATGTCGAAGCCGGTTTACGCACGGGCGATCTCTCCTCCCCGTGGCCAGAAGAGGCGAACCGGACCCTGACCGGGCATCTGGCAATGTATCACTTTGCGCCAACCGAGAACTCCCGTCAGAACCTGCTGCGCGAAAACGTTAACGACCAGCACATTTTTGTCACCGGCAACACGGTGATCGACGCGCTGATCTGGGTGCGCGACCGGGTGCTGGCGAACGACAGCCTGCGTGGGCAACTGGCCGAACAGTATCCGTTCCTCGCTAACGGTAAAAAGATGATTCTGGTCACCGGACACCGGCGGGAAAGTTTTGGCCAGGGCTTCGAGCAAATTTGCCATGCGCTGGCTGAAATCGCCGCGCGTAACGAAGATGTCCAGATCGTCTATCCGGTGCATCTGAACCCTAATGTCAGCGAGCCGGTCAACCGCATCCTGGGGCATGTCAAAAACGTCATACTTATTGAGCCGCAGGACTATCTGCCATTCGTCTGGCTGATGAACCATGCCTGGCTGATCCTGACGGACTCAGGCGGAATTCAGGAAGAAGCGCCTTCACTGGGGAAACCGGTGCTGGTGATGCGTGAAACCACCGAGCGTCCTGAAGCGGTTAAAGCGGGGACGGTAAGGCTGGTGGGGACCGATTCACGAGCCATCGTGGAAGAGGTGACGCGCCTGCTACATAACAACGAAGAGTATCAGGCCATGAGCCGGGCCCATAACCCGTATGGTGATGGCCAGGCCTGTGACCGCATTTTGTACGCACTTAAACACAATCGGGTATCGCTATGAGTTTTACTACCATTTCTGTCATTGGTCTTGGCTACATTGGGCTGCCCACGGCGGCGGCATTTGCCTCCCGTCAAAAACAGGTAGTGGGTGTTGATATCAACCAGCATGCGGTTGAGACGATCAACAAGGGTGAAATTCATATCGTTGAGCCAGATCTCGACAAGGTGGTAAAAACCGCCGTTGAAGGGGGATACCTCAGGGCCAGTACCACACCAGTGGTTGCCGATGCCTACCTGATTGCTGTGCCGACGCCATTCAAAGGCGAGCATGAGCCGGATATGGCCTATGTCGAAGCGGCAGCGAAATCCATCGCCCCGGTACTAAAAAAAGGCGCGCTGGTGATCCTCGAATCCACCTCACCGGTGGGTGCCACCGAGCAAATGGCCCAGTGGCTGGCTGAGGCGCGCCCGGATCTGACTTTCCCGCAGCAGGCGGGCGAGCAGGCCGATATCAACGTCGCCTACTGCCCGGAGCGCGTGCTGCCGGGGCAGGTGATGGTCGAACTGATTAAAAACGATCGGGTTATTGGCGGCATGACTCCGGTCTGTTCCGCCCGCGCCAGCGAGCTGTATAACATCTTCCTCGAAGGCGAGTGCGTGGTGACCAACTCCCGTACCGCTGAGATGTGCAAACTCACCGAAAACAGCTTCCGCGACGTGAACATTGCGTTTGCTAATGAGCTGTCGCTGATTTGCGCCGATCAGGGGATTAACGTCTGGGAACTGATTCGTCTGGCGAACCGCCATCCGCGCGTGAATATCCTGCAACCCGGGCCGGGCGTAGGCGGCCACTGCATCGCGGTCGACCCGTGGTTTATCGTGTCGCAGAACCCCCAGCAGGCGCGTCTTATCCGTACCGCCCGCGAAGTTAACGACAGCAAGCCGCACTGGGTACTGAACCAGGTGAAAGCCACCCTGGCAGATTACCTGACCCAAAGCGGCAAGCGCGCGAACGAGGTGACCATCGCCTGTTTTGGTCTCGCCTTTAAGCCGAACATTGACGATCTGCGTGAAAGCCCGGCGATGGAAATTGCTGAGATGATTGCCGACTGGCACAGCGGTGAAACGCAGGTGGTGGAACCCAATATTCATGAACTGCCGAAAAAACTGGCTGGACACTGCGCCCTGACCAGCGTTGAAGAGGCGCTGGCAACCGCCGATGTGCTGGTGCTGCTGGTGGACCATAACGAGTTTAAAGCGATCCAGGGCGAGGCCGTCCGTCAGGAATTTATCGTTGATACCAAAGGGGTCTGGCGTTGAGTCAGCTCCACGGTGCGTTACAGCCGCTGGAGTGGGAAAGCGAGTTTTTTGCCCTTCCCACGGCGCTTGTGCGCCTCTCTGATGATGCTCCGCTGCTGACGGCTTCCGGGCTGGACGCCTGGCAGCGGGTGCAGGCTAAAATTCCGGCCACCCGCGCCGACTGGCTGGACGCCTTACAGGCGCAGGGCTTCAGGCTGGTGGAAGGCGAAGTCGATCTCGCCATTACCGTGACGCACCACGCTTGCCCTGGCGCGGAACCTGCGATGGAGCAGGATATCCCGGCGCTGCGCCAGCTGGCTGCTCAGGCCTTTGCGCAGAGCCGCTTTCGCGCCCCCTGGTACGCACCTGACGACAGCGGTCGCTTCTATGCCCAGTGGATCGAGAATGCGGTAAAAGGCACCTTCGACCATCTCTGCCTGGTGTTCCGCGCGCCGGATAGCGCCATCCAGGGCTTTGTCTCCCTGCGCAAGCTCAGCGACAACGAGGCGCGTATCGGTCTGCTGGCCGGGCGCGGCATGGGCGAGAAGTTAATGCAGGCGGCGCTGCACTGGGCGCAGCAACAGCAGATTTCTACTTTGCGGGTGGCGACCCAGATGGGCAACACCGCCGCGCTTAAACGTTATATCGCAAGCGGCGGCAACATCGAAACGACCGCTTACTGGCTATACAGGTGACAAGATGATCCCATTTAATGCGCCTCCTGTGGTGGGCACCGAACTCGATTACATGCAGTCTGCGATGGGCAGCGGCAAACTTTGCGGCGATGGCGGCTATACGCGCCGTTGCCAGCAGTGGATGGAGCAGCGCTTTCAGAGCGCGAAAGTCCTCCTGACCCCCTCCTGCACCGCCTCGCTGGAGATGGCGGCCCTGTTGCTGGACATTGGTCCTGGCGACGAAGTGATCATGCCGAGCTACACCTTTGTCTCCACCGCCAACGCTTTCGTGCTGCGCGGGGCGAAAATCGTCTTTGTCGATATCCGTCCGGATACCATGAACATTGACGAGACGCTGATTGAAGCGGCGATCACCGACAAGACCCGCGCCATCGTGCCGGTACACTATGCCGGGGTGGCGTGCGAGATGGACACCATCATGGCGATTGCCAAAAAGCATAACCTGTACGTGGTGGAAGATGCCGCACAGGGAGTAATGTCCACCTACAAGGGCCGCGCGTTGGGCACCATCGGGCACATCGGCTGCTTCAGCTTCCACGAAACCAAAAACTACACCGCAGGCGGAGAAGGCGGCGCGACGTTGATTAACGATCGCGCCCTGGTGGAGCGCGCGGAGATCATCCGCGAGAAAGGGACCAACCGCAGCCAGTTCTTCCGTGGGCAGGTGGATAAGTACACCTGGCGCGATATCGGCTCCAGCTATCTGATGGCGGATCTGCAGGCGGCGTACCTGTGGGCACAGCTGGAGGCGGCAGACCGTATCAACCAGCAGCGTCTGGCGCTGTGGCAGACCTATCACGATGCGCTGGCTCCCCTGGCGCGCAAGGGCCGTATCGAGCTGCCGACCATTCCGGCAGAATGCGTCCATAACGCCCATATGTTCTATATCAAGCTGCGGGATAACGACGATCGCAGCGCGCTTATTGCATACCTGAAAGAGGCCGAAATTCTGGCGGTGTTCCACTATATTCCGCTGCACTCCAGCCCGGCGGGGGAAGCCTTTGGTCAGTTCGTGGGTGAAGATCGCTTTACCTCCAAAGAAAGTGAGCGGTTACTCCGCTTACCGCTGTTCTACAACCTCGCGGCGGTCAACCAGCGCACGGTGATCAATACCCTTCTGAGTTATTTCGGCTGATATGTCTCTGGCGAAAGCATCGGTGTGGACCGCCGCGTCCACACTCGTCAAGATCGGCGCGGGATTGCTGGTGGTAAAACTGCTGGCCGTCTCCTTTGGCCCGGCGGGTGTCGGGCAGGCGGGGAACTTTCGCCAGCTGGTCACCGTCCTCGGTGTACTGGCCGGGGCGGGGATCTTTAACGGCGTGACCAAGTACGTGGCGCAATATCATGACGATAAGGCGCAATTACGCACGGTGGTGGGTACCTCATCAGCGATGGTGCTGGGCTTTTCCACCCTGCTGGCGGTCGTCTTTTTACTGGCGGCTGCACCCATCAGCCAGGGGCTGTTCGGTCACACGGGCTATCAGGGTCTGGTAAGGCTGGTGGCGCTGGTGCAGATGGGCATCGCCTGGGCGAACCTGCTGCTGGCGCTGATGAAAGGCTTTCGCGATGCTGCCGGTAATGCGCTGGCGCTCATCGTCGGTAGCGTCATCGGGGTGGTTGCCTATTACGTCTGCTACCGGCTGGGCGGCTATGAAGGCGCACTGCTGGGGCTGGCGCTGGTGCCCGCGCTGGTGGTCGTTCCGGCGGCGTTTATGCTGATGCGCAGGGGCACAATTCCGCTGCACTATCTGAAGCCCGGATGGGATCGGCTTCTGGCGGGGCAGCTGGGCAAATTTACCCTGATGGCGCTTATCACCTCCGTCACCTTGCCGGTGGCCTACGTGATGATGCGAAACCTGCTGGCGGCGCACTACAGCTGGGATGAGGTGGGGATCTGGCAGGGGGTCAGCAGCATCTCCGATGCCTATCTGCAGTTTATTACCGCCTCCTTTAGCGTCTACCTGCTGCCCACGCTCTCACGGCTCACCGCCCGGCAGGAGATCACCCGCGAGATCCTCCGTTCGCTGCGCTTCGTCTTACCGGCGGTGGCGGTTGCCAGCTTTACCGTCTGGCTGCTGCGCGATGTCGCCATCTGGCTGCTGTTTTCCGCCAAATTTACCGCGATGCGCGACCTGTTCGCCTGGCAGTTGGTGGGGGACGTACTGAAAGTAGGCGCTTACGTCTTTGGCTATCTGGTGATTGCTAAAGCGTCGCTGCGGCTCTACATTCTGGCGGAAATCAGCCAGTTTGCGTTGCTGACGGCATTCTCTCACTGGTTGATCCCCGCGCATGGCGCGCTGGGAGCGGCTCAGGCCTATATGGCCACCTATATTGTCTATTTTGCTGCCTGTTGCGGCGTCTTTTTACTTTGGCATAAACGCGCATGACTGCACTGATTCACGTCCTGGGATCGGATATCCCACACCATAACCAGACCGTACTGCGGTTCTTTAATGATGAACTGGCTCCCGGCAGCGCGCTGGCGCGCGAATTTATGGTGGTGGGTAAGGACACCGGCCTTAGCGCCGCCTTCCCGGCACTGCAGCTGACCTTCTGGCCGGACAAAGCCACGCTTGCGAAAGCGGTGATCGCCAAAGCCAAAGCCAACCGCCAGCAGCGGTTCTTTTTTCACGGGCAGTTTAATACCGGCCTGTGGCTGGCCTTGTTGAGTGGTGGGATCAGGCCCGCGCAGTTTAACTGGCATATCTGGGGCGCCGACCTGTATGAAGTCTCCCGGGGCTGGAAGTTCCGTCTCTTCTACCCGCTGCGGCGTATGGCGCAGGGGCGGGTGGGCTGCATCTTTGCCACCCGCGGCGATTTAAACTATTTCGCAAAACAGCATCCGAACGTGCGCGGTGAGCTGCTCTATTTTCCGACCCGCATGGACCCGTCGCTGAACGGGTTAGCCCGGGAGGTGAAACGGGAGGGTAAACTGACGATTCTGGTGGGTAACTCTGGAGATCGCAGTAACGAACATATTGCGGCCCTGAAGGCGGTTCATCAGCAGTTTGGCGATACGGTCAACGTGATCGTGCCGATGGGCTATCCTGCTAATAACGCGGCATACATCGATGAAGTCCGTCAGAGTGGACAGGCATTATTCAGCCCGGACAATTTGCAGATCCTCAGCGATAAGCTGGCCTTTGAGGACTATCTCGCCCTGCTGCGTCAGTGCGATCTGGGCTATTTCATTTTTGCGCGCCAGCAGGGGATCGGCACGCTCTGTCTGCTGATCCAGGCGGGCATTCCCTGTGTGCTTAATCGCGAAAACCCGTTCTGGCAGGACATGGCCGAACAGCACATTCCGGTGCTGTTTACCACTGATGACCTGAACGAAGAGGTGGTGCGTGAAGCCCAGCGACAGCTTGCGCAGGTGGATAAAAACGCCATCGACTTCTTCAGCCCGAACTACCTTACGCCGTGGCACCAGGCGCTGCGGATCGCCTCAGGAGAGAATGCATGAGCCAGTTGCAATTTAGCGGCCTGCTGGTCATCTGGCTTCTGAGCGCCTTGTTTATCGCCACGCTGACGTGGTTTGAATTCCGCCGGGTGCGCTTTAACTTCAACGTCTTCTTCTCGCTGCTGTTTCTGCTGACCTTTTACTTCGGCTTCCCGCTGACCAGCGTGCTGGTGTTCCGCTTCGATGTGGCCGTCGTACCGCCGGAGATCCTGATGCAGGCGCTGCTGTCGGCCACCTGCTTCTATGGGGTCTATTACGTCGCCTATAAGACGCGGCTGAAACCGGCCAGCAGCGACGCATCGCGACGGCCTTTGTTCACCATGAACCGGGTTGAGACGCATCTGACCTGGATGATGCTGATGGGCATTGCCCTTGTCACTGTCGGTATCTTCTTCATGCACAACGGCTTTTTGCTGTTCAAGCTGCACTCCTACAGCCAGATCTTCTCCAGCGAAGTCTCCGGGGTGGCGCTTAAGCGTTTCTTCTATTTCTTCATTCCGGCGATGCTGGTGATCTATTTCCTGCGTCAGGATGCCCGGGCGTGGCTCTTCTTCCTGGTCAGTACCGTGGCGTTTGGCCTGCTGACCTATATGATTGTCGGCGGCACGCGTGCAAACATCATTATCGCCTTCGCGATCTTCCTGTTTATCGGCATTATTCGCGGCTGGATCTCGCTGTGGATGCTGGCTGCGGCGGGTGTGCTGGGGATTGTGGGGATGTTCTGGCTGGCGCTGAAGCGCTACGGCATGGATGTCAGCGGCGACGAAGCGTTTTACACCTTCCTGTACCTCACCCGCGACACCTTCTCGCCGTGGGAAAACTTAGCCCTGCTGCTGCAGAACTACGACAAAATCGATTTTCAGGGGCTGGCGCCCATTGTTCGCGATTTTTATGTCTTTATCCCCACCTGGCTGTGGCCGGACAGACCGGGCGTGGTGCTGAATACGGCAAACTACTTTACCTGGGAAGTGCTGAACAACCACTCCGGGCTGGCAATCTCACCGACGCTGATAGGTTCGCTGGTGGTGATGGGCGGCGGCTGGTTTATCCTGCCTGGGGCGATTGCCGTTGGGCTGATTATAAAATGGTTCGACTGGCTCTATACGCTGGGCAATCAGGAGACCAACCGCTATAAGGCAGCGATTTTGCATAGTTTCTGTTTCGGTGCCATTTTCAATATGATCGTACTGGCGCGAGAAGGGCTGGATTCGTTCGTCTCCCGCGTGGTCTTTTTCATGGTGGTTTTTGGCGCCTGTCTGCTGATGGCGAAGCTGCTGTACTGGCTGTTCGACAGCGCCGGGTTAGTGCATAAGCGCGAACCGGTAAACGGCAGGGCGCTTTCGCGAGTCTGAGTAAGGATAATAATGACTGATAATACCTCAGCACCGCAGTATGACTTGCGGGGCCTGAAGCTGATTGGCTGGCGTGATATGCAGCATGCGCTGGACTATCTCTGTGCCGGGGACGGGATCAAAACCGGCACGCTGGTGGCCATCAATGCAGAAAAAATGCTTACCCTTGAGGATAACGCCCAGGTGCGCGACCTCATCGAGGCGGCCGAATTTAAATATGCGGACGGGATAAGCGTGGTGCGCTCCGTGCGTAAGAAGTACCCGGGGGCGAACATCTCTCGCGTCGCGGGGGCCGATCTCTGGGAAGCGCTGATGGCGCGGGCGGGGGCAGACGGTACGCCAGTCTTCCTCGTCGGCGGCAAACCTGGGGTGCTGGCGCAAACCGAGCAGAAATTGCGTGACCAGTGGCAGGTGAATATCGTCGGCAGCCAGGACGGCTATTTCAGCCCTGACGAGCAGCAGGCGCTATTTGCCCGTATTCGAGACAGCGGGGCGAAGATCATCTCCGTCGCGATGGGTTCACCGCGCCAGGAGATCCTGATGCGCGACTGCCGTCAGGTCTATCCGGATGCGCTCTATATGGGCGTGGGCGGCACTTACGATGTCTTTACCGGCCACGTAAAGCGCGCGCCAAAAGTGTGGCAGAACCTGGGGCTGGAGTGGCTCTATCGCCTGTTATCCCAGCCGAGCCGGATCACCCGCCAGCTCCGTCTGCTGCGTTATCTCGGCTGGCACTACTCCGGACGCCTGTAATATCTGAATCGCAGCGCGATATACTGCTCGCGCTGCAATACGCCCGTAAATCTGCTGCTTTTCTCAACAATACATTCATTTTTTTAACGCATCGTTTGCCATTTCACAAAATTTAAGAAACCATTCCCCTCCGTCACTACCGTACCAGGCTGTTTTTGCATCAACCGTAAACATAAACGGTCCATTACGCACAGCCTGTGATAGCGCATCTGTACCTATAACAATAACCGGCGCAGGCCGGGAGAGTCGCAAGCACAACCGAGGATTTATGTCAGAGAAAAAACCGGAGCTTCAGCGTGGGCTGGAAGCTCGTCATATCGAACTTATCGCCCTTGGCGGGACGATTGGCGTGGGCCTGTTTATGGGCTCCGCCAGCACCCTGAAATGGGCCGGGCCGTCGGTCCTGCTGGCGTATATCATCGCCGGGCTGTTCGTCTTCTTTATCATGCGTTCCATGGGGGAGATGCTGTTCCTCGAGCCGGTCGCCGGTTCGTTCGCCGTTTATGCGCATCGCTACATAAGCCCGTTTTTTGGCTATCTCACGGCGTGGTCGTACTGGTTTATGTGGATGGCGGTGGGCATATCGGAGATCACCGCCATTGGGGTCTACGTGCAGTTCTGGTTCCCGGAGATGGCACAGTGGATACCTGCGCTTATCGCCGTGGGGCTGGTGGCGCTGGCGAACCTCGCCGCCGTGCGTCTGTACGGTGAGATCGAATTCTGGTTTGCGATGATTAAAGTAACCACCATTATCGTGATGATTGTCATCGGCGTGGGGGTGATCTTCTTCGGCCTGGGTAACGGGGGCCAGGCGATTGGCTTTGGCAACCTGACGGAACACGGCGGCTTCTTTGCTGGCGGCTGGAAGGGCTTCCTGACGGCGCTCTGCATTGTGGTGGCGTCCTATCAGGGGGTTGAGCTTATCGGGATCACTGCCGGGGAGGCGAAAAACCCGCAGGTGACCCTGCGCAGCGCGGTCGGCAAGGTGCTGTGGCGTATCCTCATCTTCTATGTCGGCGCGATTTTTGTCATCGTCACTATCTTCCCGTGGAATGAGATTGGCAGTAACGGCAGCCCGTTCGTGCTCACCTTTGCCAAAATCGGCATTACCGCAGCGGCGGCGATTATCAACTTTGTGGTGCTGACGGCGGCGCTCTCCGGCTGTAACAGCGGCATGTACAGTTGCGGGCGTATGCTCTACGCGCTGGCGAACAACCGTCAGCTGCCGGCGGCGGTGGGGAAAGTCTCCGGCGCCGGAGTGCCGGTGGTGGGCGTTGCCATCTCGATTATTATTCTGCTGGTGGGGTCATGCCTGAACTACATCATCCCGAACCCGCAGCGTGTCTTCGTTTATGTCTACAGCGCCAGCGTTCTGCCAGGTATGGTGCCGTGGTTTGTGATCCTGATTAGCCAGCTGCGTTTTCGTCAGGCGCATAAAAACGCGATTGCCAGCCATCCGTTCCGCTCCATTCTCTTCCCATGGGCTAACTATTTAACGATGGCGTTCCTGATCTGCGTGCTGATCGGCATGTACTTCAACGAAGACACCCGCATGTCGCTGTATGTCGGGGCGATATTCCTGGCGGCCGTTAGCGCGGGATACAGGCTTTTTGGCCTGGGGCGACACGTGGAAAGGGTCAAAACGCAGTAATATGCGGCAAAGTGCGCAAAGTCTAAGCAAACGCGCATTTATTTTAAAAAAGCACTAGACAGCAGACCGAGACCTCCGTAATATCCAGCCCCGCAACGGCGCTAAGCGCCCGTAGCTCAGCTGGATAGAGCGCTGCCCTCCGGAGGCAGAGGTCTCAGGTTCGAATCCTGTCGGGCGCACCATTCACCCGGTGCTGGAGCTGCGGTGGTCTGTTAAGTAGGCAGAACCGCGTGAAAGAGTAAAGAATCAAGTAGTGGTGGCTATAGCTCAGTTGGTAGAGCCCTGGATTGTGATTCCAGTTGTCGTGGGTTCGAATCCCATTAGCCACCCCATTATTTAAAGAGTTGTGAATTGCGAAGGTGGCGGAATTGGTAGACGCGCTAGCTTCAGGTGTTAGTGTCCTTAGGATGTGGGGGTTCGAGTCCCCCCCCTCGCACCACGACTTTTAATGAATTGAACTAAAAATTCAAAAAAGCAGTATATCGGCGAGTAGCGCAGCTTGGTAGCGCAACTGGTTTGGGACCAGTGGGTCGGAGGTTCGAATCCTCTCTCGCCGACCAATTTTGAACCCCGCTTCGGCGGGGTTTTTTGTTTTCTGCTTTTCCTGCCCCTGTTGTTTATTGCCGACAGCGATATCCTGGCCTGTCGTGAATAAGTGACATATAACCTATTGAAATGAATCAATATATCGCTTTATCCGTCAGCCTGTCTCTTCCTGGAGACACTTTGGCCTGATTATTGGCCCATTCTGCCGCCCGTTTCCTGACTGACAGGGATAATTTCCTTTTATCTTAAAAAGTTGAGATACATACAACTTCGTAATGCAACATTGGCACATTGCATGCAATAATATGCGTGTAGATGCTCATTCCACCTCTTATGTTCGCCTTAGTGCCTCATAAACTCCGGAATGACGCAGAGCCATTTACGGTGCTTATCGTCCACTGACAGATGTCGCTTCGGCCTCATCAAACACCCTGGACACAACGTTGAGTGAAGCACCACAAGTTGTCAAACAGACCTGTTTAACGCCTGCTTTTTAGCAGGCGTTTTTTTATGCCTTATCTGCAGTAGCGCGTCAGGATCCCCACCACCATTAGCAGGGCACAGCCCGAAACGCCATACAGCGCCTGTAGCGGCCCCAGCACGTCAGCAACCAGTGCCGTGAGGCCGGTAAAGAGCGATGCGCTGGCGGTTTGCCATCGCCAGGCCCTGCCGCTGGCCGAGGAGATCAGGTCAGCCTGAAAGCTGCTTAACAGGCTAAAAGTGCCCACCGCAAAAACGACGTTCGAAGCGAGATGGGCGACAAAAACGACCCCCAGCGCTTGCATCCCCGATAGCAGCGGGATCGTCCCGTAGGCGAGTAAAAAGAGGCCGAGGCAGGTTAGCAGGAGGCGGTTTTGCCCGGCGTAGCGGGGCAGGCTCTCTCTTTTCAGCAGCAGCGGGCCGCACAGCTGTCCCATGCTGCGGGCAAAAAGCAGAGGCAGGGCCAGCCCGGCAGCATCATTCGGCTCGATCTGCTGCGCCAGTGCAGGCAGCAGCGCCATAGCGGGTGAACCCACGGCGGCGAGGGCAGGAAGCAGCAACAGGCTGCGTTTTTGCTGCGCTCCCAGTGCCTGCCAGCGCATCGCCACCGGTTTTTCGGTTTCTGCTGCCTGCTCAGGCGCCAGAGAAGGCAACGCGCTGCCAGTGAGGCGCAGCATCAGCAAGGAGCCCGCAAAGGTGAGCGCGTCGATCCCCAGCAGTGCCAGCGCGGGCAGGTGATGAAACAGCACCATACCCAGCCCGGTGCCCAGTAGCACCTGCGAAGCAAAAATCATCGTCTCCAGGCAGGTCGCCGCAGGCAGCTCGGCTTCGGACAATCCTCGCCGAAACAGCAGGGCCAGCGCGGGCCAGCTCATGCCCGTCAGAAAGGCCTCGGTGGACTGCACCGCCAGCAGCGCTACCATACTGTGAAACTGAATGCCCAGCAGGGGAAACAGCAGGGCGAGCAGACCCATCCACTCTGTCAGGAGCAGCAGGCCGATGGGTGAAAAACGCATACAGAACTTCTCCCCGACGAGGCTGCCCAGAAATCCCGGTAGCAGGGCAAACAGATATGCCAGGGTCAGTAAAGAGGCGGGAGCCTGCCACTCCAGCAGCAGACCAAAGACCATCACCTGGGTTAAGCCATTTCCCACAGAGGTAAACAGAAAAGCGCAGGCCAGCAGGCGCAGCCAGCGATGACAGCGCAGCGCGTGAAAAAGCGCATACAAAAGCGTGTTCATGAAACGATCCTTTCAAAAACGATTTAATCCACGCCGTAAAAGGCGTGTACAGAAAAAATGTTCAATGAAAGGAGATCGTTACATTGGCGGAGTGGGTCTCTGAAGAAGATGCTAAGAATGTAGCAAATAAAAAAGGAGGCCGTCAGGCCTCCTGTGCAATTATTGCTGCGGGGGATTGTTCTGTAATGTCAGCAGCAGACCGTCGCGGCGCATTTCGGCAGCCTCTTCCGGCAGATGCAGTTTATCCAGCGTATCCGCCAGCCAGGCATAATCGAACGCATCCGGGCGCTGTTTTAACGCGGCGCGGAAGGCGAGGCTGGCCTCTTTCCATTCGCCATGTCTGGCCAGTGACTGACCCAGAGTGCTCCACAGCAGAGGGCGATCGCCCACGGTTTTGATCTGCTGGCGCAGCATTTTCTCGATCTGCTCCGGATTATTGGTTTTCAGACGTGGGATCACCATCACCAGACGATCGTCGTACTGGCGTTTCAGGCCATCAAGGATGATGCTCTGGGCGGTATCGTGATCGTCACACTCAATCAGGTGTTCCGCCATCGCCACCTGCAGGGGCACCTGCTGGCGCGTTTTGCGGCTCTGATTTTTCCACCAGGCCTTCAGGCCATCGCTACCCTGATCGGCTCGCGCCTGGTCCATCAGCCCGATCCATGCCTGACGTTGCAGGCTGTCGCGCTGCTCTTCATCGCCGACGTCGGCTTTCGCCATCGACGGGATGATGTCCAGCAGCGAGCCCCACGCGCCGGTGCGGATATAGGCCTGCTCAGCCAGACGCAGCACCTCTGGATGACGCGGCGCGATCTCCAGCAGGCGATCGACGCCGTGACGGGCGGCATGGTTTTCGTTACGCGCCAGCTGCAGGCGAACACGGGTGATCTCAACCGGGATCGGATCGTTTTCAGCCAGCTCGGCGGCACGCTCCAGATGCTGATTGGCGCGTGCTTCGTCGCCGCGCTGCTGTGCGGCTTCCGCCGCCAGCAGATAGTTGACCACCGGCTGTTCAGCATGATCGGCATTCTTCGACATCAGCTTCTCAACCTGCTGATAGTCCCCTTCAGCCAGTTTCAGCAGGGCCTGTTCGGTCTGCTTACGGGCACGGCGGCGCTTGCGGCCGACAAACCAGCTGCGGGTATGGGCCCCGGTACGGAAGATGCGACGCAGGATCCACTCGATCGCCAGAAATGCCACCATCACCAGGATCAAAATGATCACCAGCCCGGTGACGCTGGTTTCGATATTGTAGTTATCGGTCTGGATCAGCACGTAGCCCTGATGACCCGCCAGCATAGGACCCAGCACGATCCCGGCGAGCAGCAGTGCGAAGAGTAATAAAACTTTTAACATAATTACTCTCCTTGCGGTGCGCTGTCAGGGGCGGGAGCTGGAGCTGGGGCAGGAGACTGCTCCGCCGCTTCGCCCGGCTGTGCCAGCAGGTTACGCACGCGCGTCTGCATCAGCTTCTCCAGAATCGGCTGGCTCTCCAGCTTATCCGGAACGTTCATGGTGATGTTCTGTTGGCTCAGCTTGTCCACCTCTTCGAGGAAAGCGGTAGTGGTGGCATCGTCGGTATCGTAGTAAGCGCGTACCCAGGTGGAGACATTATCCAGCGCCTGCTTGTAGGTCTCTTCCTGATGGCGAGGCACAGCCTGCGCGGCCACCAGCAGACGTGAACGCAGGTTCTCGCGCAGATAGACGTCCTGATTCGGCGCGAGCAGCGGCACGGCGGTCTCATCGCGGCGGCGAACGGTGATAAAGCTGTCCATAAAGTTCTGCCAGCTTTTTTGCAGGTTGATGCGCCACTCGCTCAATGAGCTGGAGAGTTCGCTGCTGTCGGAATCCATCGGGGAGTCGTCGTCGTTATTATCTGCCAGACGCAGGTTATCGATCTGGTTCGACAGCTGATTCACTTTCAGGATGATGCCGTCATAATCCACCTGCGATACGGTCGACAGGCTGGCGATATCCGCAGTGAGTGCCCGGCGGGCAGTGATCAGGCTTGGGTCGTTCATGTCGCCCAGGCTGGCATCGGCGCTTTTCAGCAGCGCGGCAGCGGTGGTGACATCCTGATCGCTCCACAGCTTGCGCCCGGCCAGTTTGACCAGGAAATCAGCCTGCGCCAGCAGCCAGGTTTTGGCATCGGTACCGGAAATAGCCGCCACTTTTTGCTGCATTTCATCCAGCTGTTTGGTCAGCTCGTCCTGCTTACGGGTGGCAGCGGCCAGCTGATCGGCCTGCTGTTTGATCACCCCATCCAGCTCGGCTTTTTGCGACTGCTGCGCCTGTTGCAGGGCGGTGATTTGCGTCACCAGTTCGTCGTTCGTGGCAACCTGATTGGTCGCTTGTTTTTTCACCAGTCCATACAGACCGACGCCAGCGGCCAGCGCAATGGCGATGGCAATTGCGCTTAACGCCAGACTGGTTTTATTGCTGCCATGCTTTTTCTCTGTCGTTTCTGGCTGTGGCGTGGTGTCCACAGTCTCCCTGGTCTCTTCAACCACGGCGGAGGATTTTTCTTGTTCCGTCATTATGGCTTCCCATTATGAGAGTTATTGTAATGCGCGCAGCAGCGCATCGTTGTCGGCGTTATCAGCGATCCGAATATCTTGCCAGCCCAGTTCCCGGGCGAGGTTCGCCAGACGCTCACTGACGACCAGAAGCCGACAGCGGAGTAACCAGTTTTCACGATACCATTGTGGGATCAGCGACCAGAGGTGTTGCAACATTTCGCCGCTGGTCACCACAAGGGTAGTGACGCCGCGCGACTGCCAGCGCATCGCCTCTTCTGCACCGTCATAGTATTTATTACAACGTTGATAACATTCGCAAAATGTCACTTCTGCTCCGCGCTCGCGCAGCGTGTCGCCCAGCAGTTCCCGCCCACCGTTGCCGCGCAAAATCAGAATGCGCTTTCCCACAACGGTTTGTAATTCAGGTAATTGTAGCAACACTTCACTGGTTTCCCGATCCAGCGGATAGCGAATCTCTTTGCCACTTTCGGTATGCAGCGTCAGGGCGGTGGTTCTGCCGATAGCGAAATAGCGTGGCGCATCCGGCCAGCGATGGCCCTCCTGCTGCAGCCGGGCGTGGGCAAATGCCACGGCATGTTGCGACAGGGCAAACAGCATGTCATCGGCCCGCAGCGCGGCAAGATGGCCCGCGAGCAGGGGAAGTTCCCGGCCCGGGGAAAACTCAATCAGCGGAAAGCTCCACGCCACCTGCCCCAGTGCGCGCAGACGGCTCACTAACTGATCTCCTGCGGGAGAAGGGCGGGTGACGAGAATACTCATGCCGGGGGTTCTCCATTATAGACATCCGCGAGAATTTCACGGGCGCCGTTATCCAGTAGCTCTTCCGCCAGCGAAATACCCAGCTGTTCGGCGTCCTGCGGTTTGCCGCGACGTTCGCCGCGTACCATCTGCGAACCGTCCGGCGCGCCAACCAGCGCGCGCAGCCACAGTTCGCCATCTGTTAATTCAGCATAGCTGCCAATCGGCACCTGACATCCCCCTTCCAGGCGGGTATTCATGGCGCGCTCCGCCTGCACGCGGATTGCGGTCTCGTCGTGATTGAGCGGCGCCAGCAGCGCATGGGTACGGGTATCGTCGAGCCGGCACTCAATGCCCACCGCGCCCTGGCCCACGGCCGGTAGCGACTGTTCCGGGGAGAGCGCCGCCTTGATACGCGACTCCAGGCCCAGGCGTTTCAGGCCAGCTACCGCCAGAATTATGGCGTCATATTCACCGTTATCCAGCTTGCTCAGGCGGGTGCCGACGTTACCGCGCAGGGAGCGGATGATGAGATCCGGGCGATACTCGGCCAGCTGGCACTGGCGGCGTAAACTTGACGTGCCAACGATGCTCCCTTGTGGCAGAGCATCCAGGGAGTCGTAGTGATTCGAGACAAAGGCATCGCGTGGATCTTCCCGCTCGCAAATGGTGACCAAACCCAGCCCTTCAGGGAAATCAACCGGGACGTCCTTCATGGAGTGAACCGCAATATCGGCGCGACCTTCAAGCAGTGCCAGCTCAAGCTCTTTTACGAACAGGCCTTTCCCGCCCACTTTCGCCAGCGGTGTATCAAGGATGACATCGCCGCGCGTCACCATCGGCACCAGCTCTACACGCAAACCTGCATGGCAGGCCTCAAGGCGCTGCTTAACATAATGTGCCTGCCAGAGCGCAAGGGGGCTTTGGCGTGTGGCAATTCTTAAAACATTGTCTAACATGCTTGTTACCGTCTTAATCGTCTGCTGACCATCCTAACATTGTTGTCTCAGGACTGTCAGGTTTACGGACGTAGAAGGGGTTCAGGACAGGGCAGCGATTCAGGTTGCCTGCTGCCGTATTCAGGAATTTACACGTTCAGAACGGTGCTACACTTGTATGTAGCGCATCTTTCTTTACGGTCAAACGGCAAGGTGTTAAATTGATCACGTTTTAGACCATTTTTTCGTCTCCATGACCATAAAGATAAGGGCGAAAAAGGGTGACGGCTACTTTCGAAATACTGTGAACGCGTAATCCTCGGTCTTGCTGAAGGTGAGCGCTTTCTGAACATCAGGCGATACGTCTTGTACCTCTATATTGAGACTCTGAAACAGCGACTGGATGCCATCAATCAACTGCGCGTCGATCGCGCGCTTGCTGCAATGGGACCTGCTTTCCAGCAGGTTTACAGTCTGCTGCCGACATTGTTGCATTATCACCATCCGCTGATGCCGGGTTACCTCGATGGTAACGTTCCCAAAGGCATCTGCCTTTTCACGCCTGATGAAACCCAACAGCACTATCTGAAAGAGCTGGAACTCTATCGCGGTATGCCGGCACAGGAGTCGCCAAAAGGCGAACTGCCTATCACCGGCGTCTACACCATGGGCAGCACCTCTTCGGTGGGGCAAAGCTGCTCGTCGGATCTCGATATCTGGGTCTGCCATCAATCCTGGCTTGATAATGAAGAACGTCAACTGCTGCAGCGTAAATGCAGCCTGCTGGAGAGCTGGGCGGCATCGCTCGGCGTGGAAGTCAGCTTCTTCCTGATTGATGAAAACCGTTTCCGCCATAATGAAAGCGGCAGTCTGGGGGGCGAAGACTGCGGCTCGACCCAGCACATCCTGTTGCTGGATGAATTTTACCGTACCGCCGTGCGCCTGGCCGGGAAGCGTATCCTGTGGAGTATGGTGCCGTGCGACGAAGAGGAGCATTACGACGATTACGTCATGAAGCTCTATGCCCAGGGTGTCCTGACGCCAAACGAGTGGCTGGACCTGGGGGGCTTAAGCTCGCTCTCTGCGGAAGAGTACTTTGGCGCCAGCCTGTGGCAGCTCTATAAAAGTATCGATTCCCCGTACAAAGCGGTGCTGAAAACGCTGCTGCTCGAAGCCTATTCCTGGGAATACCCAACCCCGCGCCTGCTGGCGAAAGACATTAAACAGCGTCTGCATGATGGCGAGATCGTCTCTTTCGGTCTTGATGCCTACTGCATGATGCTTGAGCGCGTCACCGAATACCTGAAAGCCATCGACGATCCGACCCGTCTCGATCTGGTCCGTCGATGTTTCTATCTTAAAGTTTGTGAGAAGCTCAGCCGCGAACGCGCCTGCGTCGGCTGGCGTCGTGAAGTGGTCAGTCAGTTAGTTAAAGAGTGGGGATGGGACGAAGAGCGCCTGTCGATGCTGGATAACCGCGCCAACTGGAAGATCGATCAGGTGCGTGAAGCGCACAACGAACTGCTCGATGCGATGATGCAGAGCTACCGTAACCTGATCCGCTTTGCCCGTCGTAACAACCTCAGCGTTTCCGCCAGCCCGCAGGACATCGGGGTGCTGACCCGTAAGCTGTACGCGGCGTTTGAAGCGCTGCCGGGTAAAGTGACGCTGGTGAACCCACAGATTTCGCCGGACCTGTCTGAACCGAACCTGACCTTTATCTATGTTCCACCGGGTCGTGCGAACCGTACCGGCTGGTATCTGTATAACCGTGCGCCGAGCATGGATTCGATCATCAGCCATCAGCCGCTGGAATATAACCGTTACCTGAACAAGCTGGTGGCGTGGGCCTGGTTTAACGGCCTGCTGACGTCACGTACCCGCCTGTTCATTAAGGGCAACGAGATCGTCGATCTGGCTAAACTGCAGGAGATGGTGGCGGATGTGTCGCACCACTTCCCGCTGCGTCTGCCTGCGCCGACGCCGAAAGCGCTCTACAGCCCGTGCGAAATTCGCCATCTGGCGATTATCGTCAACCTGGAATATGACCCGACGGCGGCGTTCCGCAATCAGGTGGTGCATTTCGACTTCCGTAAGCTGGACGTCTTCAGCTTTGGCGAGCAGCAAAACTGCCTGGTGGGCAGCGTCGATCTGCTCTACCGCAACTCGTGGAACGAAGTGCGTACCCTGCACTTCAACGGCGAGCAGGCGATGATCGAAGCGCTGAAAACGATTCTCGGTAAAATGCACCAGGATGCCGCGCCGCCGGACAGCGTCGAGGTGTTCTGTTACAGCCAGCATCTGCGCGGCCTGATCCGTACCCGCGTACAGCAGCTGGTCTCTGAATGTATCGATCTGCGCCTCTCCAGTACCCGTCAGGAAACCGGGCGCTTTAAAGCGCTGCGCGTCTCCGGCCAGACCTGGGGCCTCTTCTTTGAACGTCTGAACGTCTCGGTGCAGAAGCTGGAAAACGCCATTGAGTTTTACGGCGCCATTTCGCACAACAAACTGCACGGTCTGTCGGTACAGGTTGAGACCAACCACGTTAAACTGCCGCAGGTGGTGGACGGCTTCGCCAGTGAAGGGATTATTCAGTTCTTCTTTGAGGAGACGGGGGAGGATGCCGGGTTCAATATCTACATCCTCGACGAAACCAACCGCGCCGAAGTGTATCACCACTGTGAAGGCAGCAAAGAGGAGCTGGTGCGCGACGTCAGCCGCTTCTACTCCTCTTCCCATGACCGCTTCACCTACGGCTCAAGTTTTATCAACTTCAACCTGCCGCAGTTCTATCAGATTGTGAAGGTGGATGGCCGTGCGCAGGTGATCCCGTTCCGCACCCAGGCGATTACCCCGGTCGTCCCTGACAGACAGGACGTCAGTACCCCGCTGTTGCAGCAGTATTTCTCCTGACGGCCATTGCCCGGTGGCGCTACGCTTACCGGGCCTACAAAGGCACGAACCCGTAGGCCGGATAAGCGAAGCGCCATCCGGCAAAACAGCCTTAGCGGAAGCTCACCTCTTCACCCGACTGCTGCGTCGCAGCCTGCTCAAGCAGATCCCAGAAGGTCTCACCGCTGCGATCGCAAATCCACTCGTCGCCTTTCAGGTCGAAGTGGTAGCCGCCCTGTTTGGTGGCGAGCCAGACCTGGTGAAGCGGCTCCTGGCGATTAATAATGATTTTGCTGCCGTTTTCGAAGCTGATGGTCAGCACGCCGCCATTGATTTCACAATCGATGTCGCTGTCGCCATCCCAGTCATCCAGGCGTTCTTCGATGGTTTGCCACAGGTTATCGGCGAGGCGATGGAATTCACTGTCATTCATGGTTCTGTTCCTGTTTTTCGTGATGGCGGCAGTATAACGCTAAATAATTCCGGTTGCAGGTTAGCGGCAAACTCTTGCTTTTGTGCCTTCTCCTGCGATGATAGAAAACAGATTTGAACTTACAGGCAACATGATAATGAAAAACGTTTTTCGAACGCTTGCCGTTCTCCTTACGCTGTTTAGCCTGACCGGATGTGGTCTGAAAGGGCCGCTCTATTTCCCGCCAGCAGATGAAACCGCACCACCGCCGACCAAAAAAGTGGAAAGCCCAGTGCAAACCACGATGCCGGATCGTAACGATCGTGGCGATAACAACGGTCCAAGCCAGGTCAATTACTGACAAGCGCTCCTGTCCGCGCAATGGAGTAAATAATGCAGTTTTCTAAGATGCATGGCCTTGGCAATGACTTTATGGTCGTCGACGCGGTAACGCAGAATGTCTTCTTTTCCCCGGAGCTGATCCGCCGTCTGGCCGATCGGCACCTGGGGGTGGGGTTTGATCAGCTGCTGGTGGTTGAGCCGCCCTACGATCCGGATCTCGATTTTCACTATCGTATCTTTAATGCCGACGGCAGCGAAGTCTCCCAGTGCGGCAACGGCGCGCGCTGTTTTGCCCGTTTTGTCCGTCTGAAGGGGCTCACCAACAAGCGCGATATTCGCGTCAGCACCGCCAACGGACGGATGGTACTGAGCGTGACCGACGACGAGCTGGTGCGGGTGAATATGGGCGAGCCGAACTTCGAACCCTCGCAGGTGCCGTTCCGCGCCAACAAAGCGGAAAAGACCTATATCATGCGCGCGGCGGAACAGACAGTCTTGTGCGGCGTGGTCTCCATGGGGAACCCGCACTGCGTGATTCAGGTTGATGACGTGGCGACGGCGCCCGTCGAAACCCTCGGCCCGGTGCTGGAGAGCCATGAGCGTTTTCCGGAACGCGCCAACATTGGATTTATGCAGGTTCTCACCCGCGAACACATCCGTCTGCGCGTTTTTGAACGTGGCGCAGGCGAGACGCAGGCGTGCGGCAGCGGTGCCTGTGCGGCCGTCGCGGTGGGGATTACGCAGGGTTTACTGGCACCAGAGGTTCGCGTGGATTTACCAGGCGGGCGTCTTGATATCGCCTGGAAAGGCCCGGGCCAGCCGCTCTATATGACCGGCCCGGCGACACAAGTTTATGACGGGTTTATCCATCTATGAAACAACCAGGAGAAGAACTGCAGGAGACGCTGACGGCAATGGACGACCGGGCGGTTGTTGATTACCTGTTGCGCCATCCTGATTTCTTTATTCGCAATGCGCGTGTCGTTGAAGAGATGCGCGTCCCACACCCGATCCGCGGCACGGTCTCGCTGGTTGAGTGGCATATGGCGCGCGCGCGCAACCATATAAACCATCTTGAAAAGAACATCTCCCTGCTGATGGAGCAGGCGAGCAGTAATGAAGGGCTGTTCTATCGCCTCCTGCACCTGCAATCCCGGCTGGCGTCGGCCAGTAGCCTGGACGAATTTCTTCTCCGTTTGCATCGCTGGGCGCGGGATCTGGGGCTGGCGGGTGCCACGATACGCCTCTTCCCGGACCGCTGGCGCATTGGCGCACCCTCACGTTTTACCCATCTGGCCCTGTCGCGTCAGGCGTTTGAGCCGCTGCGCATTCAGCGTATGGGACAAGCGGACCACTATCTTGGACAGCTGAATGGTCCTGAACTCCTGGTGGTGCTGCCAGAGGCCAAAGCCATTGGGTCGGTAGCCATGTCGCTGATGGGGCGCGACGGCGAGCTTGGTGTAATGCTGTTTACCAGCCTCGATCCGCATCATTACCAGCAGGGACAAGGCACACAACTGCTGCAGGAGATTGCGCAGATGCTGCCCGAGCTGCTGGAGCGCTGGATTGAACGCGTATGACGGACGCTCAGCTGGCACCTGCCGTTACCCGTTTTCTGCGCTATCTGGGCGTTGAGCGCCAGCTCAGCCCGATCACCCTGTTGAACTATCAGCGTCAGCTTGATGCCATCATGCAGTTAGCCGATGAAATCGGCCTGACGAGCTGGCAACAATGTGATGCCGCCACGGTGCGCACGTTTGCCGTGCGCAGCCGCCGTAAAGGGTTAGGCCCGGCCAGCCTTGCGCTTCGGCTCTCGGCACTGCGCAGCTTCTTTGACTGGCTGGTCAGCCAGGGCGAACTCAGCGCCAATCCGGCCAAAGGGATCGCCGCCCCGAAAGCGCCGCGCCATCTGCCCAAAAATATCGACGTGGATGACGTTAACCGCCTGCTGGATATCGATCTCAACGATCCGCTGGCGGTGCGTGACCGCGCCATGCTGGAAGTGATGTACGGCGCCGGCCTGCGTCTTTCCGAGCTGGTTAACCTGGATATCAAACATCTCGATCTGGATACCGGGGAAGTGTGGGTGATGGGCAAAGGCAGCAAAGAGCGGCGCTTGCCCATTGGCCGCAATGCCGTGGTGTGGATTGAGCACTGGCTCGATCTGCGCGGCTTGTTTGGTACCGAAGAGGAGGCGCTCTTTCTCTCGAAGCTCGGCAAGCGCATCTCGGCGCGTAACGTGCAAAAACGGTTTGCCGAGTGGGGGATTAAGCAGGGGCTGAACAGCCATGTCCATCCCCATAAACTGCGCCATTCGTTCGCCACCCACATGCTGGAGTCCAGCGGTGACCTGCGTGGCGTCCAGGAGCT
This sequence comes from Leclercia sp. M-A074-M, assembly GCF_965195605.1. NCBI lineage: Bacteria > Pseudomonadati > Pseudomonadota > Gammaproteobacteria > Enterobacterales > Enterobacteriaceae > Leclercia > Leclercia sp. M-A074-M. Next base: position 37,860 of record NZ_CBDAHM010000013.1, on the reverse strand, counting down.
GCTGGGCCACGCCAACTTGTCCACCACCCAAATCTATACCCATCTCGATTTTCAACACCTTGCCTCGGTGTACGACGCGGCGCATCCACGCGCCAAACGGGGGAAATAATGCGTTTTTATCGTCCATTAGGCCAAATCTCTGCCCTGACGTTTGACCTTGATGACACCCTTTACGACAACCGTCAGGTGATCCTGCGAACCGAGCAGGAAGCACTGGCCTTTGTACAAAACTATCATCCGGCGTTAAAAGCGCTGGAAAACAAAGAGTTTCACCGTCTTCGCCAGGCGTTACGGCAGACCGAGCCGGAAATCTATCACGATGTGACGGAATGGCGCCGTCGGGCCGTTGAGCTGGCTATGCTCAACGCGGGTCTGACCGCTGCCGAGGCCGCGCTTGGCGCAGAAGCCTCGATGGCGCACTTCGCGACATGGCGCAGCCGTATCGACGTCCCGCAGGAGACGCACGACACGCTGGCTGCGCTTGCCGAAAAGTGGCCGCTGGTGGCTATCACCAACGGCAATGCCCAGCCGGAACTGTTCGGCCTTGGCGACTACTTCCAGTTTGTGCTGCGCGCAGGCCCGCATGGGCGCTCGAAGCCCTTTAACGATATGTACCATCTGGCGGCGGAGAAGCTCGACCTGCCGCTGGGGAATATTCTTCACGTGGGCGATGACCTGACCACCGATGTTGCTGGGGCGATCCGCTGCGGCATGCAGGCCTGCTGGATCAAGCCTGAAAATGCCGATCTGATGACTACGCTGGACAGCCGTCTGCTGCCGCACCTGGAAATTTCACGGTTGGCATCCCTCACCACGCTGATATAATCACCAGTAATATTGTATAAATTACCAGGGTTTTGCGGTCGAAGGCCCGGTAAGCGAAGCGCCAGCGGGCGTTTTGCAGTGTTCCTGATTACTACGTGACGGTGCCAATGGACGTTTCTTACCTGCTCGACAGCCTCAATGACAAACAGCGTGACGCGGTTGCCGCGACGCGCACCAACATGCTGGTACTGGCTGGGGCGGGCAGTGGTAAGACACGCGTGCTGGTGCACCGTATTGCCTGGTTGCAGAGCGTGGAGAACTGTTCGCCATACTCCATTATGGCGGTGACCTTCACCAACAAAGCGGCGGCGGAGATGCGCCACCGTATCGCCCAGCTGATGGGCACCAGCCAGGGCGGCATGTGGGTGGGTACCTTCCACGGGCTGGCGCACCGCCTGCTGCGTGCGCACCACCTGGACGCTAACCTGCCGCAGGACTTTCAGATCCTCGACAGCGAAGACCAGCTGCGTCTCCTGAAGCGCCTGATCAAGGCGATGAACCTCGACGAGAAGCAGTGGCCGCCGCGTCAGGCGATGTGGTACATCAACAGCCAGAAAGACGAAGGGCTGCGTCCGCACCATATCCAGAGCTTTGGTAACCCGATAGAGCAGACCTGGCAGAAGGTCTACCAGGCCTACCAGGAAGCCTGCGATCGCGCAGGACTGGTAGATTTTGCCGAGCTGCTGTTGCGCGCTCATGAACTGTGGCTCAACAAACCGCATATTCTGCAGCACTATCGCGAACGCTTTACCAACATCCTGGTCGATGAATTCCAGGATACCAACAACATTCAGTATGCCTGGATCCGCCTGCTGGCGGGCGACTCCAGCAAAGTGATGATCGTCGGCGACGACGACCAGTCGATCTACGGCTGGCGCGGCGCGCAGGTCGAGAACATCCAGCGCTTCCTGAAGGATTTCCCGGGCGCAGAGACCATTCGCCTGGAACAGAACTACCGCTCCACCAACAACATTCTGAGCGCCGCCAACGCCCTGATTGAAAATAACAACGGGCGCCTGGGCAAAAAGCTCTGGACCGAGGGCATCGACGGCGAGCCGATCTCCCTCTACTGCGCCTTTAACGAGCTGGATGAAGCCCGCTTTGTGGTCAACCGGATCAAAACCTGGCAGGACAACGGCGGGGCGCTGGAGCAATGCGCCATCCTCTATCGCAGTAACGCCCAGTCGCGTGTGCTGGAAGAGGCGCTGCTACAGGCCAGCATGCCCTACCGCATCTACGGCGGCATGCGCTTCTTCGAACGTCAGGAGATCAAAGACGCGCTCTCCTATCTGCGTCTGATCGCCAATCGCAACGACGACGCAGCCTTCGAGCGCGTGGTCAACACGCCAACCCGCGGCATCGGCGATCGCACCCTCGACGTGGTGCGTCAGACCTCCCGGGATCGCCAGCTGACGCTGTGGCAGGCGTGTCGCGAGCTGCTGCAGGAGCGGGCGCTTGCCGGACGCGCAGCCAGCGCGCTCCAGCGCTTCCTGGAGCTTATCGAAGCTCTGGCCCAGGAAACCGCCGACATGCCGTTGCACGTTCAGACCGACCGGGTGATCAAAGACTCCGGCCTGCGCATGATGTATGAGCAGGAGAAAGGCGAGAAGGGCCAGACCCGTATCGAGAACTTAGAGGAGCTGGTGACCGCCACGCGTCAGTTCAGCTACAACGAAGAAGACGAAGACCTGATGCCGCTACAGGCGTTCCTGTCCCATGCCGCGCTGGAGGCGGGCGAAGGGCAGGCCGACACCTGGCAGGACGCGGTGCAGCTGATGACCCTCCACTCGGCCAAAGGCCTGGAGTTCCCGCAGGTATTTATCGTCGGCATGGAAGAGGGGATGTTCCCGAGCCAGATGTCGCTGGATGAGGGCGGACGTCTGGAGGAGGAGCGTCGTCTGGCCTATGTGGGCGTGACCCGCGCGATGCAAAAGCTGACCCTGACCTATGCCGAAACCCGCCGTCTGTACGGCAAAGAGGTCTATCACCGCCCGTCACGCTTTGTCGGCGAGCTGCCGGAGGAGTGTGTGGAAGAGGTACGCCTGCGCGCAAGCATCAGCCGCCCGGTGAGCCATCAGCGTCTGGGGACGCCGGTCTCGGAAAGCGACAGCGGCTTTAAGCTGGGCCAGCGCGTTCGCCATGCCAAATTTGGCGAAGGCACCATCGTCAATCTGGAAGGCAGTGGCGAGCACAGCCGTCTGCAGGTGGCGTTCCAGGGGCAGGGCATCAAATGGCTGGTGGCCGCTTACGCCAGGCTGGAAACCGTGTAACTTTCAGAAAAATATCACTATTTTGTAACTATCTGCTAGCCTTATATGTATAAGGCTATTTATTACCCTTCAGCGTTCCGTTGCGAGTTGACGCCGCCGTGACTGCTGGCGTAACATGCGCGCACGATTACGCTAAGAGGACATTCGCCTTGGACACACCCAGTAGATACTGGCTCAATTCCCTGTCATCCAGGAACAACTCCTAAGGCTATCTCCTCACGCTGATGGCCTTAGTGGTTGTCAGCGACACTTCTTCCCGTCGCGCTGAGTCAGGCTGTTTAATGGTCTGAAACCCAAATTGTTTCTGTGTGCCCACCGAACTGTCCGATATTTTTTGCATTGGGAGTCCCGGTCATGCTGAGCGCATTTCAACTGGAAAAAAACCGACTGATTCGGCTTGAAGCTGAAGAGTCACAACCCCTCATTGATGCCGTTTGGGTGGATCTGGTCGAACCGGATGACGACGAACGCCTGCGTGTACAATCTGAGCTCGGACAAAGCCTGGCCACCCGCCCGGAACTGGAAGACATCGAAGCATCGGCCCGTTTCTTCGAAGACGAAGATGGCCTGCATATTCACTCCTTTTTCTTCTTTGAAGATGCCGAAGATCACGCCGGTAACTCCACCGTCGCATTCACCATCCGCGATGGCCGCCTGTTTACCCTGCGCGAGCGTGAACTGCCTGCGTTCCGCCTCTACCGTATGCGCGCCCGTAACCAGGCGATGGTGGACGGCAACGCCTACGAGCTGCTGCTTGACCTGTTTGAAACCAAAATCGAACAGCTGGCGGATGAGATTGAGAACATCTACAGCGATCTGGAAGAGCTGAGCCGGGTGATCATGGAAGGGCATCAGGGCGATGAGTACGATGAAGCGCTGTCAACGCTGGCAGAGCTGGAAGATATCGGCTGGAAAGTCCGTCTGTGTCTGATGGATACCCAGCGCGCGCTGAACTTCCTGGTGCGCAAGGCACGTCTGCCGGGTGGGCAGCTGGAGCAGGCGCGTGAGATCCTCCGCGATATCGAATCCCTGCTGCCGCACAACGAATCCCTGTTCCAGAAGGTGAACTTCCTGATGCAGGCGGCGATGGGCTTTATCAACATCGAGCAGAACCGCATCATCAAGATCTTCTCGGTGGTTTCGGTGGTCTTCCTGCCGCCTACCTTAGTGGCGTCCAGCTACGGGATGAACTTCGAGTTTATGCCGGAGCTGAAGTGGAGCTTTGGCTACCCGGGGGCGATTGTCTTTATGGTGCTTGCCGGGCTGGCGCCGTATCTCTACTTCAAGCGCCGTAACTGGTTGTGAGTGTTGCGCCCGGTGGCGCTACGCTTACCGGGCCTGGAAAAGCACGAACCCGTAGGCCGGATAAGCGAAGCGCCATCCGGCAAAAAAACACTACAGCCCTCTGCGCGTCCTGCGCTGGGTATAAATCGCATCCGCCACAAACACCGCCAGCGCCACCCAGATAAACGCGAAAGTCACCATCTTATCTGCCCCCGGCACTTCGCCGTAGAACAGCACCGCCAGCAGGAACATCAGCGTCGGGCCGATATACTGGAAGAAGCCCAGCGTTGACAGGCGCAAGCGCGTTGCCGCACCGGTAAAGCAGAGCAGCGGGATGGTCGTGACCACACCGGCGGCCATCAGCATCACGTTCAGCGTCCACGGGTTGCTGCCCATATGGCTGGTGCTGCTGTCGGCGATAGCAAACAGATAAATGGCGGCCACTGGCAGCAGCCACAGGGTTTCAAACAGCATCCCGGTTTGCGCTTCGACGGCGATTTTTTTACGTACCAGACCATAAAAGGCGAAGCTGAACGCCAGCCCCAGAGCGATGATCGGCAGCGAGCCAAAGGTCCACAGCTGAACCAGCACGCCACAAAAGGCGAGAAGCACCGCCAGCCACTGCATCCGACGGAAGCGCTCGCCGAGGAACAACATCCCCAGCACGATATTCACCAGCGGGTTAATGAAATAGCCGAGGCTCGCCTCCAGCATATGCTGGTTGTTCACCGCCCAGATGAACAGCAACCAGTTGCCGCCAATCAATACGGCGGAGAGCGCCAGCAGGAAAATTTTCTTAGGCGTTTGCAGAAGCGTTTTCACCCCTGACCACTGACGGCTTACGCTCATCAGGGCCACCATAAAGAAAAACGACCAGATCACGCGGTGAGTGAGAATTTCATCGGCAGGAACGTAGTGAATCAGCTTGAAGTAGGCGGGCGCGATACCCCAGATAAAATAAGCGGCAAGCGCGAGTAAAACGCCCTGCCGCGTCTGTTTAGCATCCATCAGGAAAATCCGTTACAAATATGTCACGCAATTTTACCTGATTTTACCCTCTCAACCCACCATATAAGTGGCAGTTGCGCTGGCGATATAGAGCTGCTCTTCGTTATGCAGTTCCACGCGGGCGACGGCGACTTTATTGCCTGCACGCAGCAGGCTGCTGCTGGCGGTGAAGCGATTGCCGCGACCCGGACGCAGATAATCGACGCGCAGGTCGATGGTTCCCATTCGCGACAGGCGCTGGCGCAGCTCATCTTCGTTAATGGTGTCGTGGCGGGTCAGGGTGCTGCCAACGCAGACCAGACCGGCTGCAACGTCGAGGGCGGAGGCAATAACGCCGCCATGCAGAATGCTTTGAGCCCAGTTACCGACCATCATTGGCTGATTGTTAAAGCTCAGTTGGGCGAAATCTTTTTCGTAGCGCTCAAGCTCCAGCCCCAGAGCACGGTTGAACGGCATGTGGTAGACGAAAATCTCGCCGACAAGCTTCAGCGCTTCTTCGGCAGTAAGCGTGGCAGACATAACACGTCACATCCTTATTGTTAAAAGAATGTTGATTTTATGCCCCATCAAATTGAATTGCCAGATTCGGAGCACAGGTGAAGCCACTCATCATTAAATATGCTAAAAGGGATCAAAATATTTCTCATTAAAACGCTTTGCAGGAGAGCAACACCGATGCGGACATATCAGGCCGTACTCATGGCGGCGGCTGCGCTGCCTCTTTCGGCATTTGCGCAGGACGCGACAACTCAGGAGGTGCCTGCCGTGCGGGGCAGCATCATCGCTAACCTGTTGGAGGAGCACGATAATCCTTTTACGCTCTATCCTTACGACAGCAATTACCTGATCTATACCGTGACCAGCGACCTCAATAAAGAGGCGATCAAAACCTATGACTGGGCCGACGATTCGCAGAAAGATGAGGTGAAATTCCAGCTGAGTCTCGCCTTCCCGCTGTGGCGCGGGATTCTGGGGCAGAATTCCATTCTGGGCGCCTCCTATACGCAGAAGTCATGGTGGCAGTTATCTAACAGCGATGAATCGTCGCCGTTCCGTGAGACCAACTACGAGCCGCAGCTGTTCCTTGGCTTCGCCACCGACTACTCGCTGGCGGGCTGGACGCTGCGGGACGTGGAATTTGGCTACAACCATCAATCCAACGGTCGCTCCGATCCCACCTCGCGCAGCTGGAACCGTATCTATAGCCGCCTGATGGCGCAGAACGGCAACTGGCTGGTGGAGGTGAAGCCCTGGTATGTAGTGGGTAACATCGACGATAACCCGGATATCACCAAATACATGGGCTACTACCAGCTGCGGGTGGGCTATCAGCTGGGCGAAGCGGTGCTGAGTGTGAAAGGGCAGTACAACTGGAACACCGGCTATGGCGGCGCAGAGATGGGCGTCAGCTACCCGCTGACCAAACATGTTCGTCTGTATACCCAGGTCTACAGCGGCTATGGCGAATCCCTCATCGACTACAACTTCAACCAGACCCGCGTGGGTGTGGGCGTGATGCTGAACGATCTTTTCTAGCCTCCTCGAATGTTTTTCTCTTAAACGTTGAAGTTTCTCTCGCAGGCGCTGAAAATAGCGCCTGTTTTAATTTCGGGCAAATGGGGTTGATGTGGTGCAGGCGGAAGTCGTTAATCAGGAGTCGCTGGCTAAACAGGTTTTGCATGAAACCTTTGGCTATCACCAGTTCCGCCCGGGCCAGGAAACCATCATCAACACGGCCCTTGAGGGGCGTGACTGTCTGGTGGTCATGCCGACAGGCGGCGGTAAATCGCTGTGCTATCAGGTTCCCGCGCTGGTACTGAATGGCCTGACGGTGGTGGTTTCACCGCTGATCTCGCTGATGAAAGACCAGGTCGACCAGCTGCTGGCGAACGGCGTGGCGGCGGCCTGCCTCAACTCTACCCAGACCCGCGAGCAGCAGCAGGAGGTGATGGCCGGGTGCCGCACCGGGCAGGTTCGTCTGCTCTATATCGCTCCTGAGCGTCTGATGCTGGATAACTTCCTTGAGCATCTGGCACACTGGAACCCGGTACTGCTGGCGGTAGACGAAGCGCACTGTATCTCCCAGTGGGGGCATGATTTCCGCCCGGAGTATGCCGCCCTCGGTCAGCTGCGTCAGCGCTTCCCGTCGGTGCCGTTTATGGCCCTTACCGCTACCGCCGACGACACCACCCGGCAGGATATTGTCCGTCTGCTGGGGCTCAACGATCCGCTGATCCAGGTCAGCAGCTTCGACCGCCCGAATATCCGCTATATGCTGATGGAGAAATTTAAGCCCCTCGATCAGCTCCTGCGCTACGTCCAGGAGCAGCGCGGTAAATCCGGCATTATCTATTGCAACAGCCGGGCGAAGGTTGAAGACACCGCCGCCCGTCTGCAAAGCCGCGGCTTCAGCGCCGCGGCCTATCATGCGGGGCTGGAAAACCACATCCGTGCCGACGTGCAGGAGAAATTCCAGCGCGACGATCTGCAAATTGTGGTGGCGACCGTCGCCTTCGGTATGGGTATCAACAAGCCGAACGTGCGCTTTGTGGTGCATTTCGACATTCCGCGCAATATCGAATCCTACTACCAGGAGACAGGCCGTGCCGGGCGTGACGGCCTGCCCGCCGAGGCGATGCTCTTCTACGATCCGGCGGATATGGCCTGGCTACGTCGCTGTCTGGAAGAGAAACCGCAGGGGCAGTTGCAGGATATCGAGCGTCACAAGCTCAACGCGATGGGCGCCTTTGCCGAAGCGCAAACCTGTCGCCGTCTGGTGCTGCTGAACTATTTTGGCGAGGGGCGCCAGGAGTCGTGCGGCAACTGCGATATCTGCCTCGACCCGCCGAAGCAGTACGACGGGCTGATGGACGCCCGCAAGGCGCTCTCCACCATTGGCCGCGTCAATCAGCGCTTCGGGATGGGCTACGTGGTGGAAGTGCTGCGCGGCGCCAACAATCAGCGCATCCGCGAGATGGGGCATGACAAGCTGCCGGTGTATGGCATTGGCCGCGATCAGAGCCATGAGCACTGGGTCAGCGTGATCCGCCAGCTTATCCACCTGGGCTTTGCCACCCAGAACATTGCCCAGCACTCCGCGCTGCAGCTCACCGAAGCCGCCCGTCCGGTGCTGCGCGGCGAAGTCGAATTGCAGCTAGCCGTGCCGCGCGTGGTGGCGCTGAAACCGCGTGTGATGCAGAAATCCTACGGCGGCAACTATGATCGTAAGCTGTTTGCCAAGCTGCGTAAGCTGCGCAAAGCCATCGCCGACGAAGAGAATATCCCACCTTATGTGGTGTTCAACGATGCCACGCTGATTGAGATGGCCGAGCAGATGCCGCTCAGCGCCAGCGAAATGCTCAGCGTCAACGGTGTGGGCACCCGCAAACTGGAGCGCTTCGGCAAAGAGTTTATGGCGCTTATTCGTTCTCATACCGATGGTGATGATGAGGAGTAGTCAGCCCGGCAAAAAAGTGCCAGGATGATTGCTCCCTGAACTATTTCCCCGCGAGTTAATTATGTTAACCCTGTTTCTGACCGTGGCGCTGGTGCATATTGTGGCGCTGATGAGCCCTGGCCCCGACTTTTTCTTCGTGTCCCAAACGGCGGTGAGCCGTTCGCGCAAAGAGGCGATGATGGGCGTGCTGGGCATTACCCTTGGCGTTATGGTCTGGGCTGCCCTGGCCCTGCTGGGCCTGAACCTGATCCTCGCTAAGATGGCCTGGCTGCATAACATCATTATGGTCGGCGGCGGTCTCTATCTGTGCTGGATGGGCTATCAGATGCTGCGCGGGGCGTTCAAAAAAGAGGATAACGAAGCGCCTGAGCCTAAAATGGAGCTGGCGGCCAGCGGACGCAGCTTTGTGAAAGGGCTGCTGACGAACCTCGCTAATCCAAAAGCCATTATCTATTTCGGCTCGGTATTTTCACTGTTCGTGGGTGAGGATGTCGGTGCCGGGGCGCGCTGGGGCATCTTCCTGCTGATCGTCCTGGAGACGTTTGCCTGGTTCACCGTGGTGGCAAGCCTGTTTGCGTTACCCTCCATGCGACGCGGCTACCAACGTCTGGCGAAGTGGATTGACGGCGTTGCCGGCGCGTTATTCGCCGGCTTCGGCATTCACCTGATCCTGTCGCGTTAAGCGTGCCTTGCTGATGCCAGCAGCGCACCCACCAGCATAAACAGCGAACCGAACACTTTATTCAGGGCCTTCATCTGACGAGGCCCTTTAATCCATGCCGCAATCCGCGTAGCCAGCGTCGCATAGCCAATCATCACAATGATATCGACCACAACAGTGGTCAAGCCGAGCACCACGTACTGCATGATCTGGGGCTGATGCGGCACGATGAACTGCGGAAACAGGGCGGCAAGAAAGACGATGCTCTTCGGGTTGGTCAGGTTCACAAATACCGCCCGCTTAAACAGTTTTCCCCTGCTTTGCGTCTGGGCGAGCGTGTTGAGGTCAAGGGATCCTGCGGCGCGCCACTGCTGAATACCCAGCCAGATCAGATAGGCTGCCCCGGCCCATTTCAGCACTTCGAAGGCCAGCACCGAACGGGAGAAGAGCGTGCCGAGCCCCACGCCGACCAGCACAATGTGAATAGCCAGCCCGGTTTGCAAGCCGGCAATGGACGCCGCTGCGCCGCGATAGCCGTGGTTCATGGCGGTGGTCATGGTATTGATCGCCCCTGAGCCCGGTGAAAGGCTGAGGATAATGGATGTCAGCAGGTAGGCGAACCACCACTCAAAGGTCATTTGAAACTCCCGAATCGTCTATTTTTATGCCACAATACGCTAATGTTGCGTCATTTTACGGCCTGTCACAAAAAAACGATATTCCTTGGCTTACAGGGGCGTAAACCCGATGTTTCAGCTGAATAAGGACTGGGAAACGCGAGAAAAGGCATTTGCTGCTTTCTCCATGGGACCGTTGACCGATTTCTGGCGCCAGCGCGAGGAAGATGAGTTTACGGGCGTTGGGGATATCCCGGTACGCTTCGTTCGTTTCCGTGATGAAAAAAATGACCGGGTGATTGTCGTCTGCCCCGGACGTATCGAAAGCTACATCAAATATGCCGAGCTGGCGTACGATCTGTTCCATCTGGGTTTTGATGTGTTAATTATCGACCATCGCGGGCAGGGACTTTCCGGTCGGATGTTGCCGGATACCCATCGTGGCCACGTGGAAAACTTCAGCGATTACGTCGACGATCTGGCCGCATTCTGGCAGCAGGAAGTGCAGCCCGGCCCGTGGCGCAAGCGCTATATTCTTGCGCACTCCATGGGCGGCGCCATCTCTACGCTCTTTTTGCAGCGCTACGATCACCAGTGCGATGCCATTGCGCTTACCGCGCCGATGTATGGCATTGTGATACGTTTTCCGGACTGGATGGTGCGCCATCTTCTCGACTGGGCTGAGGGCCATCAGCGCATTCGTGAAGGCTACGCCATCGGAACAGGACGCTGGCGGGCTTTGCCGTTTGCCATCAACGTCTTAACCCACAGCCAGCAGCGTTATCGCCGCAACCTGCGTTTCTATGCCGATGAGCCGCGCTTGCGCGTTGGCGGCCCCACCTGGCATTGGGTACGCGAAGGTATTCTGGCGGGTGAAGAGGTGTTGGCGGGTGCCGGTCAGGACGATACGCCCACGCTCATCCTTCAGGCTGAAGAGGAGCGGGTGGTGGATAACCGCATGCACGACCGCTTCTGTGAACGCCGGGCCGCAGCCGGTCACCCTTGCGAAGGGGGTAAACCGCTGGTCATAAACGGCGCGTACCATGAGATCCTTTTCGAAAAGGACGCCATGCGATCGGTCGCACTCCACGCCATCGTCGACTTTTTCGACAGGCATAACTGATATTCACCAGAGGTTAAATTTTTCTATGTACCAGGTTGTCGCGTCTGATTTAGATGGCACGCTGCTCTCCCCCGATCACACTTTATCGCCCTACGCGAAAGAGACCCTGAAACTCCTGACCGCCCGAGGCGTGAATTTTGTCTTCGCCACCGGTCGCCACCACGTTGATGTGGGGCAGATCCGCGATAATCTGGAGATCAAATCCTATATGATCACCTCCAACGGCGCCCGCGTGCACGATCTGGACGGTAATCTGATCTTCACCCATAACCTCGATCGCGACATCGCCACCGATCTGTTCGGGATCATGCACAACAACCCCGACATCATCACCAACGTCTATCGCGACGACGAGTGGTTTATGAACCGTCACCGCCCGGACGAGATGCGTTTCTTTAAAGAGGCGGTATTCAACTATTCGCTGTATGAGCCGGGTCTGCTGGAGCCGGAAGGCATCAGCAAGGTGTTCTTCACCACCGACAGCCACGAAGCGCTGCTGCCGCTGGAGCAGGCGATTAACGCCCGCTGGGGCGATCGGGTTAACGTTAGCTTCTCCACGCTGACCTGCCTGGAAGTGATGGCGGGCGGCGTCTCCAAGGGGCATGCCCTTGAAGCGGTAGCCAAACGCCTGGGCTTTGATCTTAAGGACTGCATCGCCTTTGGCGACGGCATGAACGACGCCGAAATGCTCTCCATGGCGGGCAAGGGCTGCATCATGGAAAACGCCCACCAGCGCCTGAAAGATCTGCACCCGGAGCTGGAAGTGATCGGCACTAACGGCGATAACGCGGTGCCAAAATATCTGCGTAAGCTGTTTCTTGAATAATCTTCATTTGGTTGTTTAACGTTCAGTTGTCAACCGCGGAGTTCGCTACAATGCCTGTCCATCTTTTCAAGAGACAAGCATTGTGGCGCTACTCATTATCACCACTATTCTGTGGGCCTTCTCCTTTAGCCTTATCGGTGAATATCTCGCCGGACATGTCGACAGCTATTTCTCGGTGCTGATGCGCGTAGGGCTGGCGGCGCTGGTGTTCCTGCCGTTCCTGCGTACGCGCGGACAAACGCTGAAAACCCTTCTGCTGTACATGCTGGTAGGCGCGATGCAGCTCGGCATCATGTACCTGTTCAGCTTCCGCGCTTACGTCTACCTGTCGGTATCGGAATTCCTGCTGTTTACCGTGCTCACGCCGCTCTATATCACGCTGATTTACGATCTGCTGAGCAAACGCCGTTTGCGCTGGGGCTACCTGCTGAGCGCGGCGCTGGCGGTGGTGGGTGCGGCGATCATTCGCTACGACAAAGTGAGCGACCACTTCTGGACCGGGCTGATGTTTGTCCAGCTCGCCAACATCAGCTTTGCCATCGGCATGGTGGGGTATAAGCGTTTGATGGAAACCCGTCCGATGCCGCAGCACAACGCCTTTGCCTGGTTTTATATGGGGGCGGCGATTGTGGCGGTCGCGGCGTGGTTTATGCTGGGGAACCCACAAAAACTGCCGACCACGACGGTGCAGTGGAGCGTGCTGGTCTGGCTGGGGGTGGTGGCATCCGGGCTGGGTTACTTCATGTGGAACTATGGCGCCACGCAGGTTGACGCCGGAACGCTTGGGATCATGAACAACGTTCACGTCCCGGCAGGCCTGCTGGTGAACCTCGCCATCTGGCAGGAACAACCGCACTGGCCGAGCTTCATTATTGGGGGGACGGTGATCCTGGCTTCACTGTGGGTGCATCGCCGTTGGGTCGCTCCGCGCTCCGGACAAACGGCAGATGATCGCAAGCGTGATTCCGCGCTGAGCGAATAAAGGCCTCGGTAACCGGTTGACGCTGCTCGCCATCGCGCACGGCGGCGTACAACCGGCTCCATAATCCCTCGCCCAGGGTTCTGGTCACTACCAGGCCCTGGCGTTCAAAGCTCTCCACCACCCAGTGTGGTAACGCGGCAATACCCATGCGGGCCGCCACCATCTGAATTAACAGCAGAGTATTGTCCACGCTTTTCAGCTGCGGGCTGATACCCGCCGGCTGCAGGAAGTGACGCCAGATATCCAGACGACTGCGCTGGACCGGGTAGATCAGCAGCGTTTCGGTCGCCAGATCTTCCGGCGTAATGCGCGTTCTGGCAGCCAGTGGATGATCCGGGGCCAGCACCAGGCGAACTTCAAAATCAAACATCGGCGAATAGTGCAGGCCACTGCGCGGCAGAATATCCGAGGTCATGACCAGATCCAGCTCGCCCTGCTGGAGTGACGGTTGCGGGTCAAAGGTCACGCCGGATTTAAAGTCCATCTCCACCTGCGGCCATCTCTGGCGGAAGTTCTCAAGCGCGGGTGTCAGCCACTGGATACAGCTGTGGCACTCAATGGCGATGCGCAGCCGGGTTTGCTGGGGCTCATGGCAGGCCTGCAACGCGCTGGCGATCTGCGGCAACACCTGATTCGCCAGCTGCAGCAGGATCTCACCCTGCGGCGTGAAGCGTAGCGGCTGACTCTTACGCACAAACAGACGAAAGCCAAGGCGCTGTTCCAGATCGCTGAACTGGTGGGAAAGGGCGGATTGCGTCTGGTGCAGCGCCGCCGCCGCCGCCGCAAGAGAGCCGCAGTTCCGCAACGCCTGGAGCGTTTTCAGGTGTTTTATCTCGATCATGAATGTCCTTCACTTCGCCATGAACAATTTGCGCTTGAGGAATATACAGTACCTACACATTATGGAAGTGTAAACATCTGGACGGCTAAATACTGAAAATTCCATAAGGAGCACATCATGACAATTCGCAACCATACCCTCGGTTTCCCGCGCGTCGGCCTGCGCCGCGAGCTGAAAAAAGCGCTCGAAAGCTACTGGGCGGGTAACGCCACCCGTGATGAACTGCTGGCGGTGGGACGCGAACTCCGTGCCCGCCACTGGGATCAGCAGAAGCAGGCGGGCATTGACCTGCTGCCGGTGGGCGATTTCGCCTGGTACGACCATGTTCTGACGACCAGCCTGCTGCTGGGCAACGTGCCGGCTCGTCATCAGAACAACGATGGCTCGGTAGATATCGACACCCTGTTCCGCATTGGCCGTGGCCGTGCGCCAACGGGTGAACCCGCGGCGGCGGCAGAGATGACCAAATGGTTCAACACCAACTACCACTACATGGTGCCGGAGTTCGTGAAGGGCCAGCAGTTCAGACTGACCTGGACCCAGTTGCTGGATGAGGTGGACGAAGCCCTGGCCCTCGGCCATCAGGTGAAACCTGTTCTGCTGGGGCCGGTAACGTACCTGTGGCTCGGTAAAGTGAAGGGCGAACAGTTTGATCGCCTGAGCCTGTTGCATGAGATCCTGCCGGTGTACCAGCAGGTGCTGGGCGAACTGGCGAAACGCGGCGTTGAGTGGGTACAGATCGACGAACCGGCGCTGGTGCTGGAGCTGCCGCAGGCATGGCTGGATGCCTTCAAACCGGCATACGACGCCCTCGCGGGCCAGGTGAAGCTGCTGCTCACCACCTATTTCGAAGGCGTGACGCCAAATCTCGATACCATCACTGCGCTGCCGGTGCAGGGACTGCATGTTGATCTGGTGCACGGTAAAGATGACGTGGCAGAACTCCATTCCCGTCTGCCGTCCGACTGGCTGCTCTCTGCCGGGCTGGTGAACGGTCGCAACGTCTGGCGCGCCGATCTGACAGAAAAATATGGTCAGATTAAAGAGATCGTTGGCAAACGCGATCTGTGGATCGCCTCATCCTGCTCCCTGCTGCACAGCCCGATCGACCTCAGCGTCGAAACCCGTCTGGATGCCGAAGTGAAGAGCTGGTTTGCCTTTGCCCTGCAAAAATGCGAAGAGCTGGCCCTGCTGCGCGATGCGCTGAACAGCGGCGATACGGCGGCGATTACCGCATGGAGCGCGCCAATTCAGGCCCGCCACCACTCTACCCGCGTGCACAACCCGGCGGTTGAGAAACGTCTGGCCGCCATCACCGCGAAGGAGAGCCAGCGTCAGAGTCCTTATGAGGTGCGTGCTGAAGCCCAGCGTGCACGCTTTAAACTCCCGGCCTGGCCAACCACCACTATCGGCTCCTTCCCGCAGACCACCGAGATCCGTGGCCTGCGTCTGGACTTCAAAAAGGGCAATCTGGACGCTGGCAACTACCGCACCGGCATCGCCGAACATATCAAGCAGGCGATTGTGGAGCAGGAGCGCCTGGGGCTGGATGTGCTGGTCCACGGCGAAGCCGAGCGTAACGACATGGTGGAGTACTTCGGTGAGCATCTGGACGGTTTCGTCTTTACCCAGAATGGCTGGGTGCAGAGCTACGGCTCCCGCTGCGTGAAACCGCCGGTGGTGATCGGGGACGTCAGCCGCCCGGAAGCGATCACCGTTGAGTGGGCGAAGTATGCCCAGTCCCTGACCGACAAACCGGTAAAAGGCATGTTGACCGGGCCGGTGACCATTCTCTGCTGGTCCTTCCCGCGTGAGGATGTGACGCGTGAGACCATCGCGAAGCAGATCGCGCTGGCGCTGCGTGACGAAGTGGCGGATCTGGAAGCCGCTGGTATCGGCATTATCCAGATTGACGAACCGGCACTGCGCGAAGGACTGCCGCTGCGTCGCAGCGACTGGGATGCCTATCTGAAGTGGGGGGTGGAAGCCTTCCGCATCAACGCTGCGGTGGCGAAGGATGAGACCCAGATCCACACCCACATGTGTTACTGCGAGTTCAACGACATCATGGACTCCATCGCCGCGCTGGATGCCGACGTGATCACCATCGAAACCTCACGCTCGGATATGGAGCTGCTGGAGTCGTTTGAAGAGTTCGACTACCCGAACGAGATCGGCCCGGGCGTCTATGACATTCACTCCCCGAACGTCCCGAGCGTAGAGTGGATTGAAGCCCTGCTGCAAAAAGCGGCTCAGCGCATTCCGGCAGAGCGCCTGTGGGTGAACCCGGACTGCGGCCTGAAAACCCGCGGCTGGCCTGAAACGCGCGCCGCACTGGCGAACATGGTGAAGGCGGCGCAGAATTTGCGTCAGGGTTAACCCTGGCACACGTTTGCCGGGCGGCGTGTGGCTGCCCGGCCTACGTACGACCTTCCTGAATAATTAAAACTCTCTTGCTATTACCATATAACCATTAAACCTGACTGAGCATTCATCGTCATTTATAAGGCCAGAAGCAATGAATATATCTTCCTTTTTTTTCTTGTTGATATAAGTGTATTTTACAGTGAGGGATTGAGTGTTGTTTTCATAATAACTGTCCAGGTAAGCACCCTCGGGTATTGTCGCTTTTCCCTGTGCCACAGCCATTTCATAATCGATTTTTGCTAATGATTGCGCGTACAGTTTTGATACAGGAGAAAGGTCAATAATTTTAATGGTTGTTTTGTTTCGCTGAATAGTCGACGTATCAATTTGTAAGTCTCGCGAAATGGCATTGAATAAAGCGGTCTCCATTGACGCACCGACAATAGCACATCCATTATTATTTGCGTGCGTAAGAAAAGGATAAATAATCAATAGGTAGAGAGATTTTTTATTAAGCATTAATCCTCCACAACGAGTATTTTATCACTGCTTGCAGCAATGATTTTACGACTGGATAAAGTTAGGATGATACATCCGTCGGATGCCTCTCCCGGATGCAATGAACTTTCCCCATGTATCATGAAGCCATCCCGACCGCACATATCGTTCCCGGCGTAGGGAGTTAATCTCATTGTCCATGCTTTGGTTTTAGAATGATAAAAAGCGGGTCCTATTGTATACGTTCCTCTTGGTAGCGGGCCTTTGTTTTTTACACATTCATTTGCTGAGTCGTTTTTAAACCCAGGCCTACCTGCATACTGACCATCAAACTGATAAGTGCCATCCAGATAAAATGAGTGCGAACTTACTTTATAAACCCACGTCATACCGTAGCCTCCTCCTCAGCATCCCATCTGTCTGTATGAATAATATTTCCATCCAGATAGTGCCATGTGATTATTTAATAAGCTAAATAAAAGGCTTCAAGGTGATTGTGCCTTTCAAAGGTGGTATTTTTAATGTCGAACATTAACGGTTCTATTCCATTAACCCTGACATTTTCCATCATTATACGGAAATATTCCTCTTCCTGACCATTATAATTGATACGGAAAAACTTAAGCTCTGCTTGCTTAAATTTTTGACCAGTAGATACGCCTTTATAAAGGTAAGGCGATGAGCTATCAATTTCTTTGATTAAAGCAAAGTCACCATGGATACGTTTGCCAGTAATTTTACCTGTAAGGTTGTCCGTGGGAAGATCGACAGAATGCATAAACTCTATAATCTCAATGCTTCCTTCTCTTCCTTGTATATCAACTGAACCTTTAACCTGATTTCTTGTATGGTCTGTTAACCAAAGATATACCGGTATAGCCATCCTGTAACCTCCTGTTTGGCAAGTAATATGGATGCCAGCGTACGCCCCACATACAGGAGAGAAAAGCATAACTGTATGGTTAATTTCCTAAAGCGTTTGTAATTTATGATGGCTCACAAAATCAGGGAGGCGATTGTTATTTAAATAGTGATCCTCTCTGTAGAATATATAAATAGATGTTTATATTGCTGGAATTAATAACCATGGATTGTACGCCCGGCAGACGTGCCGGGCGTAAGGGTATTATTTTTTAATGCCATACTGCGCAAACCACGCCAGCATCCGCTGCCAGCCATCCTTCGCTGACTCTTCGTGATAGCTCGGACGGTAATCGGCATTAAACGCGTGACCCGCTCCCGGATAGACCACAATCTCCGCCGTTGCGTTCGCCGCCCGCAGGGCATGACGCATCGTCTCGACGGTATCCAGTGGAATGCCGGTGTCTTCGGCGCCATAGAGCCCCAGCACGGGGGCGTTTAAATCGGTAGCCACATCCACCGGATGCTTTGGTGAGTTCAGGGTTTTCTCGCCGACCAGTTTGCCATACCACGCCACGGCTGCTTTCAGCTGCGGGTTATGGGCGGCATAGAGCCAGCTGATCCGTCCGCCCCAGCAGAAACCGGTCGCCAGCAGACGATGAGGATCGCCACCGTTGCGCGCTGCCCAGTTGGCGACATGATCGAGATCCGCCAGCACCTGCGCGTCCGGCACTTTACTGACCAGATTGCTGAACAGGGTAGGGATGTCGCTGTACTCGTTCGGATCGCCCTGACGGAAGTAGAGCTCCGGCGCGACCGCCAGATAGCCTTCCAGCGCCAGGCGGCGACAGATATCGCGAATATGCTCATGTACGCCGAAAATTTCCTGAATCACGATGACGATCGGCAATGCCCCTTGCGCATTTTTGGGCCGGGCATGGTAAGCAGGCATATTATCGCCCTGGGTCGGAATCGAGGTCTCCCCGGCGGTAATCGCCTCGTCGGGGGTAGTGACAACGGTTGAGGCTTGCAGATCAGCAGCAGGGGCAAATCCAGATGTTCCAGTCATGGCATTCTCCGTACCAATTAGCGCAAAAGTAAATATAGTCCGCAGGTTAACAATCCACAGTGCCCGAAACAGGCTATCTTTTGTGCAACAGATAACGATATAAGTCGTTAATGTGATGTTAATCACTATTTCATGGTAATTAAATGCAATCAATTTCATTCGCGGTGATATCTGTCACGAAATTAAGCTATATGCTCCGGTAAAGTACCGCTTTGCTTCTGCTGACAAACTGACCCACAGAGGAGTTTTCTATGTCTAAGTCTGATGTTTTTCATCTCGGCCTCACTAAAAATGATTTACAAGGGGCTACGCTCGCTATCGTCCCTGGCGATCCTGAGCGTGTGGAAAAGATCGCCGCGCTGATGGATAAGCCGGTTAAGCTGGCAGCCCATCGCGAATTCACGACCTGGCGGGCAGAGCTGGATGGCAAAGCGGTGATCGTCTGCTCAACCGGTATCGGTGGCCCGTCTACCTCTATTGCCGTTGAAGAGCTGGCACAGCTGGGCATCCGTACTTTCCTGCGTATCGGTACGACCGGTGCGATCCAGCCGCACATCAACGTTGGCGACGTACTGGTCACCACCGCGTCCGTGCGTCTGGACGGCGCGAGCCTGCACTTTGCCCCGATGGAGTTCCCGGCAGTGGCCGATTTCGAGTGCACCACCGCGCTGGTGGAAGCCGCGAAATCCGTCGGCGCAACCACTCACGTTGGCGTGACCGCCTCCTCAGACACCTTCTACCCGGGCCAGGAGCGCTACGATACCTTCTCCGGTCGCGTGGTCAGCCGTTTCAAAGGCTCGATGGAAGAGTGGCAGTCTATGGGCGTTATGAACTATGAAATGGAATCCGCTACGCTGCTGACCATGTGTGCAAGCCAGGGTCTGCGTGCCGGTATGGTTGCGGGTGTCATTGTGAACCGTACCCAGCAAGAGATCCCGAACGCCGAGACCATGAAGCAGACCGAAAGCCACGCGGTGAAAATCGTGGTGGAAGCGGCCCGCCGCCTGCTGTAATTACTCCTTTTCTTTGCCAAAGGCCGACCCGTTCGGCCTTTTTCTTTGCGTAGCCCCTCGCAGAAAACCCTTTTCAAACTGGACGTTTATACAGCACAATTCTATTTTGTGCGGGTCATACCTTGATGCAGGGGGCGTCGTGGATATTTCCATCCTTTTTTATGTCGTTATCGCGCTGGTCAGCGTCGGCGTGGGCTGGTTGTTCGCCAGCTATCAGCATGCTCAGCAAAAAGCCGATCAGCTGGCCGAACGTGAGGAGATGGTGGCTGCCTTAAGCGCGCTGAAACAACAGGCGGCGCAAAGCGGACACTGGCGCGACGAGTGCGAGCTACTCAATAACGAACTGCGTAATCTGCGGGATATCAACACCTCGCTGGAAGCCGACCTGCGCGAAGTCACCACCCGCCTGGAATCCACCCAACTGCATGCGGAAGATAAAATCCGCCAGATGATCAACAGCGAACAGCGCCTGAGCGAGCAGTTCGAAAACCTGGCGAACCGCATCTTTGAGCAGAGCAACCGCCGTGTTGACGAGCAAAACCGTCAGAGCCTGAACGGTCTGCTGACTCCCCTGCGCGAACAGCTGGACGGTTTTCGTCGCCAGGTGCAGGACAGCTTTGGCCAGGAGGCGCGGGAGCGACACACGCTGGCCCATGAAATTCGCAATCTCCAGCAGCTAAATGCCCAGATGGCCCAGGAAGCGATCAACCTGACCCGGGCGCTGAAAGGCGACAATAAAACCCAGGGCAACTGGGGCGAAGTGGTGTTGACCCGCGTACTGGAAGCTTCCGGCCTGCGTGAAGGGCATGAATATCAGACCCAGGTCAGTATCGAAACAGAATCTCGCGCGCGGATGCAGCCGGATGTCATTGTCCGCCTGCCGCAGGAGAAGGATGTGGTCATCGATGCCAAAATGACGTTGGTGGCCTATGAGCGTTACTTTAATGCCGAGGACGACTACACCCGCGAGACGGCGTTGCAGGAGCATATCGCCTCGGTGCGGAACCACATTCGCCTGCTGGGGCGTAAAGATTATCAGCAGTTACCCGGCCTGCGTTCGCTTGACTATGTGCTTATGTTTATCCCGGTTGAACCCGCCTTCTTACTGGCGCTGGACCGCCAGCCGGAGCTGATCTCCGAAGCGTTAAAAAACAACATTATGCTGGTCAGCCCGACCACGCTGCTGGTGGCGCTGCGTACCATTGCTAATCTTTGGCGCTACGAGCATCAGAGCCGCAATGCCCAGCAGATTGCCGATCGCGCCAGCCGGTTGTACGACAAAATGCGCCTGTTCGTCGATGACATGTCGTCCGTTGGGCAGAGTCTGGATCGCGCCCAGGATAACTATCGTCAGGCGATGAAAAAGCTGGCCTCCGGTCGCGGCAACCTGCTGGCTCAGGCCGAATCGTTCCGCAGCCTTGGCGTGGAGGTTAAACGCGAGATTAATCCGGATTTAGTCGAGCAGGCCACCGCGCAGGATGAAGAGTACTGGTTGCGTGGCGAGGGCGATGTTCAAAAGACAAACAATACGTTAGCAGAGGCACACGCGTCGGCAGACCTGTAGGGCGTTATTCCTGGGGTGGTTGAATCGTAGGGCAAATTCGCCCAATCTGTTACACTTCTCGTACATTTGATTGATAAGCAGGCTCTGAGATGGTTGAAGATTCACAAGACACAACGCACTTTGGCTTTCAGACTGTCGCTAAAGCGCAGAAAGCTGACATGGTGGCCCACGTATTCCATTCCGTGGCGGCGAAGTACGATGTAATGAATGACCTGATGTCATTCGGCATTCATCGCTTGTGGAAGCGCTTCACTATTGATTGTAGCGGCGTGCGTCGTGGGCAAACCGTGCTTGATCTGGCGGGCGGGACCGGCGACCTTACCGCGAAATTCTCGCGTCTGGTAGGGGAAACAGGCCGCGTTGTGCTGGCTGATATCAACGACTCCATGCTGAAAATGGGGCGTGAGAAACTGCGCAATCTCGGTGTGGTCGGCAACGTTGAGTACGTCCAGGCGAACGCCGAGGCGCTGCCTTTCCCGGATAACACTTTTGACTGCATCACCATCTCGTTCGGTCTGCGTAACGTCACCGATAAAGAGAAAGCGCTGCGTTCCATGTACCGCGTGCTGAAACCGGGTGGACGCCTGCTGGTGCTGGAGTTCTCTAAACCGATTATTGAGCCCCTGAGCAAAGCGTACGACGCTTACTCTTTCCACATTCTGCCGCGCATTGGTGAAGTGGTTGCTAACGATGCCGACAGCTATCGCTACCTGGCCGAGTCCATCCGTATGCACCCTAACCAGGACACGTTAAAGGCTATGATGCAGGATGCGGGCTTTGACAATGTTGATTACTTCAACATGACCGCGGGCGTTGTCGCCCTGCATCGCGGGTACAAGTTCTGAGTGGAGGTGGCAGATGCCGTTTAAACCCTTGATCACAGCCGGTGTTGAAAACGTACTCAATACCTTTCTGTATCGCTCGCCCGCGCTCAAAACGGCACGCCAGCGACTGAACGGTAAAGTGCTGCGCGTGGTGGTAAAAGAGTTTTCGACCCCGCTGGTGCTGGTATTTAGCGAGCGTCAGCTCGACGTGCTGGGCGAGTGGGAGGGCGAGGCTGACTGCTCTGTTATCACCCATATGAGTACGCTGCCTAAACTGCGCGATCGCCAGCAGCTCACCGCCCTCATCCGTAGCGGTGAGCTGGAAGTCGACGGCGATATCCAGGTGGTACAAAACTTCGTTTCGCTGGCTGACCTGGCGGAATTTGATCCGGCTGAACTGCTGGCTCCCTGGACGGGCGATATTGCCGCAGAGGGGATCAGTAAAGTGCTGCGCGGCGGTGCCTCATTGCTGAAAAAAGGTTTTCAGCGTCAGCAGCGCTATGCTGCGGAGGTGCTTACCGAAGAGTGGCGCATGGCTCCCGGGCCGCTGGAAGCAGCATGGTTTGCAGAAGAAACCGCAGCGGTTGAACGTTCGGTTGATGCACTGACTAAAAGGCTTGAAAAGCTGGAGGGCAAATGACGCCAGGTGAAATTCGGCGCCTCTATTTTATCATCCGCACCTTTTTGAGCTACGGGCTCGATGAGTTGATCCCTCGAATGCGTATTACCTTGCCGCTGCGCCTCTGGCGGCAAACGCTATTCTGGATGCCAAATCGCCATAAAGACAAGCTGCTCGGTGAGCGGCTGCGGCTGGCGTTGCAGGAGCTGGGTCCGGTATGGATCAAGTTCGGCCAGATGCTCTCGACCCGCCGCGATCTCTTCCCTCCCCAGATTGCCGATCAGCTGGCTCTGCTGCAGGATAAAGTCGCCCCGTTCGATGGCCGGCTGGCAAAGCGGCAGATCGAAAAGGCGATGGGTGATATCCCGGTAGAAAGCTGGTTCGATGACTTCGACATCCAACCGCTGGCTTCGGCCTCTATCGCCCAGGTTCACACCGCGCGGCTGAAAGAGAACGGCAAAGAGGTGGTCATCAAGGTGATCCGCCCGGATATTCTGCCGATCATCAGAGCCGACATGAGACTCATCTACCGTCTGGCTCGCTGGGTGCCGCGTCTGTTGCCTGATGGCCGTCGCCTGCGTCCGATGGAAGTGGTGCGTGAATATGAAAAGACGCTGATTGATGAGCTGAATCTGCTGCGTGAATCGGCGAACGCGATTCAGCTGCGCCGCAATTTTGAAAACAGCCCGATGCTGTATGTGCCGGAGGTCTACTCCGACTATTGCAGCCAGGACATGATGGTGATGGAGCGCATCTACGGCATCCCGGTATCGGACGTCGCGACCCTCGAAAAGCAGGGCACCAACATGAAGCTGCTGGCCGAGCGTGGCGTACAGGTCTTCTTTACCCAGGTGTTCCGCGACAGCTTCTTCCATGCCGATATGCACCCGGGCAATATCTTTGTTAGCTACGAGCACCCTGAAGATCCGCAATACATCGGCATTGACTGCGGTATCGTCGGCTCGCTGAACAAAGAAGATAAGCGCTATCTGGCCGAGAACTTTATCGCCTTCTTCAATCGCGATTACCGTAAAGTGGCTGAACTGCACGTCGACTCCGGTTGGGTTCCTCCGGACACCAACGTCGAAGAGTTTGAGTTCGCTATTCGGACGGTTTGTGAGCCTATTTTCGAGAAACCGCTGGCGGAGATCTCGTTTGGCCATGTGCTGCTGAACCTGTTCAATACCGCCCGACGCTTCAATATGGAAGTGCAGCCGCAATTAGTTTTACTTCAGAAAACATTACTTTACGTTGAAGGGGTGGGGCGGCAACTCTATCCTCAGTTAGACTTATGGAAAACGGCAAAACCGTTCCTTGAGTCCTGGATCAAAGACCAGGTTGGGCTGCCTGCCCTGGTCCGCTCCCTGAAAGAGAAAGCACCTTTCTGGATCGAAAAAATGCCCGAACTGCCGGAACTGGTGTACGACAGTTTGCGTCAGAGCAAAAACTTGCAACATAGCGTAGATAAAATCGCTCGTGAGCTGCAAACCAATCATGTGCGTCAGGGCCAGTCACGGTATCTGTTTGGCATAGGCGCCACGCTGTTGTTAAGCGGCACGCTATTGCTAATCAACCGTCCTGACTGGGAGTTGATGCCCGCCTGGCTGATGGCCGGTGGAGTGGTGGTCTGGCTGGCAGGATGGCGTAAAACACGCTGAATTGCATCGCTATCGCAGGGCCGCATAACGTATAATGCGGCCTGATTAATTTATCATCTACAACTGAGGAAGAAGTATGGGTGGTATCAGTATCTGGCAATTGGTGATTATTGCCGTCATCGTCGTGCTGCTTTTCGGTACCAAAAAACTGGGTTCTATCGGTTCCGATCTTGGCGCCTCCATCAAAGGCTTCAAGAAAGCGATCAAAGATGATGACGAGAAGCAGGACAAATCCAGCCAGGACGCGGATTTCACTGCTAAATCTATCGCCGATAAACCAGACGACGTCAAAAAGGAAAATGCTAAACGCCACGATAACGAGCAGGTGTAATCCGTGTTTGATATTGGTTTTAGCGAACTGCTGCTGGTATTCGTGATTGGCCTCATTGTACTGGGGCCACAGCGTTTGCCGGTGGCAGTAAAAACAATTGCAGGCTGGGTGCGGGCGCTACGTTCGCTTGCGACAACGGTTCAAAACGAGCTGGCGCAGGAGCTTAAGCTGCAGGAGTTTCAGGACAGCCTGAAAAAAGTGGAGAAGGCGAGCATGGATAACCTGACGCCGGAACTCAAAGCCTCCATGGATGAACTGCGCGAAGCGGCGGAATCCATGAAGCGCTCCTACAGCGTTAACGACCCGGAAAAAGCGAGTGATGAAGCCAACACCATTCGCAATCCGCTGGTCAAAGATAACGAAGCGCAGCACGAAGGCGTGACGCCTGCTACCGCAGAACACCAGGCCAGTGCGCCCGAACAGACGCCTTCAGAGCCGGTGATCAAAAATTCAGAACCGACGCCAGCGTCCGCAGAGAAGAAGCCTGCCCCCGTCGCTGATGCGTCCCCCTCGTCGAGTGATAAAGCGTAAATATGGCAGTAGATGAAACTCAACCGCTGATTACGCACCTGATCGAGCTGCGTAAGCGCCTGCTGAACTGCATTATTGCGGTCTTCCTCATTTTTATAGGCCTGGTCTATTTCGCCAACGACATCTATCAGGTGGTCTCTGCGCCGCTGATTAAACAGATGCCGCTGGGTGCAACCATGATTGCGACCGATGTCGCGTCGCCCTTCTTCACGCCGATTAAGCTGACCTTCTGGGTGTCGCTGATTGCTTCTGCCCCGGTGATCCTTTACCAGGTCTGGGCCTTTATTGCCCCTGCGCTGTATAAGCATGAACGCCGTCTGGTGATCCCGCTGCTGGTCTCCAGCTCGCTGCTATTTTATATCGGCATGGCCTTCGCCTACTTCGTGGTTTTCCCCCTGGCCTTTGGCTTCCTGGCAAACACCGCGCCGGTAGGGGTCCAGGTCTCGACGGACATTGCCAGTTATCTGAGCTTTGTGATGGCGCTGTTTATGGCCTTCGGCGTGGCGTTTGAGGTGCCGGTTGCCATCGTGCTGCTCTGCTGGGTGGGGATCACCACGCCGGAAGACTTGCGTAAAAAGCGTCCGTACATTCTGGTGGGTGCCTTCGTCATTGGCATGATGCTAACGCCGCCGGATGTCTTCTCGCAAACCCTGCTGGCAATCCCGATGTATTGCCTGTTTGAGGTCGGCGTCTTCTTCTCGCGCTTCTATATTGGAAAGCGACGTGAAGATCACGAGGAAGAGTCAGAAGAATAAAACCAACCGCCCGCCAGGGCGGTTGTCATATGGGAGCGAGTATGTTTGATATCGGTCTGAACCTGACCAGTCCCCAGTTTGCCCAGGATCGCGATGAGGTCGTTGCCAGGGCCTTCGCTGCCGGGGTAAAGGGCTTACTGCTGACGGGCACCAACCTGCATGAAAGTGAGCAGGCGCAGCAGCTGGCTCAACGTTACGATCGCTGCTGGTCAACGGCAGGCGTTCATCCTCACGACAGCAGCCAGTGGACGACAGAGAGCGCAGATACGCTGCGGGCGTTAGCCGCCTCGCCTGAGGTCGTGGCAATCGGAGAGTGTGGCCTCGACTTTAATCGCAACTTCTCCACCCCCACCGAGCAGGAGCATGCCTTTAGCGCCCAGCTTGCACTGGCCGCGGAGCTGGGTATGCCAGTATTTATGCACTGCCGTGACGCTCACGAACGCTTTCTGGCGTTGCTGGAACCCTGGCTGGATAAACTGCCCGGCGCGGTGCTGCACTGTTTTACCGGCACGCGTGAGGAGGCGATAGCTTGTCTGGATCGTGGCTTATATCTGGGGATCACCGGCTGGGTCTGCGATGAACGGCGCGGGCTGGCGCTGCGTGAACTGTTACCGGTTATTCCTGCCGAACGCCTGCTGATTGAGACCGATGCGCCGTACCTGCTGCCGCGCGATCTCAGCCCTAAACCGGCCTCAAGGCGTAATGAGCCAGCCTGGCTGGGCCATATACTTGAGCGGGTGGCCCACTGGCGCGGCGAAGAGACGCAGTGGCTGGCTGCGCAGACGGATGACAACGTGCGTCGTCTGTTTGGCGTCGACTTTTAAACTTTGCGGAAACTGGTGTTTTTCACGCTCTGCTTCACTTCTTTATTCAGCAAGTTCAGCAGCAGCATGGAGCGGGCTTCCCCATCCGGCTCAGCGAAAATCGCTACCAGCCCTTCGAACGCCCCTTCGGTGATCACCACATCATCGCCGGAGAAGGGCGTATCAGGATCGGTCATGCCTTCTGGCTGTTTATAAACCGAGAGCTGGTGGATGACGGAAGAGGGCACCGTGGCCGGATGAACGCCAAAGCGCACGAAGTGGCTGACGCCGCGCGTCGCATTGATGGTGGTGGTGTGGATCACTTCAGGGTCGAATTCAACAAACAGATAGTTAGGAAACAGCGGCTCGCTGACGGTTGTACGTTTACCGCGAACCATTTTTTCCAGCGTGATCACAGGCGTCAGACAGTTCACTGCCTGGCGTTCCAGATGTTCCTGAGCACGCTGAAGTTGCCCACGCTTGCAATACAGTAAATACCAGGCCCGCATAATGACTCTTTTCCGCTTGTTATGCCGGCAAGCATATCAAAACCCTGGCGGGATCGCTAAGCTGATTATAATGGCAGTACGCAGAAGAAGCCGTGAATCTTCACGCTAATTTAACAAAAATACAGCATCACGCAGTCTTACGCCGTATAATGAACCGCATACAGAGAGAGCTTGACTAACTGCATGAAATACAACGATCTACGCGACTTCCTGGAACTGCTGGAAAAGCAGGGCGAACTCAAACGTATTACCCTGCCTGTCGATCCTTATCTGGAGATGACAGAGATTGCCGACCGCACCCTGCGTGCCGGTGGGCCCGCGCTGCTGTTTGAAAATCCGAAAGGCTACACCATGCCGGTGCTCTGTAACCTGTTTGGCACACCTAGGCGTGTGGCGATGGGGATGGGGCAGGAGGATGTCAGCGCGTTGCGTGAAGTAGGTAAGCTGCTGGCTTTTCTGAAAGAGCCTGAGCCACCAAAAGGTTTTCGCGATCTCTTTGATAAGCTGCCGCAGTTTAAGCAGGTGTTGAACATGCCGACCAAACGGCTGCGTGGTGCCCCCTGCCAGCAGAAAATCGTGGAAGGCGATGCGGTCGATCTGACCCGAATTCCCATCATGCAGTGCTGGCCAGAAGACGCCGCCCCGCTGATCACCTGGGGCCTGACCGTAACGCGCGGGCCGCACAAAGAGCGCCAGAATCTTGGGATCTACCGTCAGCAGCTGATCGGTAAAAACAAACTCATTATGCGCTGGCTGTCGCACCGCGGCGGTGCGCTTGATTTCCAGGAGTGGTGTGCTGCGCATCCGGGCGAACGCTTCCCGGTCTCTGTGGCGCTGGGTGCCGATCCGGCCACTATACTCGGCGCAGTGACGCCGGTGCCCGACACGCTGTCGGAATATGCCTTTGCCGGGTTACTGCGTGGCACCAAAACCGAAGTGGTGAAGTGCGTTTCTAACGATCTGGAAGTGCCCGCCAGCGCTGAAATCGTCCTCGAAGGCTACATCGAAGCTGGAGAGATGGCCCCGGAAGGGCCGTATGGCGACCACACCGGCTATTACAATGAAATAGACAACTTCCCGGTATTTACCGTGACGCACATTACCCAGCGGGAAGATGCGATTTACCACTCCACCTATACCGGCCGTCCACCAGATGAACCTGCCGTACTGGGCGTGGCGCTCAACGAAGTGTTTGTGCCTATTCTGCAAAAACAGTTCCCGGAGATCGTTGATTTCTATCTGCCGCCGGAAGGGTGCTCTTATCGCCTGGCGGTAGTAACCATTAAGAAGCAGTATGCGGGTCACGCTAAACGGGTGATGATGGGCGTATGGTCTTTCCTGCGCCAGTTTATGTATACCAAGTTTGTGATCGTTTGCGATGATGACGTCAACGCCCGAGACTGGAATGACGTAATCTGGGCCATTACCACCCGTATGGATCCGGCACGCGATACCGTGTTAGTCGAAAACACGCCAATTGATTACCTGGATTTTGCCTCGCCGGTTTCCGGTCTTGGCTCAAAAATGGGACTGGATGCCACCAATAAATGGCCCGGCGAAACCCAACGTGAATGGGGTCGACCGATCAAAAAGGATCCTGAGGTGACTGCGCGAATTGACGCGATCTGGGATGAACTGGCCATAATGAATAACGGTAAAGACGCCTGAATGCGCCCGTTATGCCCTATAGACTTCCCGACAGAGAGAGCGAATGACAACCTTAAGCTGTAAAGTGACCTCGGTAGACGCTATCACCGACACTGTATATCGCGTCCGTTTAGTACCTGAATCGGCGTTCTCCTTCCGCGCTGGCCAGTATTTGATGGTGGTGATGGATGAACGGGATAAGCGCCCTTTCTCAATGGCCTCCACGCCGGATGAGCAAGAGTTTATCGAGCTGCACATTGGGGCGTCGGAGCTCAACCTGTATGCGATGGCGGTGATGGATCGCATTCTGAAAGAGAACGTGATTGAAGTTGATATGCCTCACGGGGAAGCCTGGCTGCGCGATGACGAAGAGCGTCCGCTGATCCTGATTGCCGGCGGCACCGGTTTCTCCTACGCGCGCTCTATCCTGCTGACGGCGCTGGCGCGTAATCCGGACCGGGATATCACCATCTACTGGGGTGGCCGCGAGTCGAAGCACCTTTACGATCTGTCCGAGCTGGAAGCGCTGAGCGTGACCCATCCAAACCTGCGCGTTGAGCCGGTGGTGGAGCAGCCGGAAGAGGGATGGCGCGGCCGCAGCGGCACCGTGTTAACGGCGGTATTGCAGGATCATGGCACCCTGGTAAATCACGATATCTATATTGCCGGTCGTTTCGAAATGGCGAAAATTGCCCGTGACCTGTTCTGCAACGAGCGTGGCGCGCGTGAAGATCGTCTGTTTGGCGACGCATTTGCCTTTATTTGAGACGAAAAAAACCCGCCCCTGACAGGCGGGAAAACGGCAACTAAAACTTTCCCCGTCATCATTCACGCTGCCTCTTTGTTGGCTGCCTTTGCTCACCCCGGTCACATAGTTAACTATGCTCCCGGGGATTCGCGCAGTTGCCGCCGCGATGCAACGCGAATGATTTAGGGGAATATTCTTCGATTACACCCTCTCAAACACCGTCGCGATCCCCTGACCCAGGCCGATACACATAGTCGCCAGACCAAACTGAGCATCTTTACGTTCCATCAGGTTAATCAGCGTGGTGCTGATACGCGCCCCGGAACAGCCCAGCGGGTGACCCAGCGCAATGGCGCCGCCGTTGAGGTTAATCTTCTCGTCGATCTGATCCATCAGGCCCAGATCCTTAATGCACGGCAGGATCTGCGCGGCGAAGGCTTCGTTCATCTCGAACACGTCGATATCGCTGGTGGAAAGCCCGGCTTTTTTCAGCGCCAGCTTTGAGGCCGGTACCGGGCCGTAACCCATAATCGATGGATCGCAGCCCACGACCGCCATCGAGCGGATACGGGCGCGCGGCGTCAGACCCAGCTCGCGGGCGCGGCTTTCGCTCATGACCAGCATGGCGGCAGCACCATCGGAGAGGGCGGAAGAGCTGCCCGCCGTCACGGTGCCGGTCACCGGATCAAAGGCCGGTTTCAGCGCGGAGAGCGCTTCAACGGTGGTTTCCGGACGGATCACTTCGTCGAAGTAGAACTGTTTCAGCACGCCATCGGCATCGTGGCCGCCCGTCGGCAGGATCTCATTTTTGAAGGCGCCGGACTGCGTCGCGGCCCAGGCACGGGCGTGCGAGCGGGCGGCAAAGCTGTCCTGCATTTCACGGCTGATGCCGTGCAGAC
Organism: Leclercia sp. M-A074-M; assembly: GCF_965195605.1. Classification (NCBI taxonomy): domain Bacteria; kingdom Pseudomonadati; phylum Pseudomonadota; class Gammaproteobacteria; order Enterobacterales; family Enterobacteriaceae; genus Leclercia; species Leclercia sp. M-A074-M. Next base: position 7,270 of record NZ_CBDAHM010000013.1, on the reverse strand, counting down.
GGGAGAGCATCTCTGCCGTTAGCCCCATCATGCCCGCGGCTTTCGCCACGGTACGGCTCATGCCGGGATGAAAATCGACGCCGTGGCTCATCGGCACGTGGCCCATGTGTTCCACACCGCCAATCATGCACACCTGCGCGTCGCCGGTCATGATCATGCGTGCCGCATCGTGCAGGGCCTGCATCGACGAACCGCACAGGCGGTTGACGGTGACAGCCGGTACTGAGTGCGGGATTTCCGCCAGCAGCGCGGCGTTACGGGCAATGTTAAAACCCTGCTCCAGGGTCTGCTGTACGCAGCCCCAGTAGATATCGTCCAGCGCGGTGGCTTCCAGCGCCGGGTTGCGCGCCAGCAGGCTACGCATTAAATGTGCGGAGAGATCTTCCGCGCGCACGTTACGAAATGCGCCGCCCTTCGAACGGCCCATCGGGGTGCGAATTGCATCGACAATGACAACCTGTTCCATTGTGACTCCTTAAGCCGTTTTGATTGCGCCAACCGGACGGGCAGGCTCAACCGGAGGATAGTACGCTTCGTTGTGACGCGCTTTGGCACGCAGACCTTCCGGGGCGTGATACAGCGGGCCGAGATGCTCGTACTGTTGCGTCATATCCAGATAGCGGGCGCTGCCGAGCGTATCCAGCCAGCGGAACGCGCCGCCGTGGAACGGAGGGAAGCCCAGGCCGTACACCAGCGCCATATCGGCTTCCGCCGGGCTGGCGATAATGCCCTCTTCGAGACAGCGCACCACTTCATTGACCATCGGGATCATCATGCGGGCAATGATCTCTTCGTCGCTGAAATCACGCTTCGCCTGGCTGACCTCTGCCAGCAGGCTGTCCACGGTGGCATCTTCCTCTTTCTTCGGTTTGCCCTTGCTGTCTTCTTTATAACGCCAGAAGCCGAGGCCGTTTTTCTGACCGTAGCGATTCGATTCAAAGAGTACGTCGATGGCATCGCGGTAATCTTTCTGCATCCGCGCCGGGAAACCAGCCGCCATTACTGCCTGGGCGTGATGGGCGGTATCAATGCCGACAACATCCAGCAGATAGGCCGGGCCCATTGGCCAGCCAAACTGTTTTTCCATCACTTTGTCGATCTTGCGGAAATCCGCCCCGTCGCGCAGCAGCTGGCTGAAACCGGCAAAGTAGGGGAACAGCACGCGGTTGACGAAGAAGCCCGGGCAGTCATTCACCACAATCGGGGTTTTGCCCATCTTGCTGGCCCACGCCACCACTTTGGCGATCGTTTCATCGGAGGTCTTTTCTCCGCGAATCACTTCAACCAGCGGCATACGGTGCACCGGGTTAAAGAAGTGCATACCGCAGAAGTTTTCCGGGCGCTTCAGCACGCTGGCCAGTTCGCTGATTGGTATGGTAGAGGTGTTGGATGCCAGCACAGTCTCCGGGCGAACCTTCTCTTCTGTTTCCGCCAGCACCGCTTTTTTCACTTTCGGGTTTTCAACTACCGCTTCGACGACCACATCCACGCGATCGAAACCGCTGTATTCCAGCGTCGGATGAATAGTAGAGATCACCCCGGAGAGCTTCAGACCGTCGATCTTGCCGCGCTCCAGCTGTTTGTTCAGCAGCTTGGCCGATTCCGTCATGCCCAGCGTCAGGGATTTGTCGTTGATATCTTTCATGACAACCGGCACGCCTTTCCATGCCGACTGATACGCAATACCGCCGCCCATAATGCCCGCACCCAGCACCGCAGCCTGTTTTGGCGTCTCGACATGTTTGGTCAGCTGCTTCGCTTTGCCCTTCACGAACTGATCGTTGAGGAAAATACCCACCAGGGCACGCGCTTCGTTGGTGTGAGCCAGCGGAACGAAACTTTGGTTTTCTAATTTCAGTGCTTCGTCACGGCCCAGACGTGCGGCGGCTTCGATGGTTTTCACCGCGGTGATGGGCGCCGGATAGTGTTTACCCGCCGTCTGCATCACCATGCCTTTAGCGATGGTGAAGCTCATGGTGGCTTCAATTTTACTTAAGTGCAGCGGCTCCAGTTTCGGCTGGCGTTTTGCTTTCCAGTCGAGATCGCCGTTAATCGCCTGGCGCAGTATCGCCAGTGCCCCTTCATGAAGTTTTTCCGGCTTAACGACGCCATCCACCAGACCGAGTTTTAATGCCTGATCGGCACTGACATCTTTACCCGCGGCAATAATTTCCAGGGCGCTATCGGCACCCAGCAGGCGCGGCAGACGTACCGAGCCGCCAAAGCCCGGCATGATGCCCAGCTTCGTTTCAGGCAGACCAATGCGCAGATCCGGCGTCGCCAGACGATAATCGGTCGCCAGCACGCATTCACAGCCGCCACCCAGCGCATAGCCATTAACCGCAGAAAGGGTCGGGACCGGCAGATCTTCCAGACGGTTAAAGACGCTGTTGGCGAAATGGAGCCACTGGCTCAGCTGCTCCTGTGGTACCAGGAACAGCGAGAGGAATTCGGTGATGTCTGCGCCGACAATAAATGCCGCTTTTTCGGAACGCAGCAGCAGACCTTTTAAATCGGTTTGTTTTTCAAGAACGTCCAGCGCCTGGCCAAGGCTGGCCACGGTTGCGGTATCAAGCTTGTTCACTGAGCCGGGGGCGTCGAACACCAGTTCGGCAATGCCACCTTCCAGCCAGTCTACGTACAGGGTGTCGCCTTTGTAGAGCATGTCAGTCTCCTGAATCCAGCAATTGGATCTGGTCATACCAGATGAAACGGAGTGTGGGTTTTGTGTTAATGAAATGCAAATTAGTCATTAAATAATTGTAGGTCTGATCACGCTCGGCGAAGATCACGCAGCTTTTCTGAGGTGTGCTAAGATGCGGAGACTTGAGGTCAAAACGAAAGGAATAATGATGGACTCACTGGCCGCGCTCTACAAAAATCATATTGTTACGTTACAGGAACGTACACGCGACGTACTGGCTCGCTTTAAGCTGGATGCGTTGCTCATCCACTCCGGCGAACTGTTTAATGTCTTCCTTGACGATCATGCTTATCCCTTCAAAGTGAATCCGCAATTTAAAGCCTGGGTGCCGGTAACGCAGGTTCCCAATTGCTGGTTGCTGGTGGATGGTGTGAACAAGCCGAAACTCTGGTTCTATCTGCCAGTGGATTACTGGCACAACGTGGAGCCGCTGCCGACCTCATTCTGGACGGACGAGATAGAGGTGATTGCCCTGCCGAAAGCGGACGGTATTAGCAGCCAGTTACCCGCGGCTCGCGGTAACATTGCCTATATTGGCCCGGTGCCTGAACGGGCACTTGCCATGGAGATCACAGCGGAAAACGTCAACCCGAAAGGGGTGATCGACTATCTGCACTATTACCGCTCATATAAGACCGACTATGAACTGGCGTGTATGCGTGAAGCGCAAAAAACCGCGGTTAACGGCCATCGTGCGGCACATGAAGCGTTCCTGTCCGGCATGAGCGAGTTCGATATTAACCAGGCTTACCTGACGGCGACCGGCCATCGTGATACCGATGTGCCTTACAGCAACATCGTGGCGCTGAACGAACATGCGGCGGTGCTGCATTACACCAAACTCGATCACCGCGCGCCGTCCGAAATGCGCAGCTTCCTGCTGGATGCCGGGGCGGAATATAACGGTTATGCCGCTGACCTGACCCGTACCTGGGCCGGAAACAGCGACACCGAGTTCGCTGCGCTTATCAAAGACGTGAATGATGAACAGCTTGCCCTGATCGCCACCATGAAGGCGGGCGTGAGCTACGTGGAGTACCACATCCAGTTCCATCAGCGCATTGCGAAACTGCTGCGTAAGTACCAGATCGTCAGCGATATGAGCGAAGAGGCGATGGTGGAAAACGACCTGACCGGGCCCTTTATGCCGCACGGTATCGGCCATCCGCTGGGTCTGCAGGTCCACGATACGGCGGGCTTTATGCAGGATGATACCGGTACGCACCTGGCGGCGCCGTCTAAATATCCCTACCTGCGCTGCACCCGTATTCTGCAACCGCGCATGGTGCTGACCATCGAGCCGGGCATCTACTTTATAGAGTCGCTGCTGGCGCCGTGGCGTGAAGGGCAGTTCAGCAAACACTTCAACTGGCAGAAAATCGAAGCGCTGAAGCCGTTTGGTGGGATCCGTATCGAAGATAACGTGGTGATCCACGAGAACGGTACTGAAAACATGACGCGAGATCTGAAGCTGGCGTAATGGAAAGCTGGCTCATACCGGCAGCGCCGGTCACCTTTACGGAAGAGATCAAGAAAAGCCGTTTCATCACGCTGTTGGCGCATACCGACGGCGTGGAGGCGGCGAAGGCGTTTGTAGAGTCAGTAAGAGCGGAGCATCCCGACGCCCGCCACCACTGCGTGGCGTGGGTGGCCGGGCCGCCTGACGACTCGCAAAAGCTCGGGTTCTCGGATGATGGTGAACCGGCGGGCACGGCGGGCAAACCCATGCTCTCGCAGCTCATGGGCAGCGGCGTTGGCGAAATCACCGCCGTCGTGGTGCGATACTACGGCGGCGTATTACTGGGAACGGGCGGGCTGGTCAAGGCCTATGGCGGCGGCGTCCAGCAGGCGCTTAATCAGCTGACGACTATCCGCAAAACGCCACTTACCGAATATACTTTATTGTGCGATTACGCCCAGTTATCCGGCATCGAGGCCTTGCTGAAGCAGTATCAGGGCCTGATCGTACTCAGTGACTACCAGGCGATGGTGCACTTGCGGGTGGCATTACCCCAGGCGGCGCTTCCGGCATTCTCAGCAAAACTGGCTGATTTTAGTCGTGGTTCGTTGCAATTGCGGCCGATTGAAGAATAATCCCCACCCTACTTATTGAATACCAAAGGAAGCGGCAGAGATGCATTTTCGTGCCATAACCCGAATTGTTGGATTGCTGGTCATACTTTTCTCCGGGACGATGATCCTCCCGGGACTGGTAGCGCTTATTTATCGGGATGGTGCGGGCCGCGCCTTTACGCAGACCTTTTTCGTCGCGCTGATGATTGGCTCCCTGCTGTGGTGGCCTAACCGCCGTCAGAAAGGGGAGCTGAAATCCCGGGAAGGCTTCCTGATCGTGGTGCTGTTCTGGACCGTGCTGGGCAGCGTGGGGGCATTACCCTTCATCTTCTCGGAACAACCCAACCTGACGATCACCGATGCCTTCTTCGAATCCTTTTCCGGGCTGACCACCACCGGAGCCACCACGTTGGTGGGGCTGGACTCATTACCTCATGCCATCCTTTTTTACCGGCAGATGCTGCAATGGTTCGGCGGTATGGGGATCATCGTATTAGCCGTAGCTATCCTGCCAATATTGGGCGTCGGGGGGATGCAGCTCTACCGTGCCGAAATGCCGGGGCCGCTGAAAGATAATAAAATGCGCCCGCGTATTGCCGAGACGGCCAAAACGTTATGGCTGATCTATGTTCTGCTGACGGTCGCCTGTGCGCTGGCGCTGTGGTTCGCCGGGATGCCAGCCTTTGATGCCATTGGCCATAGTTTTGCGACCATCGCCATTGGTGGGTTCTCAACCCATGATGCCAGCGTCGGCTATTTTGACAGCCCTACAATCAATACCATCATTGCTATCTTCCTGCTTATCTCCGGCTGTAACTACGGCCTGCACTTCTCGCTGTTAAGCGGCCGTAACCTGAAGGTGTACTGGCGCGACCCGGAGTTCCGCATGTTCATTGGCGTGCAGCTGACGCTGGTGGCTATCTGTACCCTGGTGCTGTGGCTACACGATGTCTATGACTCGGCGGTCACCACCCTTAATCAGGCTTTCTTCCAGGTGGTATCGATGGCGACCACCGCAGGGTTCACCACCGACAGTATCGCGCGCTGGCCGCTCTTCCTGCCTGTGCTGCTGCTCTGTTCGGCCTTTATCGGCGGCTGTGCCGGTTCGACGGGCGGTGGCCTGAAGGTGATCCGCATTCTGCTGCTCTTTAAACAGGGGAACCGCGAGCTTAAGCGTCTGGTACACCCGAATGCGGTTTACAGCATCAAACTGGGCAACCGCGCACTGCCGGAGCGTATTCTGGAGGCGGTGTGGGGCTTCTTCTCTGCCTACGCGCTGGTCTTTATCGTCAGCATGCTGGCGATCATCGCGACGGGCGTGGATGACTTTTCGGCATTTGCCTCCGTGGTCGCCACACTGAACAACCTGGGGCCGGGCCTTGGCGTGGTCGCAGACAACTTTGCCAGTATGAACCCAACCGCGAAGTGGATCCTGATTGCCAATATGCTGTTCGGGCGTCTTGAGGTCTTTACGCTGTTGGTTCTCCTGACACCAACATTCTGGCGCGAATAAGGGAGCCGTTTGTGAAAACATTAATTCTATTTTCAACGCGCGACGGGCAGACGCGGGAGATTGCCGCTTTTCTGGCTTCTGAGTTAAAAGAGCAGGGTATCTATGCGGATGTCGTCAATCTGAACCGCACAGAAGAGATTGCGTGGCAGGAGTATGACCGCGTGGTGATTGGCGCCTCGATTCGTTACGGTCATTTCCATCCTGCGGTGGATCGCTTCGTGAAAAAGCATACGGCAATGCTGAATAGCCTGCCTGGCGCTTTCTACTCTGTGAATCTGGTGGCGCGTAAAGCGGAAAAGCGCACGCCGCAAACCAACAGCTACACGCGCAAGTTTTTACTGAACTCACCCTGGAAGCCAACTGCCTGTGCCGTCTTTGCGGGTGCGCTGCGTTATCCGCGCTACCGCTGGTACGATCGCTTTATGATCCGCCTTATTATGAAGATGACAGGCGGCGAAACGGATACCCGTAAAGAGGTGGTCTATACCGACTGGTCCCAGGTCTCCAGTTTCGCCCGGGAAATTGCGCAATTAACCCGCAATTCGCGGCATTAATAGTCGCAAAGGTCGAAAAGTAAGCGAACGGAAAACTTTTTAAGATTTCTGCTTGTCACCGTCAGATAACTCCCTATAATGCGCCACCACTGACACGGAACAACGGCAAACACGCCGCCGGGTCAGCGGGGTTCGGTAAGAACCTCACGGAGAAAAGCGAAAATAATCGCTTGACTCTGAGGCGGGGAAGCGTAATATGCACACCCCGCGTCGCAGCGAAAAAGCGAAGCGGCACTGCTCTTTAACAATTTATCAGACAATCTGTGTGGGCACTCAAAGTGACATGGATTCTTAATGTCTTCGGACAATAAATGAATACCAAGTCTCTGAGTGAACACGTAATTCATTACGAAGTTTAATTCACGAGCATCAAACTTAAATTGAAGAGTTTGATCATGGCTCAGATTGAACGCTGGCGGCAGGCCT
>NZ_CBDAHM010000012.1:0-121811 GCF_965195605.1 Leclercia sp. M-A074-M | reverse complement strand
GCCGATCCCGATGCCGCCCACCCCCACGCTGCCGCCGGAGGCACACCCGGCCAGTAACCACGCTGTGCAAACCACCTGCGTAAATCGTTTCATCGTCCTGTTCCTCTTTAGCCCTTACATCCATCATAGCGGGGAATAAAAAAAGGGTTCATGTCGAAACATGAACCCTTTTTTGCCCGGCGGCGCTTCGCTTGCACGGGCCTACGGTTTTGTAGGCCGGGTAAGCGCAGCGCCACCCGGCAGGATGCGGCTGGGGATCAGAAGGTTTCCCAGTTATCACCATCGGCAACGGCCGGGCGCAGCGGTGCGGCTGGCGCGACAGGCGCCGCTTTACTGCTGCTGCGGGCCTGGCCCATACCCTGCAAGCGGAAGGCGCCTACCGCTTCGGTCAGACGGGCAGCCTGATCTTCCAGCGAGGCCGCCGCGGCGGAGGCTTCTTCCACCAGCGAGGCGTTCTGCTGGGTCACTTTATCCATCTCCGAGATCGCCTGGCTGACCTGCACAATGCCCCGGCTCTGCTCGTCGGAAGCGGCGGCAATCTCCAGCATGATATCGGTGACGCGTTTAACCGCTTCCACAATTTCGCTCATGGTGTTACCTGCGGCAACCACTTCCCCGGAGCCCTGATCGATGAGCGAAACCGACTCGCTGATCAGCCCTTCAATCTCTTTCGCAGCGTTGGCGCTGCGGCTGGCCAGGGTGCGGACTTCGCTGGCGACCACCGCAAACCCGCGCCCCTGCTCACCGGCACGGGCGGCTTCCACCGCGGCGTTCAGCGCCAGGATGTTGGTCTGGAAGGCGATGCTGTTGATCACCGCGGTGATTTCGGAGATTTTCTTCGAGCTGCTGGAGATGTTGCCCATGGTTTTCACCACCCCGGAGACCATCTGGCCGCCGCGGCTGGCTTTACCGGAGGCATCTTCCGCCAGCTTGCTGGCGTGGTGCGCATTATCAGCGTTCTGCTTCACGGTGGCGGTCAGCTGTTCCATGCTGGCAGCGGTCTGCTCGATAGCGGCGGCCTGCTGTTCGGTACGTGATGAGAGATCGGTGTTACCGGCAGAGATTTCGCTGGTGCCGCGGTAGATCTCTTCCGCGCCCTGACGCACGGTGCCCACGGTATTCACCAGCGAGCGCTGCATGGTTTGCAGATCGTGGGTCAGACGGCCAATTTCACTGCGCCCGGTCTGCTCTTCTGGCAGCGTCAGATCGCCTTTCGCAATATGTTCAATGCGGGTTGCCGCACGTTGCAGCGGGTTAATCACCGTGCGACGCAGAACGATAAAGGTGATCACCGTCAGCACCAGGGCCAGACCAAAGGCGCCGATCATAAACATCAGCCCCAGTTGGGTGCGGGTGTGCGCCTGTTCGGTGAGCATATTCGCGCGTTCGGTACGGATCTTGATCGCCTTCAGCAGCACCTCGTTATAAGCATCATCCAGCGGACGCGCCGTCTCGTTTTCGTGGTTGATGATGGCTTCAAACATGCCGTTTTTGGCATATTTCAGCATCGGCTGCATGCCATCAATGTAGGCCTGGTAGTTGGTCTTCAGGTCGCCATCCAGCGCTTCGTCCGCCGGGGTGCGAACGCCACGGCTCATGTAGGCGGCAAAACCGGCCTGGGACTGTTTAAGGCGCTGCTCTGCTTCCGCGATGTTCTTTTTCATCTCATCCATTTCGGCGATACGGCTGGCAGCGCCCGCATGGATCATGTTGATACGCGCCGTGCGCAGATGGTTTGAACTGTTTGATAACCCGGTACGGACCTGGATCTCAGCCGTTACATCCTGCTGATCTTTATCTGCCTGGAGTAAAAAATAACCTGCCAACCCCGCGCTCAGGGCAAACAGCAAAATAATGCCACCCAAAATCGAGGAGAAAAGCGGAAGCAGCCTGATGTGATGCAGGAAGCCCAGCTTATGTTGCGCCCGAACTGTTGTTGTTTTGTCCATAGCCGTAGACTCTCTCATAGGTAAGATGCGTGGAAACACGCCTGTAAAGTAGTCATCGGCACGACAGAGAATTTGATTACGGCTAAAATCGCAACACTGGTCACACTTTCGCAATGATGTTTAAAGAGATGTCGTCCCGCTGCCCATAAAGGCGCAGCGGGAGAGAGAAGGTTTATCAGTTATCGCCGAAATGGATAACGGTACGGATGGATTTCCCTTCGTGCATCAGATCGAAAGCCTCGTTGATCTGATCCAGCGGCAGGCGGTGGGTAATGAACGGATCGAGCTGAATTTTGCCCGCCATCGCGTCCTCTACCATACCCGGCAGTTGGGTGCGCCCTTTTACGCCGCCAAACGCGGAGCCACGCCATACGCGGCCAGTCACCAGCTGGAACGGACGGGTTTTGATCTCCTGACCCGCACCGGCCACGCCGATAATCACGCTTTCGCCCCAGCCCTTATGGCAGCACTCCAGCGCGGCACGCATGACGTTGACGTTACCAATGCACTCAAAGCTGAAGTCGACGCCGCCGTCGGTGAGTTCAACAATGACGTCCTGAACGGGCTTGTCGTAGTCGTTCGGGTTGATGAAGTCGGTCGCGCCCATTTCACCCGCCAGTTTGAATTTTTCCGGGTTGGTGTCCACCGCCAGAATGCGTCCGGCTTTCGCCTGTACCGCCCCCTGGATCACTGCCAGACCGATGCCGCCCAGACCGAATACCGCCACGGTATCGCCCTCTTTCACTTTGGCGGTGTTGTGGACGGCACCAATACCGGTGGTGACGCCGCATCCCAGCAGACAGACCTTATCCAGCGGCGCCTGCGGGTTCACTTTTGCCAGCGAGATTTCAGCGCAGACGGTGTATTCGCTGAAGGTGCTGGTGCCCATGTAGTGATAGATCGGCTCACCGTTGTATGAGAAACGGGTGGTGCCGTCCGGCATCAGCCCTTTACCCTGGGTGGCGCGCACCGCCTGGCAGAGGTTGGTTTTGCCGGATTTACAGAACTTACACTCGCGACACTCAGCGGTGTACAGCGGGATGACATGATCGCCCGGTTGCAGGCTGGTGACGCCCTCGCCGACTTCCACCACCACGCCACCGCCCTCATGACCGAGCACCGCCGGGAAAACGCCTTCCGGATCGTCACCCGACAGGGTAAACGCGTCGGTGTGGCACACGCCGGTGTGGGTGATTTTGACCAGCACTTCACCCTTCTTTGGTGGCGCCACATCAATTTCAACGATTTTCAACGGCTGGCCTGGGCCAAATGCAACAGCAGCACGTGATTTCATCTTGCTTTCCTTTTAGTGATGTCAGGTGTTTATTTTAGATAAGAGCGCAGCAAATGGCCGACTTCCGCCATTCTTACAGCCCGCTGATCGGCGGTGGTATCGCCCGTCACCAGCTCATCTTTGAGGTGAATTTCAACCATCTCGCCCATCAGCCCGTTTGCGGCGCCGCGCACCGCGGCGATTTGCTGCAGGATAGCAAGGCAAGGTTCGCCGGACTCAAGCGCCCGCTCCAGGGCATCGACCTGTCCGCGAATGCGGCGCACGCGCGTCAGGACACGTTTTTTGTCTTCAGGTGAATGTGGCATCGGAGGGCTCCTGGATACTGTAGGGGGGTATACTATTTTATTTTACACGGAGCTGTAAACGGGAATGTTCAGAGAGGTGACGCAATGGGACGGGGAAGTCAGGGTGGGGCAGGTGTGAGGATACTTCAGAAGAGGCTGCTGCCCTGGTTAAGGGCAGTTTGCGTCGGCTATTTTACCAGACTTTTATTATGCGGGTGCCACCGGCGTAAGTGATGCTTAAATATCATCCTGCGTGAAACCCACAACAATTTCGAGCGTATTGCGTATGACGTCGGCAGCTTCCTGATCCGCTGTTTGTTCAAGCGCGTAAATTAGCTGAAGAATAATTTGCTTATTAGTGAGATTATCACCACTGAGAATAATACATCTTATCGCTGAACCTAAGATGGCAGACTCCACGGACAAGGCACCGCCGGCTGAACGGAAGTAGGATGCCAGCGCCTGATCCTGAAGGGCATTGAAATGCGGTGTGTGCTGAGAAATATTAGGTTGCATATTATCCACCCAAAGATTAATGTTTTTTATCGTATTTATGCTGAGTATCATTCACCATAAGATGGTGCATTCTGTTGACATAACAATGACTTCTGGATTCTGTCTGTACGCCACGACTGGATTTAACCTTTTGCTCAACCTCTAATGCTGCCGCCGACAGTGCATTTCGTCGTTCAACATCACGCTCTGTGCTGGCCATAATTTTCAGTTTTACTGCCAGCGTCTTAAAATTTATCGGACCGTTGTCTTTTAAAATTAACAACACAGCTTCGCCAATAAGATCGTCCCTCAGCTTTTCAGATTTCGTTCTATGCATAACTGTTCTCACACGACTGAACGTAGCCGGGCTACCTCTCATCGCTATCAATATACTATTTTGCGTAAGGTGCTTTTCCACTTTGCGCAATCGCCTATATCGACTGCTTTAAGACACAGAAGCGCTAACACTCTCTATCGTTCAAAAAACAGTGCGATCAGCTCATTATAGTGGGCAATTTCTGCTTCATCTTCTGTCTCTTCTACCCGGCGTAATAACCTGGTACAGATAGCCAGTCGGCTCAGGTTACGTCCCTCATTCAGAATCTCACCGACAATGAGCCCCAGCGTCTCCTGCTGGCTACGCAGACTGGCTTTATTAAAATAGGCGGTGATTGCCTCAGCTGAACTTTGGCGCGAACTGTTACCTCGCATAGATGCTCCGGATTGACATTTAGGTTAGGAGTTAAAGTGATGTTAAAATATACCAAACCGCCATAGTTGTACATGGCGTATGTACAAGTTTTTGCGATTTTACATAGCAACCTAAGTTAATTTTAAAAATATCAACGCCTTAAAAGGCATTAAAAATTATCTGGCGTTCAAAGCTTACAAAAAACTATTTTCAGTAAGCGATTAATTAATAAGACTTAAGAATCTTCCATTAATCATGGAACTCCGCTTGAAAACAGCGCTTCCCGCGCATCATAAACTGCCCTACTGACCGCTCAGTTCTACATCCAGGTTGTACAGCTTCGGCCACGTCAATGACACTTTAACGATTAACATGATTCCGGGAGCGTGGAGGGGGAAAAGGCTGAGCGTAACCTGACGCTTTTCAGCATAACCTTAAGGCAATATTTGCAATCCCCTACCATGCTTAGGCTTTTTGTCTATAAGGAGCCCACGCTATGAGACGCCTGTTTACCTCAATTTTCTCCAGCCCTGAGTCGCTGCTACAGGTGATGAGTCAGCAGGAGATTATTGAGGCCGTGGAGGACGGGGACCGCATCATTATCGATCAGGATGGTAACGCCTCGGTCAACTATAAAAGTAAAGAGGTGCGACAGGACTTCCTGCGCCATGTTAACGCGCTGAAGAGGGCCTGATATGGGAACAGCGATCTTTATGGTACTGATGGTGAGCGGATACTGGTACACGAGTCGCGACCTCTCCACCCGGTTTAAAATTAAGCGCTCCTTTGGCTGGGATGTCTATTTTCTGGTCGCGCTGTACGGCTGTATCTTCGTATTGCAGGGCGTGATCGCCACCGGCCTGCTTTGGCTGTTGCTGCTCGGGCTCTCTTACACTGCCAATACCTTCCACTTAACCGCGCAGAACAACGCCAACTGGCAAGTGGATTTTATGAACTGGAGCTTTCTGGGCATCCAGGCGCCGGTAGTGGTGATGCTGGCTTTTGCCATCCTGTTTTGTCTCTATCGCTCGAACTGGGCGGGCAGCGCCAGGCTGGACGGCGAAGGCCGCAAGCAGCTTTACAAGCGCCTGTCACAAGCCAGCGGGATTGAGCAGTTGCTTTATCAGTGCATGGAAGAAGGCGAACTGGCGCTGGTGACGCTGAAATCGCGGCGGATTTATATCGGGATGATCCATACCGCAACCCTGGAATATGAAAAGACCGCTAACATCGTGCTGATCCCGATGCTGAGCGGCTACCGCGACGGCGAGACGCTGAGCCTGCGCATTGAGCATAACTACAGTAAATGGTATGCCGACCACGATATTACGCTCGATTCACAGCCTAAAAGCGCCATGGCGTTTCGCAAGGTCATCATGCTGGATCAAATTGAAAGCCTTTCACTTTTCGACCCCGCCAGCGCCAGTGCGCTGGATCTGGAACGGCATGCGGAGAGTGCAGAGTGAAATTTTTTCACCATCATGAAGATGACTCATGTTGCAATGAAATTTAGTCGCTTTCACTCCCTCCCCGGCTCTGGCATAACTTAAGCCATATTAACGTATTAGCAACATACAGACTGACTTCTGTAACCGCGAGGGGATTTCAGTCTTTATGTCAGAGCCGGGAAACATCACCATGAATAACGCTTTCACCTTCACGATTACCCACAGTCGTTTCGATGAAAATTACAACCCATCCGAAAACACGCGGATCACCACTAACTTTGCCAACCTCGCCCGCGGGGAAAGCCGTCAGCAGAACCTGCGCAATACGTTAGTGATGATTGACAATCGTTTCAACGCCTTAGCGCACTGGGACAACCCGAACGGCGATCGTTATTCCGTAGAGCTGGACATCATCTCCGTAGAGATGAATATCGCGGGAGAAGACAATCACGCCACCTTCCCGGCGATTGAAATCTTAAAAACCAACATCATTGATAAAAAAACCAACGAGCGCATTGAAGGGATCGTCGGGAATAACTTCTCCTCTTATGTCCGGGATTACGATTTCAGCGTTCTTCTGCCGGATCATAATAAACAGCAGACGACCTTCACCATTCCGGCTAATTTTGGCGAACTGCACGGCAATATCTTTAAGCACTTCGTTAATTCCGATGAATATAAGGCCAATTTCAGCAAGCCGCCGGTTATCTGCCTCAGCGTCTCCAATAAAAATGTCTATCACCGCATCGGTAATGCCCATCCTGTTTTAGGCATTGAGTACCAGCAACAGGGCTCTTCGTTAACGGAAGCGTACTTCAAAAAGATGGGTCTGCAGGTGCGCTACTTTATGCCGCCACACAGCGCCGCGCCGCTGGCGTTTTTCTTCACCGGCGATTTGCTGAGCGACTACACCTTCCTGGAGCTTATCGGCACCATCAGTACGATGGAGACATTCCAGAAGATTTATCGTCCGGAAATTTACAACGCGAATTCGGTCGCCGGGCACTGTTACCAGCCCAGCCTGACTAACGAGGATCACTCCCTGACCAAAATTGTTTACGACCGCGAAGAGCGTAGCCAGCTGGCCATTGAGCAGGGGAAATTTACCGAGAAACACTTTATCAAACCGTACAAAACTCTTCTTGAGCAATGGTCTGCTCAGTACGCGCGTTGATTCCATTAAAACGATAAGGTCACCTGTTATGAAAACATTGCTCCCCACCTCCACTGCCGGCAGCCTGCCGAAACCCTCCTGGCTGGCACAGCCGGAGACCCTCTGGTCGCCGTGGAAATTGCAGAACGAAGAACTGCTCGCCGGTAAACAGGATGCGCTGCGTTTGTCCCTCGACGATCAGCTGCGGGCTGGCATTGACATCGTCAGCGACGGTGAGCAAACGCGCCAGCACTTCGTCACTACCTTTATCGAGCACCTCAGCGGCGTCGATTTTGAGAAACGCGAGGTGGTTAAAATCCGTAACCGCTATGATGCGAGCGTACCGACCGTCGTCGGCGCCGTGGCCCGTCAGAAGCCAGTGTTCGTTGATGATGCGAAATATTTACGCCAGCTCACCACCCAGCCAATCAAATGGGCGCTGCCGGGTCCGATGACCATGATCGACACGCTCTATGACAACCACTACAAAAGCCGGGAAAAACTGGCCTGGGAGTTTGCAAAAATTCTCAACCAGGAGGCCAAAGAGCTGGAAGCGGCCGGGGTCGATATTATCCAGTTCGACGAACCCGCCTTTAACGTCTTTTTTGATGAGGTGAATGACTGGGGGATCGCCGCCCTGGAGCGCGCCATTGAAGGGCTGAAATGCGAAACCGCCGTCCACATCTGCTACGGCTATGGCATCAAAGCCAACACCGACTGGAAGAAAACGCTGGGTTCAGAGTGGCGCCAGTACGAAGAAGCGTTCCCCAAACTGCAGACCTCGAATATCGATATCATCTCGCTGGAGTGCCACAACTCGCGCGTACCGATGGATCTGCTGGAGCTAATCCGCGGTAAAAAGGTGATGGTCGGCGCCATTGATGTGGCAACCCATACCATTGAGACGCCAGAGGAAGTGGCCGCTACGCTGCGCAAAGCGTTGCAGTTTGTGGATGCCGACAAGCTCTACCCGTCGACCAACTGCGGAATGGCTCCCCTGTCCCGTCAGGTGGCTAACGGCAAGCTCCATGCGTTAAGCGCAGGGGCGGAGATTATCCGCCGGGAGCTGGCGGCGCGATAAGTTTTCAGGCCGGGCAAGCGCAGCGCGCCCGGCTTTTCCCCTCTCATCTCTCTGCTTCGCCTGCATTAATCAGCTTTCAAGTGCAGCGACGATAGCAGCCTCCATTTTCTCCGGGGTGGTCATCGGTGCAAAACGTTTGAGCGGTTTGCCGTCGCGTCCGATAAGGAACTTAGTGAAATTCCACTTGATTCGTCCCCCCAGTACGCCGGGCAACGCCTCTTTCAGATAACGAAACAGAGGATGCGCTGTTGCGCCATTGACCTCCACTTTCCCGAACATCGGGAAGCTGACGCCGTAATTGACGTGACAGGTCTGGGCAATGTCGTCCGCGCCGCCAGGCTCCTGCTTACCGAACTGATTGCAGGGGAAACCCAGCACCACCAGCCCCTGGTCGGCATACTTTTTGTAGAGTTTTTCAAGACCAGCGTACTGGGGTGTAAAGCCACACTGGCTGGCAGTGTTCACCACCAGCACCACCTTCCCCGCATAGTCGGCCATAGAGATGGGCTGACCGCGCAGGCTGGTGGCCGTAAGTTGATGAAAGGTCGTCATCGGGGATCCTCAGTGCAGAACGTTTTCAGGCGTGGAGGATTATAGGGCCTCATCCTGGATATGTCCGCTTCTGACCGGTATCGAATCTGCCAGCAATAAGAAAAATACCCGGAAGATAATGACAAATGAAAAATGCGATCTAAGATTTTTACCAAACAAAACTGAGAACATGGAGTCGAGGATGACGATTGTTTTATTCACCGCGCTGGCCTTTGTGCTGATTTTGGCCGGGCTTATTTGCCTTCTGAAGCAGTTAGTCGATGGATTTTGTCATCCGGAGGGGTCTTAAACCCGCCTGAGATGCCCGATGCTTGACGCAGCATCATCCCGGTAGATATTCCCGTCAATACGCCTGATTCTGGTGTTATTCCATCTACTCGTTTTTCGGTTACCGGGCAGCCAAATCGCTTCACCTTTACCGATGTGGTGGTGACGCGTTAATCGCTCTTAGCACAACCGTCCGCCGCAGAGGTTACGGTTCCGGGAAATTCACCCTCTATACTTAAGAAAACCACCGGAGGTAACTATGTGCGGACGTTTCGCCCAGGCGCAGACCCGGGAAGAATATCTTGCTTTTCTGGCGGATGAAGCAGACTGCGATATCCCCTACGACCCGGAACCCATCGGGCGCTATAACGTTGCGCCCGGCACCAAAGTGCTGCTGCTCAGCGAACGCGACGATCTGTTGCATCTCGACCCGGTATTCTGGGGTTACGCCCCTGGCTGGTGGGATAAAGCCCCGCTGATTAACGCCCGACAGGAGACCGCCGCCACCAGCCGGATGTTTAAACCGCTATGGAACCATGGCCGGGCGATTGTCTTTGCCGACGGCTGGTTCGAGTGGAAAAAAGAGGGGGAGAAAAAACAGCCCTACTTTATCTACCGTGCCGATGGACAGCCCATTTTTATGGCCGCGATCGGCAGTACGCCGTTCGAGCGCGGGGATGAAGCGGAAGGATTCCTGATTGTGACTGCGGCAGCGGACAAAGGGCTGGTGGATATTCACGACCGACGGCCGCTGGTGCTGACGCCGCAGGCGGCACGTGAATGGCTCCGCGAGACGGTAAGCAGCAAAGAAGCTGAAGAGATAGCGCAGAGCGGCGCCGTTCCCGCAGATGATTTCCACTGGCATCCTGTCACCCGGGCGGTGGGAAACGTAAAAAATCAGGGGCCAGAATTAATCAATAAAATAAGCGAGCCGTAAAAATAAAGCCCGCTATTTTTCAGAAATAACGAAACGGCAGTTAATATAAAAGCGTCGTCAACGTAGCGGCAAAATCATTTATCGGGAGGGCCAGCATTAGCCCCCCTTTAACACCTAAACCACCTGTTTTGGCCAGCGTCTTCTTTTTGGCATTGGCACGCATGAGTGTGCGGTGAGTCGGGTTCCACAGACGGAACAGACAGCACCATGAGGTTGGGTTTGCGTAGGGCTAAAAGAGGTAAAACGAAACCGCTTGCTCGTGCAAACCGGGCACTCAAATTTTATGTTAGGAATAGCCCCTCCGGGCAGGTGTGTGCTGAGCCACCACCATAGCGCAATTATTGATCGTCCAGGGATATATCTTTCCTGTTCGACAAATATTTACTTTCAGGCTTTGCACTATTTTGGTGAAAGCGATTTATTTAACGCGCAGTAAATCCGAAAAACGTGTGGTATATCGCGGAGACAACATCTCCCTTTTCATTTGCCACTGCTGCTCTATTCCCTGCCCCGCAAACCAGATTGTTCCGCGCCCTTGTTCATTTAATTTGTCGACGAGAGCCATCAGCTTTTCGCTATTGCGCCGCGGCGGATTTTCATCAAATAAATTAAGCTGCGCGACGCCAGAGCTGAAAAAGTCTCCCAGCATGACGCCCGCTTTTTGATAGCGTAGCCCCTCTCGCCAGATGAGATCCAGACAGCGCGTCGCCGCGTTAATGATGTCCCGGCTGTCTTCGGTTGGCGTCAGCAGTTTGACGGAGGCGCTATTGCCGTAGTAAGGCTCGTTCAGCGCAAACGGCGAAGTCTTCACGAAAGCCGAAATAAACCGGCAGTACTGGTGCTCGGCCCGCAGCTTCTCGGAGGCGCGAGCGGCGTAGCTACAGATGGCCTGGCGCATCGCCTCATAGTCTGAGATCCGCTCCCCGAACGAGCGGGAGCAGATGATCTCCTGCTTGTGCGGGGCAAACTCTTCAAACCCCAGGCAGGACTCGCCGCGCAGCTCGCGGACGGTGCGTTCCAGCACCACGCTGAAATGCTTGCGGATCAGGTCGGTGGGAGTGTTCGCCAGATCCAGCACGGTATGAATGCCCATCGCACTGAGCTTTTTACTCAACCGTCGCCCGACGCCCCATACCTCTTCGACGGGCAGCGCCGCCATCAGCTTGCGCTGACGCTCAACGCCGGATAAATCGACCACGCCCCCGGTCTGCCGCTGCCATTTTTTTGCCGCAAAGTTTGCCAGTTTGGCGAGGGTTTTGGTGGGCGCGATCCCTACCCCGACGGTGAGGTGTGTATGTTGCAGTACCGTTCGGCGGATTTCGCGGCCAAAGGCGTCCAGATTGTAGCAGTTACTGACTCCGGTAAGATCGCAAAACGCCTCATCAATCGAGTAGATCTCGACCCGCGGCGTGAGCTCTTCCAGGGTGGTCATCACCCGATGGCTCATGTCAGCATACAGTTCATAGTTACTGCTGAAGGCGACAATCCCGTGGCGGCGGAAGATCTCTTTCTGTTTGAAATAAGGCGCCCCCATCGTCACCAGCCCTTTCGCCTCGGCGCTGCGGGCAATCACGCAGCCATCGTTATTCGACAGCACCACCACCGGGCGCCCTTTCAGATCCGGGCGAAACACCGTCTCGCACGAAGCATAGAAACTGTTCACATCGACAAGCGCAAACATGATTATTTGCGCCCTTTAACGAACGCAGCAATGCGCGGGAAGGTGAATAGCATAGTCTCAAATCCGTTTAACTGTATATATATACAGTATCAGTGATTTTACGAACAAATCAAGGTGCTTACCGGCACAACGGTTGAGACTATGGTTCAGGTTAATAACCAGAGACGGTTATTTACAGGCCACCAGATCGGCCATCTGCTTAGCATCCGGCAAGCCGACGATCTGCTGCAGGGCGCGATCTTTATTCAGGTAATAGATGGCAGGCGTACCGCTGGCGCCGAGCTGCGTCATCAGCTGCTGGTTATGCTCTATCTGCTTAAACACCGCAGGCGGCGTATTACTCGTCAGCGCCGGTTTGGTTTTGCCGTTGCTGCTCTCCATCTCATACCACACTTTAGCCGGATCCTTCGCGGAGAGGATGGCCGCCGCATACTGCGCGCTGTCCGGGCGGATCACGCCCACCAGCAGGGTTGTGGTGCTGATGCTTTTATCCTTGATAAAGGGCTGGGCCTGATGCCAGAACTTATTGCAGTAGGGGCAGAAAGGATCGGCGAATACCACTACCTGACATTTCGCGTCCGCGCTGCCCTCTTTGATCCCCGGCGCGGCGGTGAGCTGTTTCCACATTTCGCGCCCGGCGGGAATATAGATCTCCTCGTTGATGATCTTCTCGCTCAGGTTATTGCCCTGGGCATCATACATATAGCCTGAAACAACATGTTTTTTATCCGGCGTGAGATAGAGCGTGACGCCCATGTCCTGATATTTGCCCAGCCACCCTTCTACGCCGCCGGGCGCGCTGAACGGCTTGATGATTTCGATGCCCTGCTTCTGGATTTGCTTAACAGGTTCGGGTAAATCAGCGGGCTGCGCCTGCGTGGCGGCGCTGAACGTCAGAATCAACAGGGACAGGATCTTCTTCATTATTTTTCCTCAGTAAAATCAGATGGTGTAGCCGCCCCGGCCTTCGCCAGCGCGGTCAGTAAGGCCTCTTTGCTCAGCAGGGAGGGCAGAACATGCCCCTGCGGAAGTGAAGGACCAAAAATGGCGTTAAACGGAATGCCGCTGGCGCCGTAGCGCCTCAGGAACTGCTCGATTTCCGCCGAGGGCTGGCTCCAGTTGCCCTGCAACAGGACCATGTCGTCGCGGTTTAAAGCCGCCACTACCTCAGGGCGATGAAGCACCATAACCTCATTAACCCGGCAGTTCAGACACCAGTCAGCGGTGATATCTACCAGCACGCGCTTTCTGGCAGTCAGGGCCTCGCTGAGCGCGGCCTCACTCAGCGGCTGCCAGTTGAGGGGAGAATCATCCTTCCCCTGAGGTTGCGGCGCCAGAAACGCATACAGCCCGGCGCCAAACAGGACGCCAAACGCCAGGCTGCGCAGATTCTCTCTGTGATGCGGCATGGCCTTTGCGCAGCGGTAGAGGAACAACGCCACCATCAGGCCGCCGCCAATCAACACATAGCGTGCGCCCCACTCTTTGACCAGCAATGACATCAGCCAGATGCAGGAGCCCAGCATCAGGAGCACCAGCACCAGACGCAGTTTCCCCATCCAGGGGCCGGGCTTCGGCAGCCAGCGCGCCACGCCGGGGGCCATGGCGATCGCCAGCCAGGGAAGGCTCATCCCGATACCCAGCACCAAAAAGACCAGCCACAGTTGATGGACAGGTGCCGCCAGGGCGAAGGTGACGGCCGTGCCGAGGAACGGCGCCGTACAGGGCGTGGCGAGCAGGGTTGCAAACGCGCCTTCCAGGAAACTCCCACCGATGCCGTTCCCACCGGCGGTAGCCAGCCGGGTAGTGAGCGTGGAAGGCAGGCGGATTTCCAGCAGGCCCGCAAGGCTGAAACAAAAAATCCACGTCACCAGCACCATCGCGCCAATAAACCACGGATTCTGGAACTGAAAGCCCCAGCCAATCCAGGCCCCGGACAGCCGAAGACCGGTAACGACCGCCGCCAGCACCAGAAACGAGAAGATGATCCCGCCCGCCGTCGCCAGAAAACGCAGCCGTGTCTGGCGTCGTGTGCTCCCGGCCAGGGTCATCAGCGACGCGAGCTTGATCCCCAGCACCGGCAGCACGCAGGGCATCAGGTTGAGGATCAGGCCACCCACCAGCGCCACGGCCAGGATCTGCCAGAACGTGGTGGAGGGACCGGGGCTGAGCTCAACCGTAAGCTGCTGGCTCTGCGCACCGTCGCTGACCAGCAGTGCGATCTGCTGTAAACCGTCGGCCGCCAGCGGCTCTCCCTGGCTGTCGCTGACGCTAAACCGTGCGGTCAGGGTGTCGCCCTGAACCGCTGTCTGGAGCGGAGCAAGCGTCGCCTCCGTCGGGTTATCGGTGAAGAGTTCGGGCCGGGACCAGCCTTGCGGCGAGGTCAGTTTCACCGTCAGGGTGTCGCGGTCCGTGGCGACGGATTTAACCGCTATCGCGCCGTGTGTCGCAGGAACCGCCCGCATCGCCTCATCCCAGGCGCTGGCAAAGTCCGCCGACGGACCGGCGGCAAGATTGATATCCAGCGGGAACGTGTTAACCACGCAGAGGTTACTGCACAGCGAAAGCGTCAGTTTCCCGCGCAAACGCTGCACCTCATCGGTGGTGATTTCCAGCGGAAACACCACCCGACGGTCGTAGCCGACCGAGCTAAAGCCAGCGGAAGTAAAGCGCACGGGACGCGGCCAGTGCCACTGGGTAGTGGCCCTGGACGCCCACTCTATTACAGGCCGAAAGCCGCCGTCGCCGGGGGTTCGCCAGTAGGTTTTCCACCCTTCATCAGGGGTAACATCCAGCAGCAGGCGAACTTTTCCCTCTGCTGGCGCATCGTGCCAGACCTGCACCTGAGCGTGGGCATTGTCAGGCGTCATCGGCCAGCCCGGTACCGCAGCGCAGGCCGCGGACAGGCTGAACAACAGGAACCACAGGCTCCTGAAAAGCGTTTTCATAGTTTTCTCCGTGAAAAATTGACTAAACAGGCACTGCCATGTCAGTCATTCACGGAAAACGCAGTTTTTGAGATGTATTCGAAGAAGCGGAGGACGGAACAGGATCACCGGCCTCGGCAGGACGCTGATTTTGATCAGCACCGCTAAAACGAGAACCAGCAGACCGGGTAACAGCAGAAGGTTATCAAAATGAAGAGGTTGGGCGGAGAGCAGCGAGTGGGCGCTCAACTCGCAGGGGGACAACCCAGGGGAGGAAAGTTCCTGCGGGCTATGTTCAGTACTCAACGAGAGCGTGGCGGCTTTGACCTGCATGTGGTGCAGGATAGCGGCCCGCTGGGTCAGACAGATCAGCATGACAACACAGGCAACGAAAAGCAGCGCGAGGGCTCTCAGTTGCCTGTTTTTATGTTGAGTCGGACCGGTCAGGATAGTCATGGGCAATGAGAATAGTGAGCGTCGCCTCTGCGGGCAAGGGGCAATTTGTAAATTAATGCCAACCGGCGCGCCGCTTCACCAGTAAGTCGCCCAACGCCTGACGCCCCTTTACCCGACCGACATCTCTACCCGCCTGCCCAATTTACGGGCTAAACCTTTTGCGCCGTCGCGCATTACCCGGTGATGATTCCAGCGAAAAACGGGAGCGGCCAGCGGCGCGAGCAGGTTCATCCAGCGGGTAGTGGTGCGGATATCCCAGTCATACCTGACGAGCGTGTTGCCCTCGTGCTCAGAAAAAGACCACACACCGCGCCCTTCCACCTCACCGCTGGCTTCCCCTTCCAGCAGCGAGAGGGGCTGAATGGTGAGCACGTGGATATCAAAGGTTAACCGATACGGAAGCGCCCCCTTCCAGGTATAGCGATGCAGGGCGCCAATTCCCCGGGCATCCCCTCTCTTTAGCTCGATAACCTGCTCCAGGCTTCCCCACCATTCGGGCCACACATCGGGATGCGATAAAATCGCCCAGACCTCCTGGAGCGAGGCCTCCACCCGCCAGAGTGTGGAAAAGGTATAATCAGCCATAGGGCACGCCTTCCAGTGATTGTCTCCTGCATTACGCTTCAGTATGTCGGATAACCGCTAAACGTGCAGGATTGACTGTGGCGGATTCTACATGAGATGCGCCGCCATCTGCCGGGCATCCTCTCCGGCCGGTAAACGGATCGGCGTATCCGGATCCGTTGCCATCTGCCAGATGGCTTTTGCCACATCCTCGGGTAAGGTTACGCTCGCATGCGCATCCTGCATGCCCTGAAAGACACGCTCGCTCAACGCGGCATACTCTGCGGGAATCGATCCCATGATCCGTTGCGCATTTTCGCCGAAACGGGTCGCAGGCGAACGCCCGGGCAGCACCAGGCCCACGCGGATATTAAACGGCGCAAGCTCAATTGCCAGAGATTCGGTGAACGCATTAACCGCCGCCTTACTGGCGGTATAGACCGCAAGCAGCGGCAGCGGTTGAAGGGTGACCGCAGACGTGACATTCACGATCACCCCTGAACGACGTTGTCTGAATTGTGGGAGTACGGCCCGGGTCATGGCGAGAGTGCCAAGCGTGTTGGTTTCAAAAATGTCTCTGACCGCCTCCGGGGAGACACCTTCCAGGGCGTTTAACATCCCCACCCCGGCGTTGTTGACCAGAACATCGATGTCGCCGGCGTCAGCGATCGCCCGATCTATGCTCGGCTGCGAAGTGACATCGAGGCTCAGGAGACGTAAACGCGCGCTCCCGGGAAGAAGATTCTCCTGCGGTGTGCGCATCGTCGCAATCACCTTCCAGCCCTGCTCAAGAAAATACCGTGCGGTTTCCAGACCAAAACCTGATGAACAGCCGGTAATCATAACCGTTTTCATAATCACTCCTGCGTGTGGTTTACCTGAGCACATAATAGACAGCCCTGACTGGACGATATATATTCAAACGTCCGTCATTCTTTAGCAGGAGTCCGGAAATGAGCGATCCGTTAGCCGAAGCCATCGCCATGTTAAAGCTCAAAGCGGTGCTGACAAAAACGGTGACCGGCGCGGGCGCCTGGCGGGTCCGCCGTTCGGATGAGGGGTTGTCATTCTATTGCGCTGTGCTTGAAGGGGCGTGCCGCCTTGAGCGCGAAGGCGATGAGCCCCTCACGCTGCATGCCGGTGACTTTGTTTTAATACCCGCAGCCTACAACTTTGCGTTGACGAGCCTCGTCCCGCCTGCTTCGCCAGGTGTCGATACTATCCCCATCGAAGTGGCAGAGAGACATTTCCGGCTCGGCGATCCCCATGCTGACCCTGAAATGCTGGCGCTGGTTGGTCACTGCATGTCTGAATCACCCGATGCGGGTTTGCTGGTTTCATTGTTGCCCGGGCTTGTGTTTGTGCGTGATGAAAAGCGTCTTTCGCTGCTGGTCGGATTGTTAAAGGATGAAGCCCAGGCGCAACGCTCCGGAAAAGCGTTCATGCTGGCGCGCATGCTGGAACTGCTCTTTATCGAGGCTATCCGCTCTGGCACATCCCTCGCCACGCCCGGATTAGTGCGTGGTCTGGCCGATCCCCGTATCGCCCAGGCGATACGGCTGATACATCAGGAGCCTGCCAGAAAATGGACGGTGCAGGCGCTGGCCAGTCGCTGCGCCCTCTCCCGCTCGATGCTGTTTGAGCGCTTTACGGAGATGACCGGGGTCACGCCGATGGGATACCTGCTCTCCTGGCGCATGACCCTCGCCATGCAACTGCTGTGCGATACCGGCGTCACGGTCGCCGAAGTGGCAGAGCGCACGGGTTACGGCTCCGCCAGCGCATTCAGCGTGGCGTTTACCCGCTATGTCGGTGTGCCGCCGGGGAAATATGCGCAGCATCGCGCGGCGGTTAAACATGTCGGGCTCGCCGACACCGGTTAATCACAGAGCGGGGATTGTCTGAGCTGGGCATCAATTTTCAGGCGGCTCTCCTCTGTCGCCGGGTTAAACACCAGCATCGCCAGATCCGGCCGCCCCTCCACCGCAAAGGTTGAGAATTCAAGCTCTATCGCGCCGGCCTGGGGATGATAGATACGCTTCACCCCCTCACCGTGACTGGCGACATCGTTACTCTGCCACCAGGCAGCAAATTCCGGGCTCTGACGGGAAAGTTCGGCAATCAGGCTGGTGGTTTCCGGCGATGTTCCCGCGCGCGCCACGTCAGCACGAAACGCGTAAACCACCAACCGCGCCACCGCCTGCCAGTCATCCTGCGCCCGGCGTACTGCCGGATCGGTGAACAGGCGGCGCAGAACGTTACGCTCTGTTGCGGGCAGACGCGCATAATCGGTTAAAACGCATGCGGCGGCGCGATTCCAGGCAATGACGTCCCAGGTAATGGTTTTGACGATGACAGGGATGCTCAATGCATCCAGAACCCGCTGTAATCGTGGCGCGATTTCGGCAGAAACGGTGAAACGGGTGCCGGGCGGATGGCCGAATGCCAGCATAAACAGGTGCTTGCGTTCCGGTGAGGTCAGGCGTAGCCCGCTGGCGATACGGTTAAGTACCTCCCGCGACGGCGCACCGCCGCGTCCCTGTTCAAGCCAGGTGTACCAGACCGGGCTGATACTGGCGAGCTGAGCTACCTCTTCACGGCGCAAGCCGGGCGTGCGTCGCCTGCCCGGGCTAAAGCCAAAGGTGGCCGGATCGAGGCGTAAACGTCGCGCCCGCAGAAAATCGCCCAGTGACTGCATAGCAGTGTGCATCGTCGTCATCCTGTTAAGGTTTATACCCTGATAATGTCTCTACTTTTCTCGTCTGACTATAGCGCTACTCTGTTCCGGAACCCTACTCTGGAGGTGTGTTATGCGAGTTTTTCTTACCGGCGCAAGTGGCTTTATTGGCTCCCGGATCCTCACTGAACTGCTGGCGGCCGGACATCAGGTTACCGCGCTCGCCCGCTCGGAGAGCAGCGCGCAGGCGCTCAGGAATACGGGGGCGGAGGTTCATCGCGGAACCCTGGATGACCCCGATACGTTAGCGGCGGGCGCACAGCATGCGGAAGCGGTGATCCATACGGCTTTTGATCATGATTTTCACCGTTTCGTCGAGAACTGTGAAAAGGATCGGCGGGCTATCCATGCCATGGGCCAGGCGCTGAAAGGCAGCGATCGCCCGTTGATTATTACGTCAGGAACCGGCATGGGCGATGACACCGCCACGGCATTAGCGCAGGAAAAGCACTTTAACGCCGGGAACAGCCATCCCCGGGTGGCAACAGAAACTGAAGGCAATGCGCTGCTTGCTGAAGGTGTTAATGTGCAGGTTGTGCGTCTGCCACAGGTGCATGATACCCGGCGCCAGGGCCTCATCACCTGGTATATTCAGCATGCGATTGAGAAAGGCGTTGTAGCCTGCATCGGTGAGGGCGATAACCGCTGGTCAGCGGCGCACGTCAGCGATGTCGCCGCGCTCTACCGACAGGTGCTGGAGCGTGGCGAAAGCGGTAAACGCTACCACGCCGTTGCCGAAGAAGGGGTACCCCTCCGGCAGATCGCCGAAATCATTGCCCACAAGCTCGATCTGCCGTACATCTCGCTCCCCTCCTCAGAGGCTGAAGCGCATTTTGGCTGGTTCGCTATTTTCGCCGCCATAAACCTGCGCGCATCCTCCGCCTGGACACGTCAGCAGTTGGGCTGGCATCCCACCGGCCCCGGCCTGCTCGAGGATCTGGAGAACATGGATTACGCGCCGCTGTTATCCTCCCGCTAGCCACCCCGCCCGGCGTCACCGTTGTGACGCCGGGAAAAGCCCTACCGGTTATACGCCCAGTCAGCCGTTGTTAAGCAGCGCATTCGCGACCGAGCCGCCCTGCTGGCCCGTCGCGCCAAAAACCAGAATCACAGAAGCGTTGTTCATTGTTGCGTACTTCCGAAAAAGGTTGGCGTGTCATTCGCCTCAGTCCAGCGATAGTGCCCATGTTCATCAACACTCAGCCAGCCGCAGGAGGAGCCAGCGAAATGGGCGCTACACCACAGGGCGTTATGTTCCGCACACCATGCCATCGCCCGACGCCGTGACTTTTCCGCCTCGTGATGGTCGCTGCAAAACACCGAATTCCATTCCGGGTGGCTAAACTGCCACGGTGAATGTGCAATATCCCCGGCAAAGAAGGCATATTCGCCGCCCGCGGAGAGGATCAACGCCGCATGATCGGGGCTGTGCCCGGGCATGGGGGTATAAGAAATTCTGCCGCTAAATACCGGCTGCGCGGCCACATCAACGGTTTCCAGCAGGCCCGCGTCAATCACCGGCAACAGGCTGTCGAGCCATAAATTCCGGTAGCGGTCACTGTTTTGTACCCGAATAAGCTCTTTCTCAGAGCAGATATAACGCGCGTTGGGAAACATCGGCACCCAGCGGTTATCCCGCCAGAGAGTGTTCCAGCCAACATGGTCAGTGTGCAGGTGAGTCAGTAATACCAGGGTCACCTCTTCCGGCTTAATGCCCGAGGCCAGAAAATTCTCCAGGTAGCCTGTGTGCAATTGATGGTAAAACGGATTACCACCGCGTTCGCGACCATTACCGGTGCCGGTATCAATCACAATAATATCGTCGGGAGTACGTATGACCCAACTGTGGATCGACAGCGGTACGCTCTGACGGGCCCATTCTGCGTCTGCGGGCCGGAGATAATCAGGATATAACTCCGCTGTTGGTATTTTAATTTCTCGCTCCATGATCTTAAAAATAACCGTGTCGCCTATCCGGTAAGATTGCATAACGCCCTCCGCCTGTTCTCGGCATAGTTGATTTACCAGGTTGAGATTCACTATGCTGCTGGGATAAATAACATTCAAATTGATTAACATGATGAAGAAAATCATTGAAAATGATTTTAACCGGATAGATTTGAATCTCCTGACGGTGTTTCTGGTGTTATACCGGGAAGCGAGCGTCACCCGTACCGCAGAGGTGCTGCATCTTGGGCAACCGGCCATCAGCGGGGCGTTGAAAAGACTACGGGAGATGTTTGATGACCCGCTGTTCGTTCGCGCGGCCCGGGGGATGCTGCCGACACCGCGCGCCGAAGCCTTGATGGTTCATATGCAACCGCTGATGGAAAACCTGCATACCGTCATTTTTGGCGCTCAGGACTTCTCTCCCGCCACGGCAAAACGGACCTTTCGCCTGGGCATAAGCGACTGGAGCGAGCACTGGCTGATGCCGGATCTCCTGCCCGCCATCGCCCATCAGGCACCTGGCGTGGCGCTGCATAGTCTCCCCGCCGATCCCTTTCAGGTACGTCGATTACTGGAGGAGGATGCCATTGATATTGCCGTTTCGCTGAACAAGCAGAGCACGGGAGAGATCGTGAGCGAGCCCGTCATGACAATGGGCGTTTCGACGCTCTGGTCAGCTGAGCAGATCCCCTGTGAAGGGCCCTTGTCGGTAAACCACTTTATCGCTTATGAGCATGTTATGGTGTCGTATCGCGAATCAAGCCACAGTGAAATTGACCGGCAGCTTGCCAGCCAGGGGTTGCAGCGGCGCGTGCGTTACGTGACGGCCAATTTTTCCACCTTTCCTCTGCTGTTAACCACGATGCCCGTTTTCGCCACGGTTCCCGACGGACTGGCCCGACGATGGCAGCAGCATTTTGCTTTACGCACCAGCGCCACGCCCGTGAATTATCCCTCGTTTACGTTGTGTCTGTTGCGCCACAAGCGCCGGGCGCAGGATCCGGCGCTGAACTGGCTGGTGGAGCAGTTAAAAAGAGCCATTCTGCGCGTTTAAGCCCCCCTCACAGGTTGTTGCAGCACCGCGCGGCTCCAGTCATAAAATGCGCGCACCGAAGGCGGTAAATACCTGTTTTGCGGATAGACCAGCGAAAGCGGCAAATCAAAAGAGAGGTTATCCATGCAGGCGATGAGCGCGCCGTTTTGCAGGTAAGGCGCAACCAGATAGCTGGCGACACGGATTACCCCAAGCCCCTGTATACCGGCCTGAATATAGGCGTCGGTATCATCGACAACCAGCGTCTCCTTCATCCGGATCGCGCAATCGCCCTCCTCAAGGGTAAAAAACCAGTCGGTGGTGCGTCCGGTGCGATGGTTGAGATAGCCAACGGCGTAATGCCTTTCCAGATCATCAATATTTTCCGGCTTACCATGGGCGGCAAGGTATGCCGGAGAGGCCAGAACCACCCACTTAAAGTTCGCGAGAGGTCGGGCCACCAGCGTGGTTGAATCGTCGATTCTGCCGGTACGAATCACGCAGTCATACCCTTCCTGAATGATATCTTCGACGTTATCGCTGGAACACAGGATCAACTCCAGCTCAGGATACAGCTGCAGAAACTCCGCTAGCCTCGGGAGAATGCAGTGCCGGGCCAGCGACTGCGGCATCCCCACCTTGAAACGCCCTTTGGGCTGCGCCGCCCGGCCAGGAAAAGAGGATTCTATGGCGGCAATATCAGCCAGCACGCGTTTGCACTCCTCATAGTACCGTCGGCCATCGGCGGTCACGCTGAGTGTGCGGGTGGTTCGCTGCAGAAGCTTGATCCCGAGCCAGGCTTCCAGATCCTTAATCACGCGGGATACCGTTGAACGCGGCAATCCCATCGCTTCGGCTGTCCTGGCGAAGCTATGGGTATCCACCACGCCGACATAGACCTGCATTGCTTCCAGCTTATCCATATTGCCCTCCAGACCGACTGATTATGCCATTTTCACGAACAGTCTAACCCGTCCTCAGCCTCTTATCGCATAAACCACCCTGCCATAAAATGGCCTTAATAGCAGCAAACAAGCTGCTGACAAAGATGAGGAATAAAAATGACAGAGCGCAATGTTAATCAGGGCGAAAAAGTATTGGTGCTGGGAGCGGGACAACTGGGCACCGCCGTACTGGATTTTCTGATCCCGGCAGTCACACGGCGAAACGGCAGCGTCTCGGTTATCGTCTCGCCCGGGTCACTGGATCAACAGGGCAACCTGCTGGCCGATGATCATCAGCGACTGGCTGATTCAGGCGCAACATTTATGGCCGTTGACGTTGCAGCCAGTACGATTGAATCGTTAAAACCCCACTTTGCTGGCTTTGATACGGTGATCAACTGCATGGGTTTTATCGCCGGTGCAGGCACCCAGATAAAAATTACCCGCGCGGTGCTGGAGGCGGGCGTGAGACGCTACTTCCCCTGGCAGTTTGGCGTTAATTACGATGTGGTCGGCAAAGGAAGCGGCCAACCCGTCTGGGACGAGCAGTATGAGGTCAGAACCCTGTTGCGGGAACAGCGCGCGACGGAGTGGGTGATTGTGTCAACCGGTATGTTTACCAGCTTTCTCTTCGAACCGGCGTTTGATGTGGTGAATTTAGCCAACAGAACCCTTCATGCTCTCGGAGGATGGGACACCCAGGTCACCGTGACCTCACCCGCGGATATTGGCCGGCTGACCACGGCGATCTATTTGCAGCAGCCGCGTATCGTCAACGAGGTGGTCTTTGTCGCGGGGGAAACGACCTCCTATGGCAAACTGGCGGAAACGGTTGAACGCGTCACAAAACAGACCTTCGCGAAAAGCGTATTCACGCTGCCCGCCTTACAGGAAGAACTGCGTTTACAGCCGGATGATCCGATGCTGCGCTATCGCGTCGCCTTTGCCCGGGGAGAGGGAGTGTGGTGGCCGATGAGTGAAACCTGGAATGCGCGGAACAATCTGCCCACGCAGGATATTGCCTCCTGGCTCAAAACGGCCATTTAACGTTTGTCTTCCGGCCTCAGGCGCTGGCTTTAGCCAGCCGCCTGTCACGCCCCGGCGGCACGCCATACATCCGGGCATATTCCCGGGTGAACTGCGACACGCTGGCATAGCCTACCCTGTAGGCCGCCTGGGCAATGGCAGTTCCTTCTGTCAGCATCAGCCGACGGGCGTGGATCAGGCGCAGCTGTTTCTGAAACTGTAACGGCGAGGTGGTGGTGATAGCCCGGAAATGTTGATGGAACACGGAAACGCTCATTCCCGCCACGCCGGCAAGCTCTTCAACGCTTATCGTGCGGGTAAAATCCTTACGCAAAACCGCGACCGCGCGGCTGATGCGTGCGGAATAGCTCTCTGCTGCGCCAAGGGCACGGATAGCCGCCCCGTGTACGCTGCGAAGTAGCCAGTAATGCAGCTCTCTGCGTAATCCCTCACCCAGGACCGCCAGCGCAGGCGGGTCGTCAAACAGTCTTGCCAGCCGGTAAGCGGCATCCGCCACCCCGGCATTCATTGGTTCAATGCCGACGTAAGGCCCGTCACCCTGCCCTGCGGGTGCCAGCGTCTGAAGCTCACGCAGGATGGCAGTATCCAGCTCGAGCACCAGGGAATAGTAGGGATGGCGAAGGCTGGCCTGGGTAATCTGGCTGATCGTCGGCACATCCGCAGCAATCACCATCGCCTCGCCCGGGCCATAGTCAAAACGTTCAGTACCGGTTGTGACGCATTTGCGTCCCTGCAACAGCATCGCAATCAGCGGTCTGTTGATGGCCGCCTGCAAATCGCCGGGATGCAAAGCCCGGACAATCGTCAACCCCGGAACCGGCGTAACAGCAACCCCGCTACGGTCAGCGTGCGTATCAGCATAGCGGCGGCAAAGCTCGAACAGTGCAGCAGGCATAGGATCCTTTCGGGCAAGTTTTTTAACGATAGTATGTGATAACTGGCGACAGAACACCCCCTGGAAGAGAAATGGGCAAAACTTCACAAGGATCGGGCAATGGCCACAGAGGGGCTTCTCCTACTGTAGTGATACCACTCAACAGACAGGAGCTGTCATGAATAAAATCGCACTTATCACCGGCGCCAACCGTGGCCTCGGCCGTCGTACCGCCCTCGCCATTGCACAACAGGGGGGTGATGTCATTGTCGCTTACAGAGGAAACACCGAGCAGGCTGAAGCGGTTGTCGCGGAGATCCGCGCGCTGGGACGCAAAGCGATTGCCCTCCAGCTTGATATGGCGCAGACGGCAAGTTTCCCGCGCTTTGCTGAAACATTGCGCACGCAGCTTGCTGAAGTCTGGGCGCGCGACACCTTCGATCATCTGATTAACAACGCCGGTCACGGTGAGTTTGCTACCCTGGCCGATACCACCGAAGCGCAGTTCGACGGGTTGTTCGACGTTCACGTCAAAGGGGTGTTTTTCCTGGTGCAGGCGCTGCTGCCGATGCTGGCCGACGGCGGGCGGATCGTTAACTTTTCGTCCGGTTTGACCCGGGTTTCCTACCCGGGATTCTCGGCCTACGCCGCGGCAAAAGCGGCGGTTGAGATGCTGGGCGTGTATATGGCCCGCGAGCTGGGCGGGCGCGGTATCACCGTCAATACCGTCGCGCCAGGGGCCATTGAGACCGATTTCGGCGGCGGCCTGGTGCGCGACAACGCCGATGTTAACGCACAGTTTGCCGCCATGACCGCGCTCGGGCGTGTCGGCGTTCCCGATGATATCGGACCGATGGTCGCCAGCCTGCTGCGTGACGACAACCGGTGGGTGACTGCCCAGCGTATCGAGGTGTCGGGCGGACAGACCATCTGATCCCCACGCCATAAGAACCGGGTCTGGCCTCAGCGCGGAAGTAACGGCGCCAGGGCCAGCCTCGCCAGGCGCACGGTCTCCTGCAGACGCGCCAGACTATCCCCTGCCCGTGCTTTCGCCGACAGTCCCGCCATCAATGTGCTGATAAAGTCGGTCAGCCGAACGGCTTCGTGCGGATAGTATTGGGCAATATAGGCCCGGATAGTCTCTTCCGCGGCAGCGTGCAATTCGCTTGCCGCCTCGCGCGCAGGCCGATCGTTGCAGTGGATCCCTTCCAGCACCAGGCACCCGGCCGCCGCCGGATCGCTCACATAGCGTTTTGCCGCGTCGTGCAGAACATCCATCAGGCACTGCACCACCGGGCGGTCGTGACGCAGGAGTTCAGTAAAGGGGATCGCGCCAGTATGGCTATACCGCTCCAGCACCCGGGTGTAGAGCCCCAACTTGCTGCCAAAAGCGGCATAGAAGCTGGGGGGATTAATGCCGAACGCCTTTGTCAGATCGGCCACACTCACCGCGTCATAACCCTGCGAGTGAAAGAGGTGTTGGGCAGTTTCAATGGCCTGCTCAGGATCGAACCGGCGAGGTCGTCCTGGGGTACGGCTCTTTTTTGTAGTGATCACTACATTACTCCTTGACGGCACATGTAGCCGACGCATATTGTAATGACCACTACAATATCATAAGGAACGCTTTATGGCTGCACTGCAAAAGAGATCGGTACTGGTTTTAGGCGGAAGTCGTGGCATTGGCGCGGCTATCGTCAGGCGCTTTGCCTCCGAGGGCGCATCGGTGGTGTTCAGCTATGCGGGATCGCCAGACGCCGCCGCGCAGCTGGCCGCTGAAACCGGAAGCGTGGCGGTACAGACCGACAGCGCCGACCGGGATGCGGTAATTAAACTCGTGCGTGACAGCGGGCCGCTGGATGTTCTGGTCGTCAACTCAGGCATTGCGCTCTTTGACGATGCGCTGGAGCAGGATAGCGACGCCGTCGATCGCCTCTTCCGGATCAACATTCACGCGCCTTACCATGCCGCGGTTGAGGCGGCCCGGCAAATGCCGGACGGCGGACGCATTATTGTCATCGGTTCCGTGAATGGCGATCGTATGCCCATTCCGGGGATGGCCTCTTATGCGGTCAGTAAATCGGCACTGCAAGGACTGGCGCGCGGCCTGGCGCGTGACTTTGGCCCACGCGGGATCACGGTTAACGTCGTACAGCCCGGCCCCATCGATACCGATGCGAATCCAGAGAATGGCCCCATGAAGGAGCTGATGCACAGCTTTATGGCAATTAAACGACACGGGCGTCCTGAGGAAGTGGCGGGCATGGTCGCCTGGCTGGCGAGCCCGGAGGCGTCATTCGTGACAGGCGCCATGCACACCATCGACGGCGCCTTTGGCGCATAATCTTTCAGAGGGAGGGGTTAGCGAGGCGCTTGACGAAGCGCTTCCTGACCTCTTTTTCGGAATAATGTTTGCCGGCGGTGATACTCAGGATAAATCAAAGCATCATCATCATTTCATGCCATGCCATCCCGCCGTGATCGGACTCCGACGGCCTGATATAGCGGTAGCCAAAATGGGCGTACAGATCGACATGGCGATCTTTACACATCAGGTGAATGGTCTTTTTATGCATCGCCTTCATGCGTGACACGAATTCACGCATCAGCAATGACGAATAGCCTTGTCCCTGGAAATCCGGATGAACCACCACGGACATGATTACTGCGTTTGGGGCATCCGGATCGTGGCCCACCAGTTCTTTAAACGCTTCGTCGGACATCACCACGTCCCATGCACAGCCCGCATTAATGAATCCAATGACTTCGCCCTCCAGCGTTATGCACAGAAAGCCTTCCGGGTAGCGATTAATGCGGGTTGCAATTTTTTCGCGCGTTGCCGCTTCATCCCCTTCATAGGACATCCTTTCAATCTCATGGCAACGATCAATGTCAGCTGCGGTTGCCTGGCGGAATACCGGGGTAGTCATATTTTTGCCTCTTCGTCATGTTGTGGGCGACAGAATACCTTGTTCCCGGCATGTTTGTGCTGCATGTTATGCAATAATAAACTGCATAATATGCACTTAACCGGATTCCGGGAAAATATGTATTCACCCCTACGTAAGCTCGATATGAATCTACTGCTGGTTTTCGATTCACTCTACCGGCACGGTAGCGTCACGGCTGCCGCCAATGAGCAAGCGCTTAGCCCTTCGGCGCTGAGCCATGCCCTGAACCGCCTGCGGGTCGCGCTTGCAGATCCGCTGTTCGTGCGTACCGGCGGTCGGATGGTGCCCACGGCCAAAGCGGAAAGCATCGCGGCGAAGGTTTCCGGGGCGTTAGGCAGCCTCTCTTCCTGCCTGCTCGAGTCTGGGGATTTCGAAGCGGAAAAAAGCCGGGAGACATTCACCTTTGCCGTAACGGACTACACCGCCGCGGTGATCCTGCCCGCGCTGGTGGCACGGGTCAATCAGCTGGCGCCAGGCATCACCCTTAAGCTTGTCTATTCGCGGGATTTTAATGCCGATGACGATCTGCTGTCGGGTAAGGTCGATTTTGCCCTGGGGTTCGAAGAGGAGCAAAAGCCCTCCCGACGCGGCATCGAATCCATGACCTGTTTTACCGATGACTATGTCGTTGCCGTGCGCCGTGGTCATCCGCATATCCAGGATTTGCTGACGCAGGAAGGTTACCTGAGTGCCGGGCATGTGGTGGTGCGCCCGTGGCTGGAAAGCCGCGGGATGATCGATCGTTATCTGGAAAGCCAGCAGGTACGTCGCCGGATCGTCGTGGAACTTCCCAGTCTGATGATCGCCCCTCTGATTGTTTCCCAGTCCGATCTGGCGATCACGCTGCCCAAAAGAGGAATAGCGTCGATCTTTGATATGAAAAACCTGATGGTTTTTGCTCCCCCTTTCCCGACACCGCAGTACATCCTGAAGGCCTATTACAGCCCTACGCTGGGTAACTCACCCGGACATGTGTGGATGAGGGAGCAAATTCTGGCGATATGCGATCGGTAAGATCCGGTGTATGCAGCCTAATCCGCCGACTTCACGATATAGGTCACCACGCCAAAGATATCGAGCGACTCTTCGCTGCTCACGAGGATGGGCGAATAAGCGCTGTTCATCGGGTTAAGCTGTACCCGGGGCCGGAGCTGTAGGCGTTTTACCGTAAATTCCCCCTCCACCGCGGCGATAACAATATCCCCGTGCTGCGCCGTTCTGGCGCTGTCGACAATCAGCAGATCGCCGTCGCCGATCCCGGCGTCAATCATCGAATCCCCGGCCGCTTTCACAAAGTAGGTCGAGTTGGGGTGCTGAATAAGTAATTTGTTTAAATCGATACGCTGTTCAACATAGTCCTGGGCCGGACTGGGAAAGCCGCACTGCACCACATCGCTGAAAAGGGGGAGCGCAATCACCTCGCGCAGCGCTGAAAGTTGGTAAAACTCCATGATTCGTTCCTCGAATACTGTTTTTATATACAGTAGTCGTGGCGCGAAGCGCAATCAAGTCGCAGGCCGACAACGGCGGTTTATTACTTAACCGCTTCGCTTACAAGTGATTATTGCAATTAGAAATATTTGTTTTGTAAATGTTTTCTGGTCTGGAGGTCTTCAAACAGGCTGATGAAGGATACAGAGGGTGCGGGCACGCTCCCGCTCCTCTGCCATCAGTTCGGTGATATCGCCAGGCCGCCCGCGCATTGCCCGGCGGCGCTTCGCTTGCACGGGCCTACAAAACCCGCTCTGCCACCTCCTGCAACGCATCCCGCTCCGCCCCCGCCAGCGTCTGCAACGGAAAAGGCAAACACGGCGCCGCAGCCCTTCCCCGCAGCTCCGCCACCGTCGCGATCACCCGCAAACTCCCGTAGCGACGGAAGAATCTCCATAACGGCTCCAGCGCGCCGTTAAGCCGCCGGGTCTCCTCCACATCCCCCCGCAGCGCCGCCTGCGTCAACCGCAGGCAATAATCCGGGAAAAGTCCGGCCAGCACCGAGTACCAGACGTCGCACCCTGCCAGCAGACCGGCAGCCGACTGCGCATCACCGCTGATGCCAATCGTCACCCCCGCCGCCACCTGGCTTTTCAGCTTCGCCACACGGGCTAAGGCGTCAGCCGGATCGGCAGGCAGATCGCCGAGCTTGATGGAACCCATGTTGGGTAAAAACGACAGCGCCTCCAGCAGTTCATCATTAAATTCAAAGCCGCTGGTCGCCGGGTTGTCGTAGATACAGAGCGGAACGGAAATTTCACCGCAGAGGCGCTCGTACAGACGGAACACTTCCTCCGCCGTCAGTTTCTGGTAACAGAGCGGGGCCAGCAGCAGACCGCTCACCCCGGCCTTTTGCGCATCCTCTGCCAGTCTCACGATCTCTTCTGCGTTGACGCTGCCGATACTGGTCATCACCGGCACGCCCGCGGCGGCACTCACCGCCAGCCTTGTGGCGGCGAAACGCTGCTCCCGGGTTAAGTAGGCGTAACTCCCCGTGGAGCCCAGCGCGCCGATGGAATTTACCCCCGCTGCCGCCAGCGCCTCAATCAGCGCAACAAAGGCGTTTTCATCAATCTCCCCCTTTACCAACGGCGTGAGAGGAAATGCGCTCAGACCTGTAAACATCCTGAATCCCTTATAAAATTAGCGGCCAAATTTTCGTGATCCCACGACATAAAGAATCACGTCAAAGATGATAAATACCATTAACGGGCTCACCCTCTCATGCAGCAGCGTGGCGGGAGCCCCAGCCCGAAAAGCCTGTCCCATGCAATGATGCAGGCATTGTCAGCAGAGCGGCAACCACCATGAAAGGTAGTGCGATAATCAGCGCCCGGCTGATCACCTGCCAGCCACCCGATTTACGGGCCATCGCGGCCATTGAGCCTGAGCAGAGCCGCTAAGACTTATCTTAAATTCCCTCAGAAAGGGAATTATTTTATGAATCTGCAAACACCCTTTACCACCCGGAAATTATTCGTCAGATATATAAGGAATGCTAACTTATTTATTAGCGAGGATATATTCCCTGGAGCCGGTGAAAAAATAAAATTTGTTAGCCATGAGCAAGGAAAAAACGCATCGGGAGGCTTATTGACGTTTGTTCCGTTCTGTCTAGATTTATTTGTGCACGCATTTGAGGAAGTTGGTTTTCCTTAAAAGTATTCTCAACGAAAAACTGGAGACAAGTTATGGCTAATCATCGAGGCGGTTCCGGCAATTTCGCAGAAGACCGGGAGCGTGCATCCCAGGCGGGCCGTAAAGGCGGACAGAGTAGCGGCGGTAACTTTAAGAACGACCCGCAGCGGGCATCCGAAGCGGGAAAAAAAGGCGGACAAAATAGTCGCGGTGGCGGACGCAAACCCGCAGCGTAATCCGCTGCGATATATCTTCCGCTAACGGCGATATGTCAGACAATATATTCATGGACGTACCGAGCGGCAATTTTGCCACACCATGCAAACGCAGCCCGATATATTATACGGAGGTTAGAGTATGCATTTGAGACGAAGAGTTCGTAACGCACGCAATAATCATCGCACCCGTGATGATGTTGGCTGGATAATTCCGGAGGATGCAGAGTGTACGCGTTCGCCGGATAGCGGCGGCCCGGCGCTCAATATCATCAAGCGTGATGACGCTGACCGTGAAGTGAGGCTCAGTCAGCGTCAGTCGTACCTGGTCAACGCCATGGCACACCGCGATCTGAAGTAATCAGCTGTTAAGTGATGCAAATTTGTTGTGTTTATTTTTGCCCGGCCTTCCCCGCCGGGCTTTTTATGCCGCCCCTAGCGACGCAACGGCAATCCGGCGCTCTCTTTCGCCCGTAACACCGTCAGGAAGGTGATCAGGGCGGCCATCATGACAAACAGCGCGGGGGCGAGCGGATTGCCACTCTTCAGAACCAGCCAGGCCGAGAACCACGGCGTGATACCGCCAAAGAACGCCACCGCCACGTTATAGGCGATAGCGATACCGCCAAAGCGAATCCGGGTAGGAAACAGCTCCGCGATAGCCGCGCAGCAGGCCCCGTCAAAGGCGGCAATGCAGATCCCCAGCAACAGCATCGCCAGTAGCGCGGAGACGACATCGCCCTGCGCCATCAATCCCATGGCAGGCCAGCTCAGGAGGATAAACCCCATGCAGCCCGCCAGCATCAGCGGCCTGCGGCCAAACCTGTCCGACAGATACCCCATAAAGGGCACCATCACCGCCACAGCTAACAGCCCGAGCGTGGTAATAAGGTATGCCTGCTGCGTCGGAAAGCGCAGCGCCGTCGTCAGGTAGCCGGGAATAAAGGCCTGTAGCATCCAGTGCCCCACCGCCTTGATGACCACAAAACCGATGCAGAAGCCCAGCGCGCGCCGCTCGGTGGTGACCGCCACCTGCAGCGGGGCGGCCTCGGTTTTATGGCTTTGCTTCAGCGCCAGGAATTCGGGAGAGTCTTCAAGATGGGTGCGCAGGTAGAGGCCAATCCAGCCCAGCGGCCCGGCGAGCAGGAAGGGAATGCGCCAGCCCCACGCATTCATCGCCGCCTCTCCCAGCACCGTGGTGAGCAGCAGCACCAGGCCAGAGGCGGCAACAAAGGCCAGAAAGCCGAAGTTATCGATCCAGCTGGTAAAGTAGCCCCGGCGGCGGGCGGGAGCATATTCCGCCAGAAAGGTGGTGGCTCCTGCGCTTTCGCCCCCGGCGGCAAATCCCTGAACCAGACGCACCAGCACCAGCAGCACCGTGGCGAGAAGCCCCACCTGCGAATAAGTGGGCAGCAGTCCGATCAGAAAGGTGGCGCCCGAGGTCAGCATGATCACCGACGCCAGCACCCTCCGGCGTCCGATGCGGTCCCCGAGGGAGCCAAACCACAGCCCGCCCAGCGGACGCATCACAAACCCGGCGCCAAAGACCGCGAACGACGACAGCAGCGCCAACGCCGGATCGTCAGCCTGGAAAAAGTGCAGGCCAATAAACGCGGCCAGCGTGCCGTAAAGCCCAAAATCGAACCATTCAACAAAATGGCCGACACCGGTGGCAAACAGCACTTTGCGCAGCTTACGGGACACAGGATCCCCTTAGCGTTTTTTCGGCATCATGCGCAGGAGGGTATTGTCTTTCCAGTAGTAGTGGTGAAGCAGCGCGGCAAAGGCGTGGATCCCGATAACGAAATAGCCCAGCTTCGCCAGGGTGACGTGCCACGCTTTCAGCGTGTCCACGAGATCAAAATTGGACTCGGCGGCGTGCGGCATCCCCAGCCCGAACGCAAACCAGGTATTGCCCCGGTTATACATCATCACCAGCCCAATCAGCGGCAGCGCAATAAACAGCAGATAGATGGCGAGGTGCCCCAGATGCGATAAGCCGATATACATCGGTTTTGGCTTAGGCACAATCGGCGGCGCGGGATACTTAAGACGCACCAGCAGACGCGCGACCATCAGCACCAGTACAGAGATGCCGCATGAAACGTGGACCATATTGATCAGTGGGCGGTCGCTGCGGGGGAACCAGCCGCGAAACTCCATGGCACAGTAGGCCACGATCACCAGCAGAAAAACCAGCCAGTGGATCGTGATTTGCAGGCCGGTGTATTTATTGCGCATAGTCTTTCCTGAACAGAAGGCTAAAAAACGTAAAATAACCCAGCTTCAGTTAAAAATTCATTATTTATTCTCCCGGACTTTTCAAAAACTTCCGTGCAGAT
The DNA here is from genome assembly GCF_965195605.1 of Leclercia sp. M-A074-M. NCBI lineage: Bacteria > Pseudomonadati > Pseudomonadota > Gammaproteobacteria > Enterobacterales > Enterobacteriaceae > Leclercia > Leclercia sp. M-A074-M. The sequence continues at coordinate 88,810 of NZ_CBDAHM010000012.1, read as the reverse complement.
GAGCCATCTTCAATTGCCTCGCTGGGCTTCATGGTCTAATCCTGGATGAGTTCAACGTCCCGTACATCACACAGGAGAAGATCATGAGTAAGATTGGCATTAACGGTTTTGGTCGTATTGGCCGACTGGTTCTCCGTCGGTTGCTGGAAACGCAGGACAGTAATAGCGTGGTGGCGATTAACGATTTGACGTCGCCAAAAGTGCTGGCCTACCTGTTAAAACATGACTCTAACTATGGCCCCTTCCCCTGGAGCGTCGACTTCACTGAAGACGCGCTGATCGTCGACGGGAAATCCATTTCGGTTTACGCCGAGAAAGAGGCGAAAAACATCCCGTGGCGATCTGCGGGCGTGGATCTGGTAGTGGAGTGCACCGGGTTCTACACCTCGCAGGAGAAATCCCAGGCCCATCTGGACGCGGGCGCCAAAAAAGTGCTGATCTCCGCCCCGGCCGGCGAGATGAAAACCATCGTCTTTAACGTTAACGACGACACCATCGAGGCCAGTGACACCATTATCTCTGTCGCCTCCTGCACCACCAACTGCCTGGCCCCGCTGGCGAAAGTGCTGCACGACGCCTTTGGCATCAAGGCGGGCACCATGACCACCATCCACGCCTATACCGGCACCCAGGCGCTGGTGGATGGGCCGCGCGGCAAGGATCTTCGCGCCTCCCGCGCCGCGGCGGAAAACATCATTCCGCACACCACCGGCGCGGCGAAGGCCATTGGGCTGGTGATCCCCGCCCTGAGCGGCAAGCTGAAAGGCCACGCCCAGCGCGTGCCGGTTAAAACCGGCTCCGTCACCGAGCTGGTCTCTATTCTGGATAAAAAAGTGAGCGTGGATGAGATCCATCAGGCGCTGAAAAAGGCCACTGAGGGCAACGAATCCTTCGGTTATACCGACGAAGAGATTGTCTCGTCCGATGTGATCGGCAGCCACTTTGGGTCGATATTCGATGCCACCCAGACCGAGGTCACCGAGGCGGGCGATGTCCAGCTGGTGAAAACCGTCGCCTGGTACGACAACGAATATGGTTTTGTCACCCAGCTGGTGCGGACCCTGGATAAGTTCGCGGCGCTGTAATCACCCTGCGGACAGCCAGGCTGTCCGCAACCTGTGAAACTGTTCAGGTTTTCATTCCGTTAACCCTGCTATAACAAACGCTTTCCAGAGAGGGAGCGTTAACATGGAAGCACTCAGCCGTGAAACACTCGAATAGAATATGGCCCACGCTGTTAGCCGTTCGGCCACGTTGACCATCTGGCCCGATAATGAAGCCCCGGGCGCACAGACCAGCGACACCGTCTTTACCCCGGAACCCCACCACACCGGTACCTCCCACTTTGATCGCGCCGTCACCGGCATCCGCGCCCCGGAGATAACCGTCTATGCCCCGAGCAAACCTAACGGGGTGGGCATCCTGGTGACGCCGGGCGGGTCATACCGCCGCGTGGTGCTGGATAAAGAGGGCAGCGCGCTGGCCTCCTTCTTTAACGCCCGCGGCTACACCCTGTTTGTGATGACCTACCGCATGCCGGGGGATGGTCATGAAGAGGGGGCCGACGCGCCGCTGGCCGACATCCAGCGCGCCATGCGGGTGATCCGCGCCAGTGCCGGGGAGTGGCAGCTGGATCCGGCGCGGATTGGGGTACTGGGCTTCTCGGCGGGCGGACACGTGGCGGCGAGCCTCGGCACCCGCCATGACGAAACGGTATACGCCCCGCTCGACGCCGCCGACGCGCTATCCGCCCGTCCGGCTTTTATGGCGCTGGTCTATCCGGTGATCACCATGCAGGGCGAACACTACCACCCGGGCTCGCGCCTGGAGCTGATGGGTGACAACCCTGGCGAAGAGCTGATCCGCCGCTATTCGCTGGAAGCGCGCGTCACCCGCGATGCCCCGCCGACCTTCCTGCTGCATGCCGCCGACGATCCGGCGGTGAAGGTCGAGAACAGCCTGGCGATGTTCACCGCCCTGCGCCGCGTTGGGGTGCCGGTTGAGATGCATCTGTTTGAGCGCGGGAGACATGGCTTCGGCATCCGCGATGCCCAGGGGCTGCCGGTGGCCCTCTGGCCGGAGCTGATGATGAACTGGATCGCGAAGAAGGTGTAAGCGGAAGGGTGCAGTCTGGATGCCGGGTGGCGCTGCGCTTACCCGGCCTACAAAACCGGCAAACGGCATCGGACACGTAGGCCGGGTAAGGCGAAGCCGCCACCCGGCAAGCCTCGCGCCACCCGGCGTCTCTATCACGACTGCAAATAGACCACCTGGGTCTGCAAATACTCGTGCAGACCGTGTTTGCCATCCGCGCCGCCGATCCCCGATTTACGCCATCCCGCGTGGAAGCCCTGCATCGCTTCAAAGTTCTCGCGGTTGATATAGGTTTCACCGAACTTCAGCCCTTTAATGGCCTTCATCGCCACGTTCAGATCCTGGGTATAAATCGAAGATGTCAGACCATAATCGCTGTCGTTGGCCATCTTCAGCGCCTCCTCCAGGGTGTCAAATACCACCACCGGCAGCACCGGTCCGAAGGTCTCTTCGTGCATGATGCTCATCTCCTGACGCACGTCCAGCAGCAGCGTTGGCGGATAGAAGTAGCCCTTCCCTTCCACCGCTTTGCCGCCCAGCACCACTTTCGCTCCCTGCTCTACCGCCAGCGCCACCTTCTGCTCAACACGCGCCAGCGCCGCGGCGTTGATCAGCGGGCCCATGGCGATGTCGTTACGCTCGGCCGGGTTGCCAAACTGCACCGCTTTCATCGCTTCGCCCAGACGGTTTGCAAAGCGGTCGTAGATCCCCTTCTGCACATAGACGCGCTCGGCGCAGTTACAGACCTGCCCGGTGTTGATCACCCGCGAGTCAACAATCGCCTTCACCGCCAGCTCCAGATCTGCGTCGTCCATCACGATAGCCGGGGCTTTACCGCCCAGCTCGAGGCACACTTTGGTGATGTTCTTCGCGGCGGCGGCCATGATCTTCTCGCCTGCGGCCACGCTGCCGGTCATGCTGACCATCGCCACTTTCGGGTTGCCCGCCAGCTCCTGGCCCACGGTTTCCCCGCGACCCAGCACCAGGTTAAAGACCCCTTTCGGCAGGCCGATCTCGTCGACGATTTTGGCAAAGGCGATGGCGTTATTTGGAGTGAATTCGCTCGGCTTAATCACGATGGTGTTGCCGGTCAGCAGCGCAGGCGCCAGCTTGCGGGCAATCAGGAAGAAGGGGAAGTTCCACGGCAGGATGCCGGTGGTAACCCCCAGGGCGCGTTTGAACAGCAGGATGTTTTCGCCCGGACGATCGCTCTGGATAATTTCGCCCTCGTAGCGGCGGGCCCACTCCGCCATGTAGTCGAGATAGTCGGCGGTGAAGGCGACCTCAACCTCCGCGAGCTGCTGGATCTTACCGCCTTCAGCAACAATCAGGGCGCTAATCTCACTGGCGCGCTCGCGAATGCCTGCCGCGATTTTACGCAGCCAGCCTGCGCGCTGGATGGCAGGCAGCGCCTCCCAGGCCTCCTGGGCGCGTTCGGCTGCGTCTATCGCCTTACGGGCATCTTCGGCACTGCCGTCGGGAATACGGGAAATGACCTCTTCGGTGGCCGGATTGATGACATCAATCCAGGCATCACCCTGCCAGGCTACAAACTGTCCATCGATATACATAGGATGTTGTACGGGTACTGTCATGACTCGCTCCTGTAATTACACTGTTTTTAACAAGTAAAATTATTGTTAAAAACTACAGTTCCCGATCCTCAATCCCAGCGTATCGCGCTGTTTTTGTGAGATATCTCATAAAAGAAACGGGTCAGCAGGAGGAAAACATTACATTCCGGCAACAGAGAGTTGCCCGTTTGCGTCAAACTCATCGCAAACGGGCAACGCGTTACAGCAGCGCGCGGCTGGCCAGCGCTTCGGTGAGCACCGCATCATGACGCAGGATCTGCCAGGCGGCCTCTACCTCGGCAGGAATATCCACATGCACGATAAAATCGCGGCCAAGCGGACCGTAGCCATTGATGTCATCCCGCAGGCGCGGGAGCTCGCCCAGCACCAGCGACAGATAGCGCTCGACGGGCCATAGCCCCTCGCCGCCGCCGCGAAACACCAGACCGTCATCACTGTTTTGCAGCTGCGGCACAATGCCAGGATGGCTGGTCCACGCCGGGGCATCCGGCTTATCACGATATATACGGGCAAAGGTCGCCATCGTCCGCCGCTGCATGGTCGGGTCCTGCACCACAATCCCGCGCTTCACCGCCAGAGGATGGTGCTGGATCATGGCGGCGCTGAAGCGGGCATTTTCACCGCAGTTGGTGGACTGATCTTCCACCAGCAGCCGTTCCGGCGGAACAGACCAGAACTCCCGGGCGATCTCCGCCAGAATGGTGGCTTCCGCTTTGCCAGTGGTGCGCACCTTGTTATAGCGGGGATGCTGCGCGATGGCGGCATATAAAAAGGTGGTGGAATGGCCTATCCCGCCGCTGATCAGCAGCGGCACGGCAAGCTCCGATGCCAGACGGCAGGCTGCGTCGATGGAGGGGATCACCGCATTACCGGCCAGCACCACCAGATCCGGCTGTAGCGCGGGCGGATTGTAAGGCAGATTGTCTTCAGCGAGCCAGGCGCCGACTGTATTGACCGCAGACAGGGTTTTATCCGGCAGAGACGGGAAGATTGTGAGACTCATCGTTACCTCCTTCCAGCAAGTAAGTTCAGGGTAACGCGCGGGCCGTCGGTTAACAGAGGATCCCTCTGAAAGCGAAATCGGCAGTTACCTTATAAGAATAGTCATTAAACTGAAATAACCAGAAACGTCCAAAAATCAGGCGGTTGCACCTGCATTATATGCTGTAACTTAGGCCATTAAAAAAATTAAGCGCCAGAAATATCGCCATTAAAAGCAGTGATTGCTGCTTATTTCAGCGTGATCTGACCAGTTTTCACCTCGTCCTGCTTGCCAAAAGTAACAGCTCTCCCTAAGTTGCTTAACAATTCGACAACCTTTTACTCTTATCGGGTTGCACCCGAAGCGCGCCGGGTGTCACCCGCTTCATCATCCACTGGGCGGGATCACGGTATGACACAACAACACGAAAGCAGTACCGCAGTTTTACGCAAAAATAAAAAGGTGCTGGTCGCCAGCCTCACCGGCAGCGCCATTGAATGGTTTGACTATTTTCTTTACGGCACAGCCGCGGCGCTGGTGTTCAACAAGATCTTCTTCCCGATGGTCGACCCGGTCATCGGCCTGATTTTGTCCTATCTCTCGTTCTCGTTAACTTTCTTTATCCGCCCCATCGGGGGGGTGATATTCGCCCACATCGGGGATCGTATCGGGCGCAAAAAAACGCTGGTGTTAACCCTATCGTTGATGGGGGGTGCAACCGTGATGATTGGGCTGTTACCTACCTATGAGCAGATTGGCCTCTGGGCCCCGGCCCTGCTGATCCTGATGCGCATTATTCAGGGAATGGGAATTGGCGGCGAATGGGGCGGTGCTCTGCTGCTGGCTTATGAATATGCGCCTGAGAAGCGCAAAGGCTTCTTTGGCAGCATTCCTCAGGCGGGGGTCACCATCGGCATGCTGATGGCGACCTTTATCGTCTCGCTGATGACGCTCTTCAGCGAAGAGGATTTCCTCTCCTGGGGCTGGCGTATTCCGTTCCTGCTGAGTTCGGTGCTGGTGCTGCTCGGCCTGTGGATCCGTAAGGATATCGACGAAACGCCGGAGTTTAAAAAGGTGAAATCCTCCGGCAAGGTGGCCAAAGCTCCGCTGCGCGATACGCTGAAATACCACTGGCGCGAAGTGCTGATCGCCGCCGGGCTAAAAGTGGTTGAGACCGCGCCCTTCTACATCTTCTCCACCTTTGTGGTCAGCTACGCCACTACCACGCTCAGCTATCAAAAATCGCAGGCGCTGGAGGCCGTGACCCTCGGGGCGCTGGTCGCCACCATCATGATCCCGCTGATGGGATTGCTGTCGGATAAGGTTGGTCGCCAGCGAATGTATGCCGTCAGCGTCTTTGTCCTCGGCCTGTTTATCGTGCCGTGGTTTATGCTGCTCAACACCGGCACCACGTGGGGCATCGTGCTGGCTACCGTCATCGCTTTCGGCGTGCTGTGGGCGCCGGTCACCGCGGTACTCGGCACCCTCTGTTCAGAAATTTTCACCGCCAACGTGCGCTACACCGGCATCACCCTCGGCTATCAGCTGGGCGCAGCCCTGGCGGGCGGCACCGCGCCGCTGATTGCCACCGGCCTGCTGGCGAAATATAACGGCGACTGGGTGCCGGTGGCCTGGTATCTGGCGGTCACAGTGACCATCTCCCTGATTGCGATCTTCTGTGCCAGCCGGGTTAAACGCGCCCCGGTCATCAACGCACAAACCCACGAACTCTGATCCCCAGGCGGCCAGCACTTGCTGGCCGCTGTCATACTTACCGCTCACATTTGATTAACCCGCTATTATCATATTCACTTGAAACAGACTTTGCGTCAGACGTAGAATCATTAGCCCACTAACTATCATCAATGCGACAGGTAATAAACGCTATGCGACTGCCCCAACGCGACCCTTATGCTCCTCGCGAGTGGCAGCCTCACGAAAAGCCAATGCTGTTAGGCTCCCCCTCCACCCCGATCCACAGCACGCCCAAACGGGTGGCCTACGGTGTGGTGGGACTGCTGGTATGCCTTACCGGCGCGCTGGGCAATGCCATGGTTTCGGCCAACCTGCAAAATCTGCAGGGCACCTTTGCCGCCTGGTCCACCGAGATCGCCTGGCTGCCCGCGGTGTACGTGATGACTAACGTGTCGATAAACCTGCTGCTGGTGAAGTTTCGCCAGCAGTTCGGCCTGCGCGCCTTTACCGAAGGGTTCCTGGTGCTCTATGTGCTGGTGACCTTCTTTCACCTCTTCGTCAACGATCTCAGCTCGGCCCTGATGGTGCGCGCCGCCCACGGCATGGTGGCCGCGGCGCTCAGCTCGCTTGGGATCTACTATCAGATCCAGGCCTGGCCGGCGAAACACCGCCTGAAGGCCCTGACCATTGGTATCACCGGTTCCTCGCTGGCGATCCCCATTGCGCGGCTCTTTTCCACCGAGCTGCTGCAGCTGGACGAGTGGCGCGGGCTCTATCTCTTTGAGCTGGGTCTGGCGCTGATCTCGCTGGGCTGCGTCATCGCCCTCAAGCTCCCCCCTGGCGACCGGCGCAAGGTGTTCGAGAAGAAAGATTTCATCACCTTTATCCTGCTGGCTCCGGGGATGGCGCTGCTCTGCGCGGTGCTCTCCCTTGGGCGGCTGGAGTGGTGGTTTGAAACGCCGTGGATCGGCTGGGCGCTGGCAGGTTCGCTGGTGCTGATTGTCTCGGCGGTGGTCTTCGAACATAACCGCAGCAACCCACTGCTGAATACCCGCTGGCTCTCCAGCGGCAGCATTCTGCGCCTGGGGCTGATTATGCTGCTGATCCGCATCGTGCTGGCGGAGCAGAATACCGGGGTGATTGGCTGGTTGCAGTATGTCGGGTTGCAGAACGAGCAGATGACCCACCTGGCCTGGGCGATTTTTGCCGGCATCCTCTGCGGCATCGCCGCAAGCTGCCTGACCATCAAACCGACAAAGCTCGCCTGGCCGATTGTCACCTCGCTGGTGCTGATGATTATCGCCTCGCTGCTCGACAGCCAGTCCAGCAGCCTCACCCGCCCGGATCAGCTAATGCTGAGCCAGTTCCTGCTGGGTTTCGGCAGTGCATTCTTCCTGGCCCCGGCGATGCTGGCCGGGATTGGCGGGGTGATTGCCGATCCGCGCAACCTGGTCAGTTTTTCGGTGCTGTTCGGCATGAGCCAGAACATCGGCGGGCTGTTGGGTTCCGCCATTCTCGGCACCTTCCAGACCTGGCGTGAGAAGTACCACTCCAGCCTGCTGGCGGAACAGCTCACCAGCCTTAATCCGCTGGTGAACGAGCGCCTGCAGATCTACAGCCAGATGTACCGGAGCCTGATTGGCGACAGCGCCCTACTGAGCACCCAGTCGGCGTTGCAACTACAGAACGCCAGCACGCTGCAGGCAAATATTCTCGCTTACAACGATACTTATCTTCTGACGGCTGGCATTGCCAGCGCCACGCTGGTGTGGATCCTGTGGCGTTTGCTGCGGCTTCGTATCACGGCCCGTCTGGCGCTGAGAAAGGCCACCGGCAGTAAATAATGGTTTATACAATAATGATGATTGTGCGTTCCCAGGAGTGGTTATGAGTCAGCAGGATGCCGCTAAAGAGCAGGCCAGTACCCGTAATAATCTGCGCGTGGTGTCAGTGTTCGCCGCTGCCGCCATCGGCATCGTTGGCGTGTTGGTGATCCTCTACGCCTGGCAGTTACCGCCGTTTACCCGCCATACCCAGTTTACCGATAACGCCTACGTGCGCGGCCAGACCACCTTTATCAGCCCGCAGGTGAACGGCTATATCACCGAGGTCAGGGTGCAGGATTTTGAGCGCGTCAGGAAGGGTGACCTGCTGCTACAGATTGACGATCGTATCTACCGCCAGCGGGTACACCAGGCTGAGGCCCAGCTGGCGATGAAAATTGCCGCGCTGAACAACAACCTGCAACAGCGCAAAAGCGCCGAGGCGGTGATCCAGCGTAACGAAGCGGCGCTGAAAAACGCCCGGGCCCAGAGCCAGAAGACCCAGGCCGACTTAAAGCGGGTGAAGGACTTAACCGCCGACGGCTCGCTCTCCATTCGTGAGCGGGATGCGGCGCTGGCGAGTGCCGCCCAGGGCAGCGCCGACATCGACCAGGCGAAGGCCACGCTGGAGATGTCGCGCCAGGATCTGCAAACCGCCATCGTTAACCGCGCCGCGCTGGAGGCTGACGTCGAAAACGCGAAGGCGGCCCTAGAGCTGGCGCAGATCGACCTGCAAAATACCCGTATCGTGGCGCCACGCGACGGCCAGCTCGGGCAAATTGCGGTGCGTTTAGGCGCCTATGTGACCGCCGGAACCCACCTCACTACCCTGGTGCCGCCGCAGCACTGGGTGATCGCCAATATCAAAGAGACCCAGCTGGCAAACCTGCGCGTTGGCCAGCCGGTGAAATTCACCGTCGATGCCCTGAACGACAAAGCCTATGAAGGCCGGGTGCAGAGCATCTCCCCCGCCACCGGGGTGGAGTTCAGCGCCATTACGCCCGATAACGCCACCGGGAACTTCGTCAAGATTGCCCAGCGTATTCCGGTGCGTATTGAAGTATTAGGCAAGCCGGAGGAGTCGGCCCTGCTGCGTCCTGGCATGTCGGTGCAGGTGACCATTGATACCCGGGAGGCAGAATGATCCGCCGCCCGCTAACCGCCCTGCTGATTGCCGCCGCCCTGAGCGCCTGCCAGTCGGTGGATGTTGAGCCAGCGAAGCCGACGCTACAGATCCCCGCCCAGTGGCGCGCCAGCACCGGCCCTGCCAGCCCGGCTGAGCAGATGTGGTGGCGCAATTTTCACGACAATCATCTCAACGCTTACGTTGACCAGGCCCTGCGTAACAACAGTGACGTGCTGATTGCCCGGGAGCGAATCAACGAGTACCAGGCGCGGGTCTACGCCAGCGAGGGTAACCTGTTTCCGACCCTGGATGCCGATCTCAATGCGGGTCGCGCCCGTTCTCAGTCGGCGGCAACCGGTCTGCCAACCTATGGGGCGCTCTACAAAGGCAGCCTGACTGCCAGCTACGACGTAGACATCTGGGGGGCGAACCGCCGCACCACCGATGCCGCCCGGGCGAGCCTCGAGGCGCAAAAGGCGGCCGCCGCCGCGGCCGATCTGACGGTGGCCTCCTCGGTGGCCTCGGGGTACGTCACCCTGCTGGCGCTGGACGAGCAGCTTAAGGTCACGCAGTCGACCCTCAAAGCGCGGGAAGAGGCCTTTAACCTGGCACAGCGGCAGTATCAGACCGGCTACAGTTCGCGCCTGGAGCTGATGCAGTCCGACTCCGAGTTGCGCTCGACGCGGGCGCAGATCCCGCAGGTGCAGAACCAGATTGCCCGTCAGGAGAATGCGCTCAGCCTGCTGCTGGGGGGTAATCCGGGGAGTATCGCCCGCAGTGACGATTTCGATGCTCTGACGCCGCTGCGTATCCCGTCGCAACTGCCCTCAACGCTGCTTAATCGCCGCCCGGATATTGTGCAGGCGGAACGCCAGCTCATTGCCGCCGATGCCTCGCTTGCGGCTTCGCGCGCCAGTCTGCTGCCATCGATCAACCTGACCGCGAGCGGATCGATCCAGGATCGCACCCTGCCCGGTCTGCTGGACAACCCGCTGGAGCTGTGGAGCATCGGCGGCAGTATTCTGGCCCCGCTGCTGAACCGTCAGGCGCTGAACGCCCAGGTGGATATCGGCCAGTCGCAGCGCAACCAGGCGCTCTACAGCTATGAAAAAACCGTGCGCAATGCCTTTAAAGAGGTGAACGATAGCCTGGATGCCATCGCCCGCTATGGCGAGCAGTTGACCGAGCTGGTGGCGCAGCAGGCGGTCGCCCAGGAGACGCTGCGTATCGCCCAGAATCGCTACCGCAACGGCTATTCATCCTATCTGGACGTGCTCGACGCCCAGCGCACGCTGTTCTCGGTGCAGACCAGCGTGGTGCAGGCGAAAAATAACCTGCTGCTGGCGCAGATCGATCTGTATAAGGCACTGGGCGGCGGCTGGTCGGCATCGTAAACGCCGGGCGGCGCATGCGCTTGCCCGGCCTACAGGTTTCATAGGCCCGTGCAAGCGTAGCGCCGCCGGGCAATATACGTACTAAGGGGTCAATCTATGCAACAACAGTGGTCTGCCGTAGATAATTACATGATTTCCGAGCTTATTCCTCAGGATGAGGTGCTGCAAAAGGTCCTTGATAATAACCAGCGCGCCGGGTTACCAGCCCACGACGTCGCCGCCAATCAGGGGCAGTTACTGGCGCTGTTTGTCCGCATGACCCAGGCGAGGCGCATTCTGGAGATTGGCACCCTCGGGGCTTACAGCAGTATCTGGATGGCGCGCGCCCTGCCCGCGGATGGCAAGCTGATCACGCTGGAGGCCGACCCGGTTCACGCTCAGGTCGCCCGGCAGAACATTCATCTGGCGGGACTGGAGCAGCGTATTGAGCTGATCGAAGGTCCGGCCCTGCTCTCCCTTGAGCGCTTCGATGCGATCCCGCCTTTTGATCTGATCTTTATCGATGCCGATAAACCGAATAACCCGGGCTATCTGGAGTGGGCGCTGCATTACTCCCGGCCGGGGACGGTGATCATCGGCGATAACGTGGTGCGGGACGGAGAAGTGGTTAACGGCCAGAGCGACGACGCCCGGGTACACGGGGTGCGGCGGTTTATTGAGATGATCGGCGATAATCCGCGCCTGACCGCCACCGCGTTACAGACGGTGGGTGTGAAAGGATGGGATGGGTTTACGCTGGCGATGGTGAACGGTTAAAGAAATGCCCGGTGGCGCTACGCCTACCGGGCCTACAACAACTTCATGGCAGGATTGTAGGCCGGGCAAGCGCATGCGCCGCCCGGCGATGTTAAGCCGAGATCTGCTCCATCGCCTGCAAAATCCGCTTATCGGAGATGGGGTATGGCGTCCCCAGCTGCTGGGCAAAGAAGCTGACGCGCAGCTCTTCAATCATCCAGCGGATCTCCTGTACATCTTCGTCATCGCGGCGGGCCGGTGGCAGCTTGTTCAGCCACTGCTGCCAGCGCTGCTGCACCGCTTCCACCTTCAACATCTGCGCCCGGTCGCGGTGCGGATCGATCGCCATCTTCTCCAGACGTTTTTCAATCGCCTGCAAATAGCGCAGCGTATCGCCTAAACGCTTGTACCCGTTGCCGGTCACAAACCCGCGATAGACCAGCCCCGCCATCTGCGCTTTTACGTCCGAGAGCCCCAGCGCCATGGTCATATCTACCCGCCCTTTCAGGCGCTTGTTGATATTGAACACCGCAGTCAGGATCTGTTCGACCTGCTTCGCAATGTTGACCACAGTCTCGTTGAGCTCAGCGCGCACTTTTTCGTGCAGTTGCGCAAACCCCTCTTCGGTCCAGACCGGGCCGCCAGCAGCGTTGATCAGCTGATCCACGCCGCAGGAGATGCAGTCGTCGATCAGATCCAGCACCTTGCCGTACGGGTTAAAGTAGAGCCCCAGCTTGGCCTTGTTCGGCAGCTTCTCGTGCAGATATTTGATCGGCGACGGGATGTTCAACAGCAACAGACGGCGCAGCCCGCGCCACATCGCCTGCTGCTGCTCCTGCGGATTATCGAACAGCTTGATCGCCACGCTCTCGCGCTCGTCCACCAGCGCGGGCCAGGCTTTCACCTTGTAGTTGCCGCGCTTCTGCTCGTAGCTTTCCGGCAGCTGACCAAAGCTCCAGATATGCAGCCCGCTCTGTTCGATACCGTCGTCGGCCACGGCAGAGAGGGTCTCCTGGACCTTGCCTTTTAAGGCCTCTTTCAGTTCGGTCAGGGAGCGACCTTCCTGCAGCTTTCTGTTTTTATCATCCACTACCCGGAAGCTAATTTTCAGGTGATCGGGCACCTGATCCCAGTGCCAGTCTTCGCGGTCGATGGTGACGCCCGTCATGCGACGCAGCTCGCGCTCCAGCGAATCCAGCAGCGGCAGCTCCAGCGGCGTGGCGCGGCCTAAAAACGCCTCGGCGTAGTTCGGCGCAGGCACAAAGTTGCGGCGCACCGGTTTTGGCAGCGATTTAATCAGAGCGATAACCAGCTCGCGGCGCAGGCCGGGGATCTGCCACTCAAACCCGCTCTCCTCCACCTGGTTGAGCAGCGGCAGCGGGATATGCACGGTCACGCCGTCGGCATCGGTGCCCGGTTCAAACTGGTAGCTCAGGCGCAGCTTGAGGTTGCCCTGGTGCCAGAAGTTCGGGTAGTCGAGCTTGCTGACCTGCTCCGCCCCCTCTTTGATCAACATGCTCTTTTCAAAGTTGAGCAGGTCCGGGGTCTCGCGGCTGACTTTTTTCCACCAGTTGTCAAAGTGGCGGGCAGAAATCACGTCGTGGCTGATGCGCTGGTCGTAAAACTCAAACAGCGTCTCGTCATCCACCAGGATGTCGCGGCGACGGGTTTTGTGCTCCAGCTCTTCCACTTCGCTGCGCAGCTTGAGATTTTCCCGGAAGAAGGCGTGGCGCGTCTGCCAGTCCCCCTCCACCAGCGCGTGGCGGATAAACAGTTCGCGGCTGAGCGCCGGGTCGATCTGGCTGTAGTTGACCTTACGCGCCGCCACCACCGGCAGACCGTAGACGGTGACCTTCTCGGTGGCCATTACCGCCCCCTGCGCCCGCTCCCAGTGCGGCTCACTGTATGAGCGCTTCAGCAGATGCTGCGCCACCGGTTCGACCCACTCCGGATCGATGCGTGCGGCAATGCGGCCCCACAGACGGCTGGTCTCCACCAGCTCGGCCACCATCGTCCACTTCGGCGGCTTTTTGAACAGGCCGGAGCCGGGGAAGATGGCGAAGCGGGCGTTACGCGCCCCGGTAAATTCCTGCTTATCGGCATCTTTCATGCCGATATGCGACAGCAGACCGGTCAGCAGCGCGATATGAATTTCGCGGTACTCCGCCGGCTCGCTGTTGACCGGAATGCCCAGCTCTTTCACCACCTGGCGCAGCTGGGTGTAGATATCCTGCCACTCGCGCACCCGCAGGTAGTTAAGGAAATCGACCCGGCACTGGCGGCGGAACTGGTTTGAGGAAAGCGCTTTCTGCTGCTCGCCGATGTAGTTCCACAGGTTCACAAAGGCAAGGAAGTCGGACTCTTTATCGTGGAAACGGCGGTGCTTCTCGTCGGAGGCCTGCTGTTTGTCCATCGGGCGCTCGCGCGGATCCTGGATGGAGAGCGCCGAAGTGATAATCATCGCCTCACGCACGCAGCCATGTTTTTGCGCCTCCAGCACCATCCGCGCCAGGCGCGGGTCAACCGGCAGCTGGCTGAGCTGGCGCCCCATGGGGGTCAGCTTGTAGACCGTGGCCTGCTCGTCGGTGGTGATCGCCCCCAGCTCCTCCAGCAGGCGCACGCCGTCCTGGATGTTGCGCTTGTCCGGCGCTTCCACAAACGGGAAGGCGGCGATATCGCCCAGTCCGAGGGCAGTCATCTGCAGAATAACCGACGCCAGGTTGGTACGCAGAATTTCCGGGTCGGTAAACTCCGGGCGCGAGAGGAAATCGTCTTCCGAATAGAGACGGATACAGATCCCTTCCGAGACACGTCCGCAGCGGCCCTTACGCTGGTTGGCGGAGGCCTGCGACACCGGCTCGATCGGCAGTCGCTGCACCTTGGTGCGGTAGCTGTAGCGGCTGATACGCGCCGTGCCGGGGTCGATCACATATTTAATGCCCGGCACGGTAAGGGACGTTTCCGCCACGTTGGTCGCCAGCACGATCCGGCGACCGCTGTGGGCCTGGAAGACGCGGTTCTGCTCGCTGTTGGAGAGACGTGCATACAGCGGCAGGATCTCGGTATGGCGCAGGTCGCGTTTGCTCAGCGCGTCGGCGGTATCGCGGATTTCGCGCTCGCCGCTCATAAAGATCAGGATATCGCCCGGGCTTTCATTTCCCAGCTCATCCACCGCATCGAAAATGGCCTGGAGCTGATCGCGCTCGGTGTCGTCGGCGTCTTCCACCATCGGACGATAGCGGACCTCAACCGGATAGGTGCGCCCCGAGACTTCGATAATCGGCGCATTGTTGAAATGACGCGAAAAACGTTCCGGGTCGATGGTGGCCGAGGTGATGATCACTTTCAGATCCGGGCGACGCGGCAGCAGCTCCCGCAGGTAGCCCAGCAGGAAGTCGATGTTCAGGCTGCGCTCGTGCGCTTCATCGATGATGATGGTGTCATACTGCATCAGCAGCCGGTCCTGCTGGATCTCCGCCAGCAGAATGCCGTCGGTCATCAGCTTGACCATGGTGTTGTCGCTGACGTGATCGCTGAAGCGCACCTTATAGCCGATGCAGCCGCCCGGCTCGGTTTGCAGCTCTTCGGCAATACGGTTCGCCACCGTTCGCGCCGCCAGACGACGCGGCTGGGTGTGGCCGATCAGGCCCTTGATCCCGCGCCCCAGCTCCATACAAATTTTTGGCAGCTGGGTGGTTTTGCCGGAGCCGGTCTCCCCCGCCACAATCACCACCTGGTGATCGCGCACGGCTTCGAGGATCGCCTGTTTTTTCTGGCTGACGGGCAGGTTTTCCGGATAGGTAATGGCCGGGCGCGCGGCTTCGCGCAGCACAACCTTACCCGCCGCCTGTTCAATCTCTTTCGCCATCTCCTGGAAAATGGCCTGTTGTGCATCAGGATTTTTAACCTTCTTTACCCCATGCAGGCGGCGGGCAAAGCGCTGTTTGTCACGCAACATCAGCGGATCCAACTGTTGCATAAGCATCGGGAAGGTTAATTTCTGTTGTTCTGTCATAGCGTTAACGGGCAGTGCACTGCCGGATAAAATCTCTTTGTAATGATTGCTATAGAGTACCACATCGCGGGTTTTTGCGCCTTATTCAAAAAATTCGAACATAGACTTCGATATATTGCGCTATCCCTGCGACAGGATTGTGAATAGAGTGTCAGCAAGCAACGGGGCAACCCCCTCATCAAATACAACAAAGGAATCACCCATGAGCAAAGTATTAGTTCTTAAATCCAGTATTCTGGCAGGGTACTCTCAGTCTGGTCAGCTGTCTGATTATTTCGTTGAACAGTGGCGTGAACAGCACAGCGGTGACGAAATCACCGTCCGCGATCTGGCCGCTCAGCCTGTTCCGGTACTGGATGGTGAGCTGGTGGGTGCCCTGCGTCCGAGCGATGCGCCACTGACGCCACGTCAGCAGGAAGCGCTGGCGCTCTCCGATGAGCTGATTGCCGAGCTGAAAGCCCACGACGTGATCGTGATTAACGCGCCGATGTATAACTTCAACATCCCGACCCAGCTGAAGAACTACTTCGACCTGGTAGCGCGTGCGGGCGTCACCTTCCGCTACACCGAGAAAGGACCAGAAGGTCTGGTTACCGGTAAACGTGCGATTGTGCTTTCAAGCCGTGGCGGTATTCACAAAGATACCCCAACTGACCTGGTAGCGCCGTATCTGACCCTGTTCCTGGGCTTCATCGGCATCACCGACGTGAACTTCGTCTTTGCTGAAGGTATCGCTTACGGTCCGGAAGTGGCGGCCAAAGCGCAGAACGACGCGAAAGCGGCTATCGACAGCCTGGTCGCGGCGTAAGATCCAACGCTGAAATCTCGCCGGGGAGTGGTGCATGCATCACTCCCCGGCGCTTTTATGTCTCCTGCAAACGAGCCAGCATCCGTGCCCGGCTGAGATAAATAATCGCGCACAGCAGCAGGCTGAGCAAGGCCGTGCAGATAAAGACCCCCGCCCCGGTCATGGCGAGCATCACCCCGCCGATTAACGGCCCGACCGCAACCCCCAGCGTCGATAACGTTGAGGCCCCCAGATAGGCACCCCGGTGCTCCGCCGGCGCGAGCTGATCGAGCAAAATATTCAGGTTTGGCATCAGAATCGCCTCCCCCATACTGAAGACGGCGGTAAAGGTCAGCCAGATCCACACCTCCGTTGAACGGGTGGCAAAAAAGCAGAGCTGCGATAAGGCGAAAATGGCACCGCCCAGAAGTATCCGTTTCGGCAGGTTAATCTGCGCCATAAACCGCACAATCAAGCTCTGAAACACCAGCACGGTGCAGGCATTGGTGACCAGGATCAGGGTGATGAGCTTCACCGCCCCGTTGCCATCCAGTAACATCAGATACTGCGGCAGGACGGCTTCATAATGGATAAAAACGATACTGCACAAGATGCTACACAGCAGCGCCGCAACATAAATTCGGTCTTTGGCGATAATCCCCATCATCTGATGCAGCCTGATGGCCGGCGCGCTGCCGGACTGCGGCTCGCCCACCAGTTTCCCTGCCGGGATAAACAGCAGTACATAGACGAAAAATGGCAGATAGGTTAAGCCCGTGATCAGGAATGTCCCCTTCTGGGATGTCAGGCCAAAGACCAGACCCACCAGCGGGCCAAACACCGCCGCGACGTTGATCAGGTAGTAGCGCATTTGCAGGGCCAGCGCTCGGCGACGGCGATCGCCCAGCAGATCGCTCATCAGCGCGCGCACCGGGGGATCGACCCAGGCAAAACAGACCCCGATGATCATCAGGCCGGTGATAAACAGCCCCATCCCGCTCGCCTGCGCCAGCGTGATATAGCCCACGGCGGAGAACCCGCACCCCAACAGAAGGATCACCCGCCGCCCCATGCGGTCCGAAATCTGCCCGCCGTACATGCCGAGCACCACCGAGATCAGGGCGCTGCTGGTCATCGCCACGCCAATGGCGATGGGAGACATATGGTAATTCTGGGTCATGATGACGGCGATAAAGGGCCATGCCATAAAATAGCTAAACCGTATAACGAAGGTAAAAAAGAGCAGCGCGTGTACGGTTGCAGGAAATGTTTTTAGCGTCTGAAAAAGCCCCGGTGCCGCGCAGATTTCAGCGGCGGGTTTGGTTGTCATAGGTTGTCCTGTTGGTTATTTTTAATTGTTCTGTTGGCCACGAAATATAGCTGGCTAACTAGTAATAAATTCAATTACCCGCAGGCGCAATAAAAAATTTAACAAAAATTTAATAGGTTTTTTGATCTTGAAATTGTGAATTTTTCTTTTGCAGGATTTTTTCAGTGGTGCTTGACTCGCGTTCAGCGTGAAGTATTATCTCTCATTAGAGAATTTTGTCTCACATACGGGAAGCCAGTATGAACAATCAGGACTACAGGGAAAAGCTGGCGGCACGTCTGGCCGCGCTACGCCTACAGCATAACCGTTCGCTGGAGGACCTCTCTGCGGCGTCGGGGATAAGCAGAGCCTCACTGTCACGCATTGAACGGGGTGAAGTCAGCCCCACCGCGGAAGTGCTCAACCAGCTCTGTAGCGTATACGGTATGACCATGTCCCGGCTGATCAGCGAGGTTGAGCAGGTCGCCGATAACCTGTTCCGGGCCGGGGAGCAGAGCCTGTGGCATGATGAGCTCAGCGGGTTTGAGCGACGCCTGTTAATACCGCCGTCTAACGCCTTCCGCTGCGAAATGATTGACGGGAAATTACGTCCGGGTGCTTATATTGAATATCTTCAGCCGCCGGTTCAGGGGCTGGAGCAATATATCTGGTTACATGCAGGGGAGTTGATTATTACCATGAATGCGGAAACATGGCATCTGAAAAAAGGTGACAGTTTACGTTTTCATTTATCGGGAACCTCATCATTCAGGGCACATGAAACTCTCGGCGCCCACTATATTCTGGTGGTATGTAAATCATGATTGAATATAAACGTCTTACTGCTGACGAGGCACGTCAACGCTTCTCAGAATTAGGTGATGTTTTGCAGGCGTGCGTAAAAGATGGCGCGAGTGTCGGTTTTATCGATCCCACCGACCGTCCTGCCATCGATCGTTTCTGGCAGGAAAACATAGATAGCCTTGCGCGCCGCGATTGCGATCTTTTCATCGCCCTGGATAACGGCACGGCAGCCGGTACCGTCATGGTTAACTATTGCGCCACGCCTAATGGCCGCCACCGGGCAGAAATTACCAAGCTGCTGGTTCACCCTCAAGCACGTCGCCAGGGAATTGCAAGCGCGCTGATGATGCAGGCAGAACAGTTGGCCTGGGAAAAGGGACTCGTTTTGCTGGTGCTGGATACACGCAGTGGTGACGTGGCCAGCGACCTCTACCGCTCGCTTGGCTGGCAGACCGCGGGGTCGATTCCGTTTTATGCGCAGTCGGTTGAAAACACCCTGGATTCGACCACATACATGTACAAAGTTAACGAAAACGCCAAAGCCGCTATCGCCAGCCCGGCGATCGCGTAAGTTTGCCCCTCTCACCGCCCGGTGGGAGGTTTTGCTTTTCAGCCCTCACCACCCTTTTTCCAGCACCGCAATATTCTTTCCGTCCCGGCGTTCGAGGTCAAAACTGTCTACCGACAGCAGGATCAGTCTGAGCCCCCGGCCACTTTCTGCGAGCAGCGTGTCGTCATCAAACGCCTCATCACGCGCCGCAGCCAGGCGTTCAGCGGGAAAAGGCGTCCCTGCATCGGTAAAGCGCAGGGTCACGCCAGCGTCGGCGGCGATAAACGTCACGTTAAAAAGCTGGCGTTGATCTTCGTGCAGCGCATAGCGGATGATATTGGTCGCCGTCTCGCAGGCGGCGAGATCCAGCGCAAAGCGCCAGGTTTCGTCCACGGGCAGCGAGGCCATCTGCTGCGCCAGCCACTCCGCCAGCGGCGAGAGCGAGCTTAACGCGGCCGGAAGCGCAATCTCGTGAGCCACGGCCATATTATTGATTCAGCTGCGCCAGCGCTGCGGCGCGGTCCGGGCAGATGCGGAAAATGCGATCCATCCGGGTCAGGCTAAACATGTTGCGGATGCCGGGGTTCAGCGCGCAGAGCACCATATCGCCTTTACCGTTCATCATTTTCAGCAGGGAAACCAGGGTTCCCAGACCGCTACTGTCGATAAAATCGATTTTGCTGAAGTCGACGATCAGGGCTTTGCGATCTTCACCGATCTCGCGGGTAATCGCCTCCTTAAACGCCCCCGCCACCGAGGCATCCAGCCGACGCACCGCCGGGGTCATAATGTTCACATCGGGCTGCCGCTCTGTATCAATATTCATTGCTCTTCTCCTTTACGCTCAATCACTAAGAGTGAAACATCATCGGCCATCGTTGGCTGCTCCTGGTTTTCCCCGCTGCGCCAGTGAATAAGGTGCCGGGCAAACTGCGCCAGGAGATCGTTCAGTCCGAGGGCGGCCCCGTGCCGCAGCGCCTCCTGCAGCCGCTGCGGGCCAAACTGTTCCCCGGCGAGGTTTTCACATTCGGTAATGCCGTCGCTGAACAGGCAGAGCCGCTCGCCAGCCGCCAGCGTGAAGTCGACATCCGTCCAGCTGAGATCCGGCATCAGTCCCACCGGTGCTCCGCCGCTGCCAACGGCTCTGACCTCACCGTCCGGGCTGACGATAAAGGGGGTCGGGTGACCGGCCTGGCACAGTTTCCCCTCGCCGGTGTCAAGATCGATGACGCCGTAAATCATGGTGAAATAGCTGACTATCTCTACCTCATCGCTGCAAAAACGGCCGTTGAGGATGCGCACCACCTCGGCGGGGGACGCCACCTCGTCGTCGGCAGTAAAGAGAAAGCGCTCTACCGCCCTGCCGTGCAAAAACTGGCGGGCCACCGCAAGGGACATCATTGCCGCCCCCACGCCGTGGCCGGAGACGTCCACGCAGTAAAAGCCCAGATGGTTATCCAGCGGGAAGACGTTAAAGATATCCCCGGAAACCCAGGCCGAGGGCAGAAAGAGCCAGTCGGAAAAGTAGTCCCGGTAGCGCTGCTGGTGCGCGGGCAGCACCGACTGCTGGATACGCGCCGCCACCTCGAGATCTTGTTCAATCTGGCGTAGGGCCTCACTAAGGCGGGCGTTGCGGGCGGCGAGGGTCGCCTCCAGGGAGAGAATACGCGCCCCCGCATGCAGCCGCGCCCGCAGTTCGCTCTGCTCGACAGGCTTGCTGAGAAAGTCATCCGCGCCGGCGTCAAAACCCAGCGTCAGATCGTCTGGATTTTCACGGGCGGTAAGCAGAATGACATAGATATAGTGACCAATCTGGCGGCTGCGGATCTCCCGGCACAGCGTCAGGCCGTCCATCTCCGGCATTTCCCAGTCGCTGATGACCAGGCTGACCGGCTGGCTTTCGAGGATCTGCAGCGCGGCGAGGCCGTTTTCCGCCTCGCTGACCTTATAGCCCCACTGCGCCAGCATCCCGCTCAACAGCCGCCGATAGAGCCGTGAATCTTCCACAATCAGTACATGCTGCGTCACTCTCTCGCCCCCTAAAGCGGTAAGAACCAGATAAGGCTAACCGTTCCTTCACGAAACTTTCCGTTGCCGCTCTGGTGGCCGGGATAACGGGTGCCGGAATAGTTGGCATACTGAACGGAGAATGAGCCTGGCGTATAGCCCGCATAGCCGAAGCTGTAGCTGTAATCGCCGTTCCAGGGCTGCTGCTGGCTGCTGTCCGGGAACCAGAACGCCGTGGCGCGCACAAAGAAATGTTGTTTGAAGGTGTAACCGCATCCGCCCAGCATCACGTTTTTGTTTTTGCGGATATCGTTGCTCTCCAGATCGTAATAGCGCGGCACCCAGCTGTAGCCCACCTGGCAGATAATGGCGTCTCCTTTGTTGATCAACAGCGTATTCTCCACCGGTTTCGGCAGCGAGAATTTGTAGGCCAGGGTTACCGCCCCCTGCTCGAAGTAAGTGTGACGACCGCTGCCCGAGGTCCAGAAGCGGTTATCCCCGTAGTTGCTGTACACCAGGCTAAGGGTATTCGCGTGCCAGTCGTCGTAGCCAAAGCTGTAGCGGAAGTCAGCGGTGTAGCGGCTGGTGTCGGTGACCGGTAGACGCGACGTGACGTTGGCAAACCAGTAGCTGTAGGGGGAATATTGCAGGCTCAGGTTCAGCGTCTGGTTATATTTTCGCTTCTGCTCCGCGCTGTCTGAGCTGTTGGGGATAGTCATCCACTGCTCTTTCAGGCCCGAGCTAAAGCTCAGCGCGCCGGAAAAAACATCCTCATTGCCAGAGAAAAGCCGCCCCCAGCGGCTGGTAAATACCCCCGCCTGCACCGGCTCGCCGTTGTTGTCGCGCAGTGTCCCGGCATCCTCCTTCGGCGCCGCCTCTGCGCCGGTGGCAATGCACAAGAGTGCGCAGGCCAGCAAATATCTCTCCCGCATCTCCCCTTCCTTAGTTAGGTATCCAGCGTGCGGCGACGTTATATTTCGCCAGTAGCCACAGCACACCAAGCGCCGCTGCATGTACAACGGTGTTCACTATCCACTCCTGACGCCACAGATCGAAGGTCACAAACTGACTTACCGCGAGCACGACGTAGACGTGCAAAATAAAGGTATAAAGCGAGCGCTGGCCGAGCGGGATAAGAAACCAGCCCGCCAGCCGGTAAAGAGGTTGCCAGCACCAGGTCAGGAGGAGATAGACCGTCACCATCAGGCAGATATCGTTCAGCACCCTCACCGGGCCCAGACCGTTTTTTGCCGCCCAGGTATGGTAAAAAGCGTTAAAGTCCGCCGCGGGGAGGGTATGTATCAGGAGCGCGGGCGGCATAAAGGGGTTGGTATGATTCTGGGCGACAAAGCCGAGGACCAGCGCAACCACCACCAGCGCCGCGACCACCACTTTGCCGGCGGGAGTGCGAGCGAAAGAGAGCAACTCCTCTTTATACCAGCCGCAACTCATCCCCAGCACAAAAATAAACTGCCACGCCAGCAGCGGAAAGGCGAACTCAAACTGCGACGGGGTTATCCGTACCGGCCAGCGCTGCCAGCAGCAGTAAACCAGCAGCGAAAGGCCCAGTAGCCAGTACACCTTATCCCTTTGCAACATACCTAAAAACAGGGGGCTTAACAGCAGGAGAAAGATATAGAGCCCTAAAATTTGCGTCTGGTGAGGGCCAATTTGCAGATAGAGAACAATGTTAAACCAGGTCTCTTTTATCTGCGGCGTCACCGGATAAAGGGACCAGGTGGTGCCCGAAAAACGGTCGGTAAAATGGGTCACTTCAAAAACGTTTATAAAAGGCAAATACCCCAGCAACAGAAAAGATAAAATGATAATAATATTTACCCGATATATTTTCCACGCTCTGAGGTAAAGCCCCCAGGAAATAGTGAGCAAGACAGCTTTTTGTAATCTGGCACGATTTAACATCCCCAGCATAAATCCGGAAAGAATGACAAATCCTTCCGCACCGGTCGTCAGACCAAAACGCTCCCAGGTAAATATATTAAATATCGACATCACTTCTGTATGCGCCACCACCATCATTACCAGCGCAATTCCGCGCATAAAATCAATACGCAGATCGCGATTCCCGGCAAGAGAATAACGCCATGTTCTTGATTTTATGTTTTCTTCTTGCGGTATTGCAGGCGCAATCTGGCTCATAGGGAGTCCTGTTAATGATCCTGAAAAAGCATCGTGCTAATAATTTAGATAGCGTAAATGCCTTCATCTGGCAATTATTGCGGTACACAGGGTAAAACCTTATTAATAATTAACTTTTATTTAAGCGCCCCTAAACTGTTGCAATTTAACCTGCTGGAATATTTTTATCCGCGTTCTACACTTACCTTAAATTATGTTTTTGTGAGCGTTATTCCCGTGGCGTTCTCCCTGTCGGTAACAGGCTTTTAATTTATTGTCATCGTGGAATCAGGATATCCTTCGCTATGGATTTTTATTTTTCCCGTTTTGAACATCGTCGTCCGCCTGAACCGCTTAAAACGCCGCGCTGGGTCATGATGACCTGGCAGGTATTAGCGGTGGCCGCACTTATTCTTGGTGCCAACTATATTTACTGGCGCTGGACGGCCTCATTAAATACCGACGCGCTCTGGTACGCCATTCCGCTGGTGCTGGCGGAAACCCTGGCCTGGATCGGCACGGTGCTGTTCACCATTAACTTGTGGAAGGAAGAGGATCCGCCGCAAACGCCCCCGCCGTCTGAGATCAACGACTGCCTGCGGCCGGAAGATGCCGAGGAGACCAGGCCGATAAAGGTCGATCTCTTTATCGCCACCTACTCCGAAGATGTGGAGCTGGTGCGGCTCTCCATCCGCGACGCCATGAAAATGGCCTACCCTGTACCGCTGGATTACAAGGTACATGTGCTGGATGATGGCCGGCGTCCGGAGATGAAAGCCGTATGCGAAGAGGAAGGCGCTAACTACATTACCCGCCAGACCAATATCGGCTTTAAGGCGGGCAACCTGCGTAACGGACTTGAGCAGACCGACGGCGATTTCCTGATCATCTGCGACGCCGATACCCGCGTTTTCCCCACGCTGCTCAGCCATACGCTGGGTTATTTCCGCGATCCGGACGTCGCCTGGGTGCAGACGCCCCAGTGGTTCTTTGACCTGCCGGAAGGGGAGAATCTGGCGCACTGGCTCGGGCGCAGGGCGGGTAAAGCGGGATACGGCCTGGGCTGGCTCGCCCAAAAATTTATCGGCCCGGTGACCCTTGGCCGGGATCCCTTTTTCAACGATCCGCGCATGTTCTACGACGTGATTTTACGCCGCCGCAACTGGGCTAATGCCGCCTTCTGCTGCGGCGCGGCCTCGGTGCATCGACGCGAGGCGGTGATGCAGGCGGCGCTGCGCAGCTACGTCTGGACCGTCGAAGAGGAGATCGACCGCCATACCCGGGACATACGCGATCCGGCGATGCGCGAAACCCTGCAGGAGGCCATGCGTCCTCATGTAGCCTTCGATACAGAGCTGACCCCTTATAAATTCCACGTTTCCGAGGATATTTACACCTCTATCCTGCTGCACGGCGATGCTGCGCGCCGCTGGCGCTCGGTCATGCACCCGCGCATTGAATCCAAGATGCTCTCCCCGCAGGATATGCTGACCTGGATGATCCAGCGTTTTAAATATGCCGCCGGCTCGCTGGATATTCTGTTCCACGACAATATCTTCAGCCGCCGCCGCTTTAAGCTCTCCCTGCCGCAAACGCTGATGTATGCCACCACCTTCTGGTCCTACATGGCCTGCGTATGGAATACCATTTTCCTGATCTCGCCGATTATCTATCTCTTTACCGGTATTCCCCCGGTGTCGGCCTGGTCTGAGCCCTTTTATCTCCACTTTTTGCCCTTTTTCATCGTCTCCGAGCTGGCGTTTATGTTCGGCACCTGGGGCATATCAGCCTGGGATGGCAGGGCATCGTATCTCTCGTTTTTCTCCATGAATCTGCGGGCGCTCGATACGGTGCTGCGCGGCGAGCAGATAAAATTTCACGTCACCCCCAAAGAGCGGCAGACAGGGCGTTTTCTCTACCTGGTGAAGCCGCAGATCGCTATCGTCGTGCTCACCCTGGCGGGCCTCATCTGGGGCGGAATACAGGTAGCCCGTGGCCAGGTTGACGACCCTTCCGGCTACGTCATCAATATTTTCTGGGGTGCGGTGAATATTGCCGCCATGCTGCCGCTGATTCTGGCCGCCGTCTGGACCCCGGCCGAAGAGGAGGCGAGCCAATGAGAAAACGCGATGCGCTGCTGTCGGCCCGCAGCTACCTCACTATTCTGATCGGTTTCCTGCTGGGCTTCGCCATCGTCGTCTGGGTGGAGAAACAGATGCCTTCGCGCGTGGAGAGCAGCGCGGGCATGACCCTGAGTAAAGATTTCCCACCCCTGCCCGCCACGCGTGAACTCACCTTCGATGAGGCGATCTGGGCCCGGGTAGCCTGGCAATATTATGTCAACAATACCCAGCCGAACGGCCTGGCCAACGCCCACGATGGCGAGCCCTGGTTCAGCCTGTGGAGCATCGGCAGCTATCTTTTTGCCGTGGCGGCGGCAAAACAGCTCAATATCCTGACCACCGGCGAGTTTGATGAACGCATCACCGCGGCGCTGTTTACGCTGGGGCAGCTCCCGCTGAATCCCGAAGGGCTACCCGCCGCTTATTATCATGCGGACACGCTGCAAATGCTGGGCAAGCCAGACTCCTCCGCTATCGGCATGGGCCGCCTGCTCAATGCCCTGCAAACCCTGCTGTGGCGCTATCCCCAGCACGCCGCCGCCGTGCGCGACCTCTTTAACCAGTGGAAGGTCGGAGCCCTGATCGCCAGTAATCCCGCGACCCAGGCCGCAGCGCCGCTCCACCACTGGGCACTGGCGGCGGACGAGCCCAGAAACAGCTTCGGTTATCGTCTGTATGCCAGCCATACGCTTCGGCTGATCGACAGCGCGGCGGGGCTGGCGGTGACCAACCCGCCGGAGGGGCAGCAGATGATCGATATCGACGGCATTATGGTGCCCGACGAGGGGCTACGTACCCCCTGGGGCCGACAGCCATCGCTTATCAGCCTCCCCTACCTGTTAACCGGCCTTGAGCTGGGCTTCGACGCCCAGAGCGCGGAGATCGCCTGGCGCATTATGCAGATCCAGCAGCGCCGTCACGGGCTGCGCGTGAGCAAGCCGCCCATCAGCACCGACTACGCTGAGCCCGCGCCGGACTACGTAAACGATCTGCCCGATCGCCAGCCGCTGCAAACCAGCGCCCTGCGCGATGCCACCCCGGAACAGACCGCGATCACCTCCACCCGCTCCGCCTTCGCCTGGTACGCCCTGTTCCGCAACGGCTGGAGCGAAGCGCTGCGCCAGCAGGTTCAGACGCTGCAGGTGCCCGGCAAGGGGTGGCAGCGCGGACTTAACCTGAACAGCAGCGTGAATGACGTGATTGACGCTGATACCAACGCCATCGTGCTCGAAAGCCTGGCCTATATTGCCCACGGCCAGATGCTCTGTCTGGCCTGTCTGAGCCTGACGACTTCCCCTACTTCTTCAGCAGGAGCTACGCCATGAAGCTGAAATTTCTCCTCTTTTTTCCTCTTCTGGCCGGGCTTATGGCGTGCTGGCTCACGCTTTCCGCTGCACAGGCCGCCAGCGGGCTGCCGGCCTCGGAGTACGAACCACGCAGCGGCGAGCTAACTCCCAGGGAGATGGCTATCGCCAAAAACGCCTGGCAATATTTTGTCGCCAACTTCCAGCCCACCACCGGGCTGGTCAATGCGGTAAATAAATACCCCTCCACCACTATGTGGGACAGCGCCTCCTATATGGCCGCCATGACGGCGGCGCGGGAGCTGGGGATCATTGATAAAGCCGAGTTTGACCGCCGGATGCTGAAATTGCTCGCCACCCTGAACAAGCTTGATCTTTTCCGCAACGAGCTGCCTAACAAGGCCTACAACACCATTACCGGCCAGAAGGTGAACTACCAGAATAAACCGGGGGAGATTGGCTTCTCGGCGCTGGATATCGGCAGGATGCTGATCTGGCTAAAAGTGATCAAAGAGCGTTACCCGGAGTATGCCAACAGCATCGATAACGTGGTGCTGGGGTGGGACTTCAGCCACGTTATCGATCCTTGCGGCATGATGTACGGCGCCTACCTGGAGAACGGCCAGCCGAAATATGTGCAGGAAGGACGGCTGGGCTATGAAGAGTATGGCGCGGCAGGTTTCCAGCTCTGGGGGTTTAGCACCTGTCAGGCCAGCCGCCCGCAGCCTTACGAGCTGGCGGAGATCTACTGCGTGCTGGTGCCCTACGACTCGCGCGATCCGCGTCAAACCAGCCAGCATAACTACGTGGTGACCGAATCCTACGTGCTGTACGGCATGGAGTTTGGGTATGACAATCCGCTGGACCGGAATAACAGCCCGCGCGACTACTCCCATCCGTGGATGAAAAACTTTGCCGACCGGGTCTATCAGGCTCAGGAGAACCGCTACGCCATTACCGGGATACTGTCCGCCCGCTCCGAGCACCAGCTGGATAAGTCGCCCTACTTTGTGTATGACACCGTCTTTAGCGACGGCTTTAACTGGAACACCATCACCGACAAAGGCCAGTATGTCCCCAACACCGCCGCCGTATCCCTGAAGGCGGCGCTGGGGATGTGGGTACTCTGGAACTCGCCCTACACCGACCGCCTGCTGGACACCATTGAAAACGCCAACGAAGAGGGCAAAGGCTACTACGAGGGGCTTTACGAAAACGGCGACGGCCCGATTAAAGAGTTCACCGCCAATAACAACGGCATCATGCTGGAGGCGCTGCTGTTCAAGAAAGAGGGCAAGCTGCTGCGGTTTAATACCGACAACCCGAAAAACCGCGATTTCGCCCCTTCGCTCTGGGACAAAAAGCTGGTGGATCTTTTCGAGCCCAATAATACCCCGCGCAACCGCCCCTTCCTGAGCAGCACCCCGGCGGTTAAGAGCTGGTGTGAACAGACCGGGACCACCCAGCGCACGAAACCCGCCTGCCAGGCCTGCCAGTGCGCCGCCTGTAGTGCAGACGAGCCTGTCAAACTGCCGCCGGTGACCGCGCAATGCTTAAAACCGTAGCCCGCTGGCTGGCGGTCGCCCTCCTCCTGCTGCTTATTGCCCTCGCCCTCTTCAGCCGGGAGGGCGCAGGGTGGCGCTGGCTGACGAAGGGCGGCTGGCACACCACCGCGCGCATCGACAGCCTGACGCCGCAGGAGCAGGCGTGGGCCCGCATCGCCTGGCGCTATTTCGAAAATAACACCCAGCCGCAGACCGGGCTGGTGAACGGCAGCGACAAACAGCCGCGGGTCACCCTCTGGCAAATGGGCGACACCCTCATCGCCCTGCTCGCCGCCCGGGATCTGGGGCTGGTGCAGGAGCCTGAGTTTGACGCCCGCCTGACGCGCCTGCTCGGCACGCTTAACCGGCTGACCCTGACCGAAACCCGCACCCCGGGCAGGCTTTACTCCAGCCGGACGGCGACCCCCATCGACTTTACCGGTAAACCGGCAAAGAGCGGCTGGTCGGCAAAGGATATGGCCCGACTGATGCTGGCCCTGCGGCTTACTGCCGAACGCGCCCCCCAGTATCGCGAGTATCTGGATAAGATCATTCTGCGCTGGAACTTCTGCCGGGTGATGGATAACGAGGGGGAACTGTGGTCCGCCTCCGTTCAGAACGGCCAGCCGGTGCTGCGCGAGGAGCTGCGTCTGGGTGAGAGTGAGTACGCCGCCAGCGCGTTTCGCCTGTGGGGATTCCCGGCAGGAAAGGCGTTCACTCCCCCTTCGCGTAATGTGATCCTCTTTCAGCGCAGCCTCGCCGTAGATGCCCGGGATCCGCGCACCACCTGGCAACCTTCGCTGCTGACCACCCTCCCCGCGATGCTGCCGGGAGTGGAGTTCGGCTGGCAGCCGCCCGGCGTACCGTCCGGTATGCAAAAAGCGCTGCGCGCCCGGGCAGAAGGGATATGGCTCTCTCAGAAATCGCGCTGGGAGCAGGACAAAGTGCTCACCGCGCGGGCCGATTTTTATCTCTCCCAGGCGCCCTGGCACGTTGAGGACACCGTCTGGGGAAACGGCTATGCCTGGAACACCCTGGGGGACGACGGCAAATACTACCCCCGGCTGGCGCAGGTCTCTACCAAAGCGGTCTTCCTGCTCTGGGCGCTGTGGGAAAACGACTATACCGATGCTCTGATGGCGGTCACCCGCCATCTCAACAACCCGCAGCAGGGCTGGTTTGAGGGACGCGTTGAGGCGACCGGCGACATCAACCCGACCCTGACCCTCTCCACCAACGCCATGGTGCTGGAAGCCCTCTATTACAAACACAATGCCGGGCCGCTGTTTGAAAACGGCCTTGCGGATGAGAACAGCTATTTCTCCCGCCGCACGACGGATGAATTTAACCCGCCCGGCCTCTGTCTGCCCGGCGAACGGGCCACGAGGGGTGCACCATGAAGTTTTATCGCGATCTCTTTGAGGCAAGCCTGAATCGCGTCTTGCCGGAGAACGACAAAAAGCGCTTTTTTGAGGCCTTCCGGGAGACATTTATCCATATGTCTCCTGAAACGGAGCAGCACTTCGCCCGGCATCCGGAGGCGGAGGGCCAGCAGATGCTCTTTAAGAGCTTTTTCGCCATGCTGGCCGTCGATGGTGCGCTCTTCGTGCCGGACTTTCTGGAGCGGCTGGCGCGAGAGCAGAGCCATGAAGGGCTGCGCCTGCCGCCGCGGTTTTTCGCCCTCTGGCGGGAAGCGATGCTCAGAACCGTTCGCGCCTGCGATCCCCTCTGCGACGAGGAGATCCTCACCGCCTGGGCGATGGCGATCGCGCCCGGGCTGGAGTACCTGCGTCGCCAGGCGGAGCTGCACTATCAGGCGGGAGGGGAATAACCATGCAAGAGCGATCCTGTTTCGATCTTAACGCGCTGCCCATGGGGGTAATGATCTACGATCCGGCGGAGCGCCTGCTGGCCTGGAACGACCCGGTGACGCGCTTTTACCCGGTCATCACCCCCTGGCTGGCCGTCGGCGCCACCCTGGAGAGCCTGGCGGAAAAATTTATCGATGCGGGCTATAACATCGATCCTGGCCGCCGCCAGACCCTGCGCGAAGCGATTATCCGCAACTGCCGTCAGCCGAGTCATCGCGAAGTGCGGCAGTCGGGTCAGCGGCGGCTCTACGTCCAGCATCAGCGGCTGGCGGACGGCGGCATTATCAGCCTGCATACGGACATCACCGAGCTGGATGAGGCCCAGCGCTCGCGCCACCAGCTGCACGACGATTTTTTACTTACCGCGGAGTCGATCCAGATCGGCATCTGGGACTGGCAGGTCTCCCACGACAGCCTGCAGGTGAACGATACCCTGCTGGCGATGGTGGGCGAGTCGCGCACGCAGTTGCTCTATCCGCTGCGCTTTTTGCTTAACCTGGTGCACGAGGAGGATCGCGCCACCCTGCGCCAGGCGATGATCGCCTCTCGCCAGGCGCATATGCCGGTATTCGAATGCGAAATTCGCGTCCAGCACGCCGCCCGGGGCTGGCGCTGGATGTTGATTTCGGGCCAGGTGGTGACTCTCAACATGCAGCAGCAGGCCGAGCGGGTGATCGGCACCCTGCAGGATATTACCCGTCGTAAAGAGGCGGAACTGCTGGCCATAGAGGCGGCGAAGGTGGCCCGGGAGGCTAACGAGGCGAAGAGCGCCTTCCTCGCCAACATGAGCCACGAAATTCGCACCCCGATGAACGGCATTCTGGGCATGACCCAGCTCTGTCTGGACACCCCTCTTAACCCGGAGCAGCGGGAGTATCTTTCGCTGGTCATGAGTTCGGCCCAGTCGCTACTGCATATTATCAATGACATTCTCGACTTCTCCCGCATCGAGTCGGGCAAGATGTCGGTGGATGCGGAGCCGCTGGAGATCCGCCCCTTTATTCAGTCGCTGATCCGCCCCCACATGCCCGCCGCCAGCGAAAAAGGCATTGAGCTGCTGGTGGATATTGCCCCCGAGCTGCCGGAGGTGCTGGTAGCGGACGGTCCCCGGCTGCGCCAGATCCTTACCAACCTGCTGGGCAACGCCCTTAAGTTTACCCACCAGGGTGAAGTGCTGCTGGCGATAGCGCCCGCTGACGATGAAGGTCGGTGGCGTTTTCGCATCCGCGACAGCGGCATCGGCATTCCGACGGATAAGCAAAAAGCGATCTTCGAGGCCTTCAGCCAGGCCGACAGCTCCACCACCCGCCGTTACGGCGGCACCGGACTGGGGCTGACCATCTCGGCCCGGCTGGTGAGCCTGATGGGTGGGGAGCTGACGGTTGAGAGCCAGCCCGGCGTGGGGAGCGAATTTGCTTTCACCCTGCCGCTGGAGAGCCAGCAGGCCGCCGCGCCTGTGGGGCGCTTCAATGGCGAACGGGTGCTGGTGGTGGATGACAACAGCACCAACCTGCGCCTGCTTGATACCATGCTTCACCAGATGGGGCTGGCGCCAACCTGCGTTAATAACGCCGCCGAGGCGCTGCGGCGCGCAGCCGAAGAGAGGCGCTGGGCGCTGATCCTGCTGGACGCGCAAATGCCGGATATGGACGGCGTTTCGCTGGCGCTCGAACTCTCCGTGCTGCCCCAGACCGAGCAAAGCCATATCATTATGCTCAGCTCCATGAGCCGCCATTTTGACGCCAACATGCTTAAGCGCATCGGCATTGCCCACTATCTGCATAAGCCCATTGCCCAGCGCGAGCTGCATCAGGTGATTGCCAGCGTGCTTGAACCTGCCCCAGTCCTGACCCCGGCCCCCGTAGCGGCGCCCGCCGTGCCGCAGGCCGGGCTGCGCATTCTGCTGGCCGAGGATAATCTGGTGAACCAGAAAGTCGCCCGGCGCCTGCTGGAGCGGCTCGGCCACCGGTGCGAAGTGGTCAATAACGGGCGCGAGGCGCTGGAGCGCTGGCGGGAACACGCCTGGGACATTCTGCTGATCGACCTGCAAATGCCGGAGATGGACGGCGAAACCGCTATCCGCCTGCTGCGGGAAGAGACGCAGGACAGGGGGGGCGCCCACCAGCCCGCCATCGCCATGACCGCCCACGCCATGCAGGGAGATAAAGAACGCTGCCTGGCGATGGGGTTCGACGGCTATATTGCCAAGCCGGTGAGCCAGGAGGCGTTGCAGCAAGAGATTGCGCGCGTCGGCCCGGAGAGTCATAACCCGCAGAGTGATAAAGGGCTGCCGGACGAAGCCCGGCTATTAAAACAGTGCGCGGACGATCCCGCTCTGGTACAGGAGCTGCTGGATCTGTTCGGCGAGGGGCTCGACGAGGCGGTAGCAACAATAGCCCGGGCGATCGACAGTGACGACCGCGAGGCTCTGGGCCGGGCGGCGCACCGGCTTCGCGGCGAAGCCGCCACCCTCGGCTTTACCGGACTGGCAGAGCGGCTCCAGCAGTTAGAGAGCCAGGCGACAACGCTGGACCCGGCCGGGCTTAAGGCGCTGCGCGGCGAGCTCTTCAACGAGGCCGGACGCGGTGCCGCCTGGCTGCACCACCGGGCGCAGGAGATAAATCATGATCCCTAAACTTATTCTGCCGCTGGTCGTCTGGCTTCCGCTGGCGCAAGCGGCGCCTGTGCCGGTCACCTGGTCGCTGGCCGGGCAGTGGCGCGTGCATGATGCCAACGACAACACTTTTAACGGGGCCAGCGCCCCTGACAGCAGCTGGCGCACGCTCCAGGTGCCCGCCAACTGGTACAGCGCCGGATACGATCATCAGGGCGCGCTCTGGTACCGTCACGAATTTACCCTGCCGGAGCGCGCGCCGGATACCATGGCTACCCTGGTGTTTGACGGCGTGGATTATTTCGCCGACGTGACGCTCAACGGCAAGGCGCTTGCCCGCCACGAAGGCTATTTCCAGCGCTTCCCGGTGGATATAAGCGACGCCCTGCGCCGCCATAACCGGCTCGCCGTTCGGGTGGAGAGCCCGTTCGAAGATCCGAAAACCATCTGGCCGCTGCACAAAACCCTGGTCAAAGGGGTGCTTAACCAGCACGACACCCGCCCCGGCGGCGCCTGGTCCGAGCACGGTCAGGATGCCAACTCCGGCGGCATCTGGGCGCCGGTGAAGCTGCACCTGAGCCGCGGCGTGACGATTGACGAGGTGATCCTGCGCCCGGACTGGCGCGAGGGGCTGCAAAACCCCATCTTGCGCGCCGAGATTCGCTACCGGGCGCTGGCGGATGGGCACGCCACCCTGCGCCTCTCCGCCGCGCCGGACAATTTCAGCGGCCCGGACTTTCAGCAGGACTTCCCGGTCACGCTCAACAGCACCGCCGGCACCCTGAACGTCTCGCTACCAATGCGCTCCGCCAGGCTCTGGTGGCCGGTGGGCGTCGGCAAGCCGAACCTCTACCGGGTGCGAGCCTCGCTGCGGGATGACCAGGGGCTGATGGATACCGCCCTCACCCGAACCGGGTTACGCAAGCTGGAGGAGCAGCCGGACAATAAAGGCTGGCTCATCAACGACCGTCGGCTGTTCATCAAGGGCAGTAACTATATTGGCTCCCCCTGGCTCGGCACCATGACGCGGGCAAAATACCGCCGGGATTTCGAACTGGTGGAGGCGATGAACGCCAACGCCATTCGCGTCCACGGGCATGTGGCAGGCCGCGCGCTCTATGATGTAGCGGATGAGATGGGGCTGATGATCTGGCAGGATGTGCCCCTGCAGTGGGGCTATGATGACAGCGTCGCCTTTGCCGATAATGCGGTTCGCCAGACCCGTCAGATGGTTGAGCAGTTCGGTAACTCGCCGGCCATCATCGTCTGGGGCGGGCACAACGAGCCGCCCTGGAACTCACCGTGGATGGAAAAACGCTTCCCGGACTGGAACAAAAGCTTAAACCAGTCCCTGACGAAACGGGTGGGCGACACGCTCGCGGAAGATAGCTCCCGCATCGTGCACCGTTTTTCCGCCGTGGAGGAGCACTACTGGGCGGGCTGGTACTTCGGCACGATACGCGATCTGCTGGCGCCCGCCAAAACCGGGATTATCACCGAGTTTGGCGCCCAGGCGCTGCCGAGGCTCTCCACCCTGAAAACCTTCATCCCTGAGAGCCTGATGTGGCCGAAGAGTACGGCGGCGGACGATCCCGGCTGGACGCACTGGAAGTACCATAACTTCCAGCCCTTCCAGACCTTTAAATTCGCCAATATTCCCCGGGGCAATACTATCCAGGAGATGATTGCCAATACCCAGGCGTATCAGGCGCAGCTGGTGGCGACGGCGGCGGAGAGCTATCGCCGACAGCGCTATCAGCCGGTGACGGCCCTCTTCCACTTTATGTTTGTCGAAACCTGGCCCTCGATTAACTGGGGGGTGGTGGATTACCTGCGCAAACCGAAGGCGGGTTACTACGCCCTGAAGCGCGCCTACCAGCCGATCCTCCCCTCCATCGAACCCGTAACCGACGTCTGGCGTCAGGGACGCGAGGCGACGGTCCGCCTGTGGGCGATCAACGATACCTGGTCAGCCTGCGAGGATTGCCGCCTGACGTGGCAGGTGAAGCAGAGCGGAAAACGGCTTGCTGAAGGCGAGACGATCATGACCCTGCCGCCCGACTCGGGGACCAGGGTAAAGGAGATTACCGTCACGCCGACCAGCGTTGAACGAGTGACCATTGAGTATCGCATTGAGAATAACGCGCGAGAAACGGTGGGCAAAAACCGGCGTGAAGAGTCTGTCGAGGCGTCGTCCGCCGGGAAGTAAAGCATAAATTTCCTGATAACCCTCTCCTCTTAGAGGGTTTACCTTCTGATAAACCCTGCAATTTTACGAGACGCCTCGTAGCGTCAGCACGCGTTTCAGCACACTCTCGCCATGCTCCTTACAATGCCGACCAGTGCCAGCGCGCATTTCAGTTCACGCGTTCTCTGGCAGCAAAATAATTCTGGATCTGTACTATGTACACCTTAAGGTGTACATGGTACCTTACATGGAGAGAGAATCGTGTGCCATGCGATAGAATTTATCGAGACGTCACTGTTTACGCGGCAAATCAAACAGATCGCGACTGATGATGAACTCCTGACGTTACAAAGAGAGCTCATTGCCTTTCCGGACAAAGGTGATGTTATTCAGAATACCGGCGGGCTGCGAAAAGTCAGGATGGCCACGGGTGGCCAGGGTAAAAGCAGCAGCGCCAGGGTAATTTACCTTCTGGCAACACGGGAGATTATCTGGCTGGTGCTCGCTTATCCGAAAAGCGCCAAAGAGAATCTCACTGATGCGGAAAAGGTTGAACTAAAAAAACTGACAACCTTACTGAAAAACGAGGTGTGAAATGCATTTTTTTGACGAACTCAAAACGTCCCTGGAAGAGGCGGTCGACATCAAAAACGGGACCAAAGCCCCTTCCCGAGTTACCCGCTATGAGATTGCCGATGTCAAAGCGATCAGAGAGCAGCTCAACGTCTCCCAGGCAGAAATGGCAAAAGCGCTGGGCACCAGCGTGGATACCATCAAAAGCTGGGAATCCAGAAGACGTAACCCCACCGGCCTGGCAGCAAAAGTGCTGGCCACGATTAAGGCGAACCCGGCATTCTTTTACGAACTGGCTGCGCATTAATAGGTCGTATTGGGGATGCCAACAGCGACAGGTAAAATAAAAACGCAGAAACAAAGCCCCAGCGACAGCGTGCCGGGGCTTTTAGGGTGCCACTAAATTAATCCTTAACATCCTTCAATCTACACAAAGATGGCCTCACGCAGGATTAAGGGGTTTGCCGCTCAGCGGGCCGACTTGGGCCGCAGATTCTCTTCAAACACCAGCCGCTTGCGATCCGGTTCCACCTCGTGTAACGGCTCCACCTGATGCATCGTCTGTTTGCAGCGCTCCACCAGCGTCTGGTACTCGCGGGTGCCCTGCTTTTTCCACGCCATCTCCTGCTCGCTCAACACGCGGATCGCTTTCGCCGGGCTGCCGATAATCAGATGGTCGGCAGGCATTTCCGCTTTCGCTTTCACAAATGCCGCCGCGCCGACGATGCTGTTCTCGCCGATCACGGCGCCATCCATGATCACCGCATTCATCCCCACCAGCGCATTGCGGCGGATCACGCAGCCGTGCAGAATGGCGCCGTGCCCGATATGTCCCTCTTCTTCCACCACCGTGTCCTGCTCGGGGAAGCCATGCATGATGCAGTTATCCTGAATATTGGCCCCGTCTTTCACCACGATACGGCCAAAATCCCCACGCAGGCTGGCGTTGGGGCCCACATAGACGCCCTTACCGAGGATCACGTCGCCAATCAGGACCGCTGTCGGGTGGACATAACTCTCCTCAGGAACAACCGGTGTCAGACCATCAATTTGATATACAGGCACATAACCTCCGTTACGCGGGCGTCAGGCCGCCGAAGCGCTGCCAGTAGGAGGAGCCCGGCGACGGCAGTTCGCCGACCGAGGTCTCCCCTTTCTCACTGACAAACGCCAGCGCACCCGGCGCGACGCGCTGATAAATGTTAATGCACAGCTGGCGGGCCGTCTGGCCTGCCCAGTGCGACGGGAGTAACTCTTCCGGCAGGAGCGGATCCTTAAGCACCACCCGGCGATAAAAATGGATCAGCAAGAGCTGGATATGGAAACAGCGCGCCGGCGTCAGCTCCTCCGGCGTGGCCTCCCGCAGCAGGGGCAGCAGGGGCCGGAACGAGTCGATAAAGGTTTCATACATCAGGTTCTGCTCGCTGAGCTGCCAGCACTCCTCCACCCGGGCGCGCAGCGCGGCGCGGGAAAGCGCCAGCGGCGAATGCGCCTCAAAGCAGATGACGTTTTCCGCCACGCCCGCTTCATGCAACAGGGTCTGTACGTCTGCCAGCTGTTGCGACGGCGAGGCCATCAGGCTCGGCGCCAGGGTGCCGAAGCCCTGCCAGATCAGCTGCTTTTTCACATCCGCCAGCGTGGTTTTGTCCATTCCTTCAGAGAGCAGCAGCAGCCATTTGCCGTCCCAGGCCGGTAGCTCTGCGCGATAAATTTTGGTTTCGGCCCGGCGGGTTAAACGCAATCCTTTGTCGCTCAGGCGGTAGAAGCTGCGTCTGCCGATGCGAACCACATCCAGCCAGCCCTCTTTATTAAGACGGAACAGCGCGGTACGCACGAAGCGCTCGCCGAATCCCATCCCCTCCAGCAGGGCCGCCAGGCTTCCCAGCCAGACTTCACCGCCGCGATGGGACAGGGCATCACCGTACAGGGAGGAGATCAGCGAGGTGCCGCTGACGGGAACGGAGCTGACAGCGTGCTGGATAAAGGCGTCGAGTTTACTCATGTGATTCATTCTGTTGTGATTATTTTCGCGGATGAATCATAGCATAGCGCTAAAAGCGCGACCCTCCCTAATACGCAGAGGGTCGCGGACGGCCTTAGCTGTTGGCTGCGGCCTTACGCAGATCGAAGACGCGGCAGGCTTTGCCTTCGGAACGCGGAATGCTACCGCAGTTGACGATCGTCACGTCGGTAGAGATCCCCACCATCGACTTAATGCGGTGGCGCAGCTGGTGGCAGACGTTGCAGCGCTGTTCGTGGGTCAGCGACAGGCTGCTCTCTTTCAGCTCCACCTTCACCGAAAGTGAATCAAGATGGCCCCGACGGTTCACCTCCAGCTGGTAGTGCGGCGACAGGTGCTCAAACTTGACGATCTCCTCTTCCAGCTGGGACGGGAAGACGTTGACGCCGCGGATAATCAGCATATCGTCGCTGCGGCCGCTGATCCTGTCCATGCGGCGCATGGTGCGGGCGGTGCCCGGCAGCAGGCGGGTCAGGTCGCGGGTGCGGTAGCGGATCACCGGCAGCGCCTCTTTGGTGAGGGTGGTGAAGAGCAGTTCCCCCTGCTCACCATCGGCCAGCGGCGTGCCGTCGTTCGGGTTGACGATCTCCGGGTAGAAGTGATCTTCCCAGATGGTCGGTCCGTCGGCGGTTTCGATGCACTCCATCGCCACCCCCGGCCCCATCACTTCGGAGAGCCCATAGATATCCAGAGCGGTAATACCGAGGCGTTTTTCAATTTCCCGGCGCATCGCCAGGGTCCAGGGCTCAGCGCCAAAAACGCCCACGCGCAGGGAGCACTGGCTGGCATCACCCCCCATCTGGCGCTCAAGCTCTTCGATCAGGTTGAGGCAGTAAGAAGGCGTCACCATGATCATGTCTGGCTGAAAATCGCGGATCAGCTGGGCCTGTTTTTCGGTCTGGCCGCCGGACATCGGGATCACCGTGGCGCCTAAACGCTCGGCGCCGTAGTGGGCGCCCAGCCCGCCAGTGAACAGGCCATAGCCGTAGGCGACATGAATTTTGTCCTTCGCGCTGCCCCCCGCGGCGCGCAGCGAGCGGGCCACGATGTTGGCCCAGTTATCAATGTCGTTCTGCGTGTAGCCGACCACGGTGGGTTTACCGGTGGTGCCCGAAGAGGCGTGAATACGCACCACCTGTTCCATCGGCACCGCAAAGGTATCAAACGGATAGTTGTCACGCAGATCCTGCTTGGTGGTGCACGGGAACTTGCGGATATCCGCTAACTCTTTGAAATCGTCAGGATGCACGCCCGCCGCATCAAACTTGCGTTTGTACATGGGGACGTTGTTATAAGCGTGTTCTAACGTCCACTTCATACGCTCGGTTTGCAGGGCCTGCAGCTCATCAAGGGAGGCAGTTTCGATGGGGTCAAGATGCGTTGCCGTCGTGGTTGCAGTTGACGTTGCGGTTGTCGCTGTATTTATCATTGTCGTAGTCATCGTAGGGTACTCGCTTTTTATAATTGTTCAGACACGCTCAAGGATCATGGCAATGCCCTGACCGACACCAATGCACATCGTACAGAGCGCATAGCGCCCTTTACGACGATGCAGCTCGTTGCTGGCGGCCAGCGCCAGGCGGGCCCCGCTCATACCCAGCGGATGGCCTAAGGCAATTGCCCCGCCGTTGGGGTTAACGTGCGGCGCATCATCCGGCAGCCCCAGCTCACGCAGCACCCCCAGCGCCTGGGAGGCGAAGGCTTCGTTCAGCTCGATAACGTCCATGTCGTTGATGCTCAGCCCGGCGCGCTCCAGCACCCGACGGGTGGCAGGCACCGGGCCCAGCCCCATCAGACGCGGCTCAACGCCAGCGGTCGCCATCGCCACGATGCGGGTACGCGGGATCAGGCCCTGGGCTGCCGCCATCTTCTCGCTGGCGACAATCAGCGCCGCAGCGCCATCGTTCACGCCGGAAGCGTTACCGGCGGTAACCACACCGCCCGCCCGGAAAGGGGCTTTCAGCCCGGCCAGCATTTCGAGGGTGGTGTCCGGGCGCAGATGCTCGTCATGCACCACTTCGGTGACCTCCCCTTTTTTGCCTTTAATGACGACCGGCACGATCTCCTGCGCCAGAATACCGTTAGCCTGGGCCTGAGCGGTACGCTGCTGGCTGCGCAGGGCGAAGGCGTCCTGATCCTCACGGGAAATCTTTAACAATTCCGCTACATTCTCTGCCGTTTCCGGCATGCTGTCAGAACCAAATTGCTGCGCCATGAGCGGGTTCACAAAACGCCAGCCGATAGTGGTATCGAAAATTTCATTCTGCCGCTGGAAGGCGCTGGTCGCTTTGCCCATCACGAAAGGCGCGCGGGACATCGACTCCACACCCCCGGCAATCATCAGGTCGCCATCACCGGCGCGAATCGCGCGGGCAGCAAAGCCCAGCGCATCCAGACCGGAGCCGCAAAGGCGGTTCAGGGTAGTGCCGGAGACGGTCTGCGGCAGCCCGGCTAACAGCAGGGACATTCGCGCCACGTTACGGTTGTCTTCCCCCGCCTGGTTCGCGCAGCCAAAGATCACATCGTCGATGCGCTCCGCATCCAGACCCGGGTTACGCGCCAGCAGTTCGCGCAGCGGGATGGCGCCCAGGTCGTCCGCGCGCACACCGGACAGCGCACCGGCATAGCGACCGATTGGGGTTCTGATCCCGTCACAGATAAAGGCGTCACGCATCATGCTTCTCCTGTCACAGTGCCGCCGATGCGGTGGGATTTCCCACGGAACAGGGCAACCGTTTTCTGTTGTTGATTAACGATTTCAATGTCGTATACGCCGGTCTGTTTCCCCTGATGGCGCACCTGCGCCGTGGCGGTGAGCTTATCGTGGGCAAACGCCGGACGGACAAAATCAATGGTGCAGCCCGAGGCCACCGCCGCCAGCCCCTGGCTGTTGCAGGCGTAGGCGAAAGCGGTATCGGCGAGGGTAAACAGCTGTCCGCCGTGACAGCTCTTGTGGCCGTTGAGCATCTGCGGCGTGACGGTCATGGTCAACACGGCGACGCCGTCATCCATCTCAATAATGTCGAT
This sequence comes from Leclercia sp. M-A074-M, assembly GCF_965195605.1. Classification (NCBI taxonomy): domain Bacteria; kingdom Pseudomonadati; phylum Pseudomonadota; class Gammaproteobacteria; order Enterobacterales; family Enterobacteriaceae; genus Leclercia; species Leclercia sp. M-A074-M. The sequence continues at coordinate 48,491 of NZ_CBDAHM010000012.1, read as the reverse complement.
GCCATAAGCCTGGGCGCAGGCATCGTTTTCATACATGGCGCGGGCGTTGCGCCAGGCGTTATGACTCATAGCTACTCTCCAGAAGCGCGCGCTGGCGCAGCAGGGATGAAGGACGGTAACGCTCTTCGCCGTAATGGCGTTGCAGGTTTTCCAGCAGGCACAGCAGACGCTGCCAGCCAAGCTGTTCTCCCCAGGCCAGCGGGCCGCGCGGGTAGTTCACCCCGAGGCGCATGGCGGTATCGATATCCTCTTCACTGGCGACCCCTTTTTGCAGGGCGTCGAGGGCTTCGTTGATAATCATCGCCACCGTGCGCCAGATCAGCAGGCCGGGATAATCCGCCACCTGCAGCACGCGCTTGCCCTGCTGTTGGAAGTAGCGCACCGCTTTCCGTGTCGCGGCTGTCGGGTTGCTGGCCGCGGCGGCAATCACCGCCACATCGCTCTCCTGTCTGTCGAACACCACCACCGGCTGTGCGTAGCGGTTCGCCAGCGCCTGGGCGGTCTCACCCCGGGTTTCGATCAGCAGTACGCCGTCAATTTCAGTGACACCGTCACTTTTTTTCTGCTGATGCGTGACACTGTAACTATCGTTCACCTCTGCCAGCCAGCTCACCGCTGGCTTTTCGTTACGCCAGTTGTAAACGCCCTGCCCGCTCTTCTTGCCGAGACGCCCACCCAGCACCAGCTCCTGCTGCACCAGTGACGGCAGGAAACGTCGCTCCTGCCAGAAGGCGTTAAATACTGAGCAGGTCACGGCGAAGTTGACGTCCTGGCCGATCATATCGGTCAGCTCCAGCGGCCCCATCGGGAAGCCTGCGCCTTCGCGCAGCGCCGCGTCGATGACTTCCGGGGCGGCAACCTGCTCTTCCAGCGCCCGCCAGGCTTCGGCATAGTACGGACGCGCCACGCGGTTAACGATAAAGCCCGGCGTTGACTGGCAGCGCACCGGCTGTTTGCCCCAGCGCGTCGCCAGTTCGCTCAGCTGTTCGACCACTTCCCCGGAGGTCGCCAGGCCGCTTACCACTTCCACCAGCTTCATCACCGGGGCCGGGTTAAAGAAGTGCAGCCCCGCCACGCGCTCAGGATGGCGCAGGTCGGCGGCAATGGCGGTAATAGAAATTGAGGATGTGTTGCTGGTTAAAAGCGTGTTAGCCGGGCAGATCTCCGCCAGCTGGGCGAAGAGCGCCTTTTTAACGGCCATCTGCTCAGAGGCGGCTTCAATCACCAGATCAGCCTTCGCCAGCGCGTGGATGTCGGTAACGGGCACCAGGCGCTGGAGCGTCTGTTCGGCGTCATGCGGGGCGAGCTTGCCGCGCGCCACGCGGGATTCGAGACGGCTGCGAATGGCGTCAATGGCGCGGGAGATGGCCTCAGCGTTGATGTCATAGATCAGCACCGGGTGGCCGTTGCTCGCCGCCACTTCGGCGATCCCGGCTCCCATGATGCCGCTGCCAATCACCGCCACGGTATGAATTGTCGTCATCTTATTTCCCCGTAAACTGCGGCGCGCGTTTGTTGAGGAAGGCGCTGACCCCTTCCCGGTAGTCGGCGCTGCGCCCGGCCAGACGCTGATAGTCGCGCTCCAGATCCAGCTGCGCGTCCAGGGTATTGGTTTCGGCGGCATTGATCGCCTGCTTAATCAACCCCAGGCCAAAGGTCGGCTGGGAGGCGAGATGCACGGCCAGCTGACGGGCGGTGTCGGTCAGTTCGGCATCATCCACGACCTGCCAGATCATCCCCCAGGCGTGTGCCTGCTCAGCGCTGATCTTCTCCCCCAGCAGGGCCAGGCCCATCGCCCGGGCGCGCCCGGTCAGACGCGGCAGCAGCCAGGTACCGCCGGAATCCGGCACCAGACCGAGCTTGCTGAAGGCCATCACAAAGTTCACCGAACGGGCGGCGATAACGATATCGCAGCCCAGCGCCAGGGTCGCCCCCGCTCCGGCGGCCACGCCGTTCACCGCGCAGATCACCGGCTTGGGCAGTTTTGCCAGACGGCGTACCAGCGGGTTGTAAAATTTCTCCACCGACATGCCGAGATCCGGCGCCGGGCTGTTCGGGTCGACGTTACGGTCGTTAAGATCCTGCCCGGCACAAAAACCGCGTCCGGCGCCGGTAATCAGCAGACAACGCACGCTCTCGTCGCGCTCGGCCTGGGTCAGGCACGCCGCCAGCTGCTGGTGCATCTCCTCATTGAAGCTGTTGAGCCGCTCCGGGCGGTTCAGGGTTAGGGTCATGACCCCCTGCTCAACGTGACTCAGAATAAAATCCATGGTTAGCGTCCTTTAAATTCAGGGGTGCGTTTTTGCAGGAAGGCGTCGATCCCTTCCCGGCGATCCTCGGTGGCCGCCAGCAGGGTGAAGAGCTGACGCTCCTGGGCCAGCCCGGCGGTGAGGGCCACCTCCTGGGACTGGCGTAGCGCCTGCTTCGCCGCCTGCAACGCCAGCGGGGAGTGGCGCGCCATCAGCGCCGCCTGCTTGAGAGCATATTCGAGGGTCAGGTCTTCGGGATGTACATCGCTTACCACCCCGGCCGCCAGCGCCTGACGGGCGGTGATACTTTCCCCGGTCAGCACCATTTTGCTGGCAAGGGATTTGCCGACGCTGCGGATCAGCCGTTGCGTGCCGCCCGCGCCCGGCATAATGCCTAAGTTGATTTCCGGCAGGCCGAAGCGGGCGTTTTCCCCGGCAATCGCCACATCGCAGAGCAGCGCCAGCTCGCACCCTGCGCCCAGGGCGTAGCCATTGACGGCGGCAATAAGCGGCTTACTGAAGGCGTTGATGCGCGCCCACAGCTGCGGGCGAATGTCGTTGAGGGTGGCGGCCAGATCTTTTTCCGCCATCTCGTTCAGATCGGCCCCGGCGGCAAAGAAGCGTGCGTTGCCGGTAATCACGCACACCGAAATCTCGCTGTCTACGGCGGCAGCTTCCAGGGCGGTTGCCAGCTCGCTCAGCAGGCCATTGTTCAGGGCGTTACGGGCCGCCGGGCGGTTAAGGGTCAGGAGCAATACCCGACCGTGACGGGTGACAATCAGGTCGCTCATGCCATCCCCTTCGCATCAAAGTCCACCACCACGTCGCCGGTCAGCGGCAGGGCCTGGCAGCTCAGCACGTAGCCTGCCGCCAGTTCATCCGGCTCCAGACTGTAGTTGGTCACCATATCCACCTTGCCGCGCACCACTTTGCATTTGCAGGTGGCGCAGACCCCGCCTTTACAGGCGTAAGGCAGGTCCGCCCCCTGGCGCAGCGCGGCATCCAGAATGCTTTCGTCTTCGGCGGTGAGGGTGATCTCGCGGTCGCGCCCGTCCTGGCGCACCGTCACCTTTTGCCCCCCGGTCTGTACCGAATGGGTGCGTTTAATGGTTGTGCCCGGCGTGTTGAAGCGCTCAAGATGCAGCGATTTCTCCGGCATCCCCAGCGCCTTAAGGGTCTGTTCCGCCTGGTCCATCATCGCCGCCGGGCCGCAGATAAAGGCTTCATCAAACTGGCTGAAGTCAATTAAGTGCTTCGCCAGCGCCTGCAGTTTTTCGCCGTCGATGCGCCCGTGCAGTAGCTCGCTGTCCAGCGTCTCCTGGCTGAAGATGTTGACCACCTGCAGGCGGGTCGGATAGCTGTCTTTCAGATCGGCCAGCGCCTGGCGGAACATCATGCTCTGGCTGCTGCGGTTGCCGTAGATGAGGGTGAACTGGCTTTTCGGTTCGGTTTTCAGAGTGCTGGAGATGATCGCCAGCATCGGGGTGATGCCGGAACCGGCGGCAATCGCCAGATAGCAGCCTTCCCGCTCTGCCAGCGGCTGATAGCCAAAATGCCCCTGCGGCACCATCACTTCGAGCGCCATCCCCTGCTTGATCTCATCCCGGGCATAGCGCGAGAAGCGCCCGCCGTCGATGGCTTTTACCGCCACGCTGATTTCGCCCGGCTGAACGCTGCGGCAGATGGAGTAGCAGCGGCGCAGCTCTTCGCCCGCTAAATGGGCTTTCAGGGTCAGATGCTGGCCCGGACGGAAGCGATACGCTTCCTGCAAAGGCTGGGGAACCGCGAAGGTAATGGTCACCGCATCGCGGGTTTCGGGTTCCACTTTTGCCACCGTTAAGGAATGAAACGTTGTCATGGCGACCTCAGATACATTTGAAATAGTCGAAGGGTTCGCGGCAGCTGTCGCAGCGCCAGAGCGCTTTGCAGGCCGTGGAACCAAATTCACTGATCAGCGTGGTGCGGGTACTGGCGCAGCGCGGACAGGTCACTTCAGCCGGCAGATGCGCATGGCAGCTGTGCCCGGCCGGTGGGCTGATGCCGTACTGGCGCAGACGCTCCCGGGCGTCCGGGGTCATCCAGTCGGTGGTCCACGCCGGGTCGAGCTGAAGGGTGATCTGCACCGGTCCGTAGCCGTGGGCGGTCAGGGTGTCGCGGATCGCCCCCATCAGATGATCGGTGGCCGGACAGCCGGAATAGGTCGGCGTAAAACCGATGGCCCAGCCCTCATCCTGCGGCGTCACGCTGCGCACCATCCCTAAGTCGGTGATGGTCAGTACCGGGATCTCCGGGTCCGGGATCTGGCTTAACAGAGACCAGATCTGCGGGACGGCGGCGGGGGTGAGTTGGACGGCGTGTTGCATGGCGCTCTCCTGGATTACCACTGCTGGCCGGGATAGACGCGCTGCAGATATTGCATCTCTGCCAGCATCGGACCCAGATGTTCGGTGTGCAGCCCTTTACGGCCACCGGTGCGGTAGGCGGACTCGCCCGGCACGCTCAGCGTCGCCTCGTTCAGCCCAGAGAAGACTTCCGCTTCCCACGCGTCGCGCAGGCTGCGCGGATCGACGGCGATACCTTCGGCAGCCAACGTCAGGTCAATCTCGTCCGCCTCGAACAGCTCGGCGGTGAAACGCCACAGGTCATTGACCGCCTGCTGCATTTTTTGCGCAGAGATCTCCGTGCCGTTGCCCAGGCGTTCCAGCCAGCCGCGGCTGAAGCGCAGGTGGTAGCGGGCTTCTTTGATGGATTTCGCGGCGATGGCGGCAAGCTGACCGTCGCGGCTCTGGGTCAGACGGGTAAAGAGCGCCACGTGCCAGGCGTCGATAAAGTACTGACGGGCGATGGTGTCGGCGAAGTTGCCGTTGGGCTGCTCCACCAGCAGAAGGTTGCTGAACTGGCGCTCGTCGCGCTGAAAGGCCAGCGTGTCTTCGTCGCCCTCGCCTTCCAGCTCGGCGGCGTAGGTTAAGAAGTTGCGCGCCTGGCCCAGCAGGTCGAGGCCGATATTGGCCAGCGCGAGGTCAATCTCCAGCTCCGGGGCGTGACCACACCACGCTCCCAGACGCTGGGAGAGCACCAGCCCGTTATCACCTAGGCGCAGAGCATATTGCGTTAACGTTTTCATCCGTGGCCTCACATGTGCTCGATGCCATCAGGGATGGTGTAGAAGGTCGGATGGCGGTAGACCTTGCTCTCCGCCGGGTCGAAAAACTCACCGCGCTCTTCTGGCTGGGAGGCGACGATTTCGCTCGCCTTCACCACCCAGATGGAACAGCCTTCATTACGGCGGGTGTAGGCGTCGCGCGCGTTTTCCAGCGCCATACGGTCATCGGCGGCATGCAGGCTGCCCACGTGACGGTGGGATAATCCCTGCTTGCTGCGGACAAAGACTTCGTACAACGGCCAGTATGTTTTGCTCATCTTGATTCCCCTTATGCGACCTTGCGGGCGTGTTGTTTTTCGGCGTGCGCCAGTGCGGCTTCGCGCACCCACGTTCCCTCTTCCCAGGCTTTACGCTTGGCGGCCAGACGTTCGTGATTGCAGACGCCGCGCCCGTTAATCACCTCGTCAAACTCCTGCCAGTCGATCTCGCCAAAACGGTAGTGACCGCTTTCGGCATCGAACTGTAGATCCGCATCCGGCACAGTCATGCCGAGCATTTCCACCTGCGGCACGGTGTTGTCGACAAAGCGCTGACGCAGCTCGTCATTGCCAAAACGTTTGATCTTCCAGGCCAGGCTGCGGGCGCTGTTCGGTGAGTTGTCGTCGTTCGGGCCAAACATCATCAGCGCTGGCCACCAGAAGCGGTTGATGGCGTCCTGCAACATCTGGCGCTGGGCTTCGCTACCCTGGGCCAGGGCCATGCAGGCCTCAAAGCCCTGACGCTGGTGGAAGCTCTCTTCTTTACAGATTTTCACCATCGCCCGGGCATAGGGGCCGTAGGAGGTCCGGCACAGCGCCACCTGGTTAACGATGGCCGCGCCATCCACCAGCCAGCCGATCACGCCGATATCCGCCCAGCTCAGGGTCGGGTAGTTGAAGATGGAGGAGTATTTCATCTTGCCGTCGAGCATCTTCTGGTAGATATCTTCCCGGGCGCAGCCCAGCGTTTCCGCCGCGCTGTAGAGGTAGAGCCCGTGCCCCGCCTCGTCCTGCACTTTCGCCAGCAGGATGGCCTTACGGCGCAGCGTCGGGGCGCGGGTGATCCAGTTCCCTTCCGGCAGCATGCCGACAATTTCGGAGTGCGCATGCTGACCAATCTGGCGGATCAGCGTTTTACGGTACGCGTCAGGCATCCAGTCCTGCGGCTCGATGGCCGTCTCTTGCGCGATGCGCTGCTCAAAGCGTTGTTCTTCCGTCACGTCATCACCCTTTTGATTCGTTTAACTGCTAAATATCATTCAATGATGAATCACTTTGTTTTATAAAAGTTACACAAAGGTTAATGGATAACCCAAGAATCGTTTATTCGTTTTGTGATGAGGCTCGCAAGAGATTTCCACACCCCAGATACGACGCGGCCTCCGGGAGTTAAGAAGATTAAGCGAGATCACAATGTTAATAAAACATTAACAAGTCACTTGCTTTTTATGATTCACAAACGAACTATTTATAGTGAAATCACGAACCATCTGGAGAGAAAGATGCAGCAGTTAGCCAGCTTCTTGTCCGGTACCTGGCAGTCAGGCCGGGGCCGTGAGCGCACCATTCAACACGCCATCAGCGGTGAATCCCTCTGGTCCGTTACCAGCGAAGGGCTGGATATGGCCGCCGCACGTCGCTACGCCATTGAGAAAGGCGGCGAAGCGCTTCATGCCATGACCTTTATCGAACGTGCCGCCATGCTGAAAGCGGTGGCGAAACATCTGCTGAGCCAGAAAGAGACCTTTTATGCGCTGTCGGCACAGACCGGGGCGACCCGCGCCGACAGCTGGGTGGATATCGAGGGCGGGATCGGCACCCTCTTTACCTTCGCCAGCCTGGGCAGCCGCGAACTGCCGGACGATACCCTGTGGCCGGAAGATGAGCTGATCCCGCTTTCAAAAGAGGGCGGATTTGCCGCGCGCCACGTGCTGACCTCGAAGTCCGGCGTGGCCGTCCACATCAATGCGTTCAACTTCCCCTGCTGGGGAATGCTGGAAAAGCTGGCCCCGACCTGGCTGGCGGGGATGCCTGCCATTATTAAACCGGCCACCGCCACCGCCCAGGTGACCCAGGCGATGGTGAAAGCGATCGTCGACAGCGGCCTGGTGCCGGAGGGCGCCATCAGCCTGATCTGCGGCGGCGCGGGGGATCTGCTCGACCAGCTCGACAGCCAGGACGTGGTGACCTTTACCGGCTCCGCCGACACTGGCCAGAAGCTGCGCGTCCATCCGAACATCGTGGCAAAATCAATTCCCTTCACCATGGAAGCGGACTCCCTGAACTGCTGCGTGCTGGGGGATGACGTCACCCCGGAGCAGCCGGAGTTTGCCCTTTTCATTCGCGAAGTGGTGCGGGAGATGACCGCGAAAGCCGGGCAGAAATGTACCGCGATCCGCCGCATCATCGTTCCGCAGGCGCAGGTGGAGGCTGTCAGCCAGGCGCTGATCGCCCGGCTGGAAAAAGTGGCTGTCGGCGACCCGGCTCAGGAAGGGATCAAAATGGGCTCACTGGTCAACGCCGAGCAGCGCGCTGACGTGCAGGAGAAAGTGGATACTTTAGTCACGGCGGGCTGCCAGATTCGTCTGGGCGGGAAAGCCGACCTGAACGCTGCCGGGGCCTTCTTCCCGCCGACGCTGCTGTTCTGCCCGCAGCCGGATGAAACCCCTGCCGTCCATGCCACCGAAGCCTTTGGCCCGGTCGCCACTCTGATGCCGTATCAGGATCGCGAGCACGCCATGGCCCTTGCCCGCGCCGGGGAAGGCAGTCTCGCCGGGACGCTGGTCACCGCCGATCTGCGCCTTGCGCGTCAGTTTATCGCCGACGCCGCCCGCGCCCACGGCCGTATCCAGATCCTCAACGAAGAGTCGGCCAAAGAGTCCACCGGCCACGGCTCCCCGCTGCCGCAGCTGGTGCACGGCGGCCCGGGCCGCGCCGGGGGTGGTGAGGAGCTGGGCGGCCTGCGGGCGGTAAAACACTACCTGCAACGCACCGCCATCCAGGGCAGCCCGAGCATGCTGGCCGCCATCAGCCAGCAGTGGGTACGCGGCGCGCAGGTGCAGGAGGATCGCGTTCATCCGTTCCGCAAATACTTCGAGGAGTTACAGCCGGGCGACAGCCTCCTGACCCCGCGCCGTACCCTGACCGAAACCGACATCGTTAACTTTGCCTGCCTGAGCGGGGATCATTTCTACGCCCATATGGACAAGATCGGCGCGGCGGAGTCGATTTTCGGCGAACGCGTGGTGCACGGCTACTTCCTGATCTCCGCTGCGGCGGGTCTGTTCGTCGATGCGGGCGTCGGGCCGGTGATTGCCAACTACGGTATGGAGAACCTGCGCTTTATTGAGCCGGTGAAGCCGGGCGACACCATCCAGGTGCGTCTGACCTGTAAGCGCAAGACGCTGAAGAAACAGCGCACGGCGGACGAGAAACCGACCGGCGTGGTGGAATGGGCGGTTGAGATTTTCAACCAGCACCAGCAGCCGGTGGCGCTCTACTCGATCCTGACCCTCGTCTCCCGTCAGCGCGGAGATTTTGACGCCTGATCCCCCTCCATCCGGGTAACGTCGCGCACGTTACCCGGCTTCTGGCACATCTGACAAAACATCTGGCAAATGCAGGCAAACGGTACTTAACGCGTTATTGCTATGTTGGCAATGAATAAACCGCGCGCAGAACAGCGGTCCCGAGTGGATAACAACACATACAACAGAGGTTAATCATGGGAAGCTCCTCCATTTTTTCTCCACGTAAAACGGTGCTGGCGTTGGCCGTTGCCTGTCTCTTTTCCGGCCAGGTGCTGGCGCACGGTGGTGCAGCACATATGGTCGAAATGGATAAAACCCTGACCGAATTTGGCGCTGATGTGAAATGGGACGACTATGCCCAGATGTTCACCATCAGCAAAGATGGGGCCTTTATCAAAGTGAAGCCGGGTGCCACAACCGCTATGGTCAACGGTAAACCGCTCACCCTGCAGGCGCCGGTGGTCATGAAAGACAATAAGGCCTGGATCGCCGATACCTTTGTTAACGATGTGTTCCAGTCCGGCCTTGACCAGACCTTCCAGGTCGAGAAGACCCCGCACCCGCTGAACGCCCTCTCCGCGGATGAGATCAAAGAGGCCGTCGGGATTGTGAAAGCCTCGCCGGACTTTAAACCGAATACCCGCTTCACGCAGATCGCGCTGGCCGAGCCGGACAAAGCCAAAGTGTGGGATTTCGTGCTGAACGGCACGGCGGTAGATGCGCCGCGTCAGGCCAATATCACCCTGCTGGACGGCAAATTTATCGTTGAAGCGCTAGTGGATCTGCAGGAGAAGAAAATCCTGCACTGGGAGCCGATCAAAGACGCCCACGGCATGGTGCTGCTGGATGACTTTATGGCGGTGCAGAAGATCGTCACCGGCAGCCCGGAGTATGCCGAGGCGCTGAAAAAACGCGGCATCAACGACCCGGCAAAGGTGATGACCACCCCGCTGACCGTCGGCTACTTTGACGGTAAGGATGGTCTGAAGCAGGAAGATCGCCTGCTGAAGGTGGTGAGCTACCTGGATACCGGCGACGGCAACTACTGGGCGCACCCGATTGAGAACCTGGTGGCGGTGGTCGATCTGATCGAGAAGAAGATCGTCAAAATTGAAGAAGGCGCTGTCGTACCGGTGCCGATGCAGTCCCGCCCCTATGATGGCCGCGACCGCGAACCGGTGGTGCACAAACCGCTGGAGATTGTGGAGCCGGAAGGCAAGAACTACACCATTACCGGCAATATGATCCACTGGCAGAACTGGGATTTCCACCTGAGCCTCGACTCCCGCGTCGGGCCGATCATCTCCACCGTCACCTTTAACGACAACGGCAAAAAACGCCAGGTGATGTACGAGGGATCGCTGGGCGGGATGATTGTCCCTTACGGCGACCCGGACGTGGGCTGGTACTTCAAAGCCTATCTGGACTCCGGCGACTACGGCATGGGCACCCTCACCTCGCCGCTGGTGCGCGGTAAAGATGTGCCCTCCAACGCCGTGCTGCTGAATCAGACCATCCCGGATTACACCGGTGCGCCGATGGAAATCCCGCGGGCGATGGCGATTTTTGAACGCTACGCCGGGCCGGAGTATAAGCACCAGGAGATGAATCAGCCGAACGTCAGCACCGAACGCCGCGAGCTGGTGGTGCGCTGGATCAGCACCGTGGGCAACTATGACTACATCTTCGACTGGATCTTCCACGAAAACGGCACCATCGGCATCGATGCTGGGGCAACCGGTATCGAAGCGGTAAAAGGGGTGATGGCGAAAACCATGCATGACCCGAGCGCCAAAGAGGATACGAAGTACGGCACCCTGATTGATCACAACATTGTCGGCACCACCCACCAGCACATCTACAACTTCCGTCTGGATCTGGATGTGGATGGCACCAGCAACAGCCTGGTGGCGATGGATCCGGAGGTGAAGCCGAACACCGCTGGCGGCCCGCGCACCAGCACCATGCAGGTTAACCAGTACAACATCGACAGCGAGCAGCAGGCGGCACAGAAATTTGACCCGGGCACCATTCGTCTACTGAGCAACACCAGCAAAGAGAACCGCATGGGCAACCCGGTCTCTTACCAGATCATCCCCTATGCGGGCGGTACGCACCCGGTGGCAACCGGCGCGAAATTCGCCCCGGATGAGTGGATCTATCACCGCCTGAGCTTTATGGATAAACAGCTGTGGGTGACCCGCTACCATCCGAACGAGATGTACCCGGAGGGCAAATTCCCGAACCGCTCCTCCCATGACCAGGGGCTGGGCCAGTTCAGTAAGGATAACGAGTCGCTGAATAACCAGGATAACGTGGTGTGGATCACCACCGGTACCACCCACGTGGCCCGCGCCGAAGAGTGGCCGATCATGCCAACCGAGTGGGTGCATGCCCTGCTCAAACCGTGGAACTTCTTTGACGAGACGCCGTCGCTCGGCAAGAAGAAAGAGGGGCAGTGATAAACAGCCGGGCATATTGCCCGGCTTTTTCTTGTCGGTGCGGTTTGATGTCGGGTGGCGGCTGCGCCTTACCCGACCTACGGGACCGTAGGCCCGTGCAAGCGCAGCGCCGCCGGGCATTGTCGGGTGGCGCTGCGCTTACCCGACCTACACCGCTATTGAATTTAGTTTAAGTCGTTTATTTTCTGAACAGCTTTCCTTGCTTATAGTTAATCATACCCATGCCGTCCGGGTTGCCTTTCTTAAAACGTTTTTTATGGACATCACACGAAGTTCTCCCTTACGTCGTTGTATGAACATTGAGAGGTTTTTAGGATGAGATTCAACTTGATAGCAAGAAGCCTTGCGCTTGCAGGCGTTTTTATCTCTGCCGGCACTCCTGCATTTGCCGCAGAAGCGCCAAAAGAGGCTGCCGCCGCCACTCAGCAAGCCAATAATGCCCTCTTCAGCCAGCTGCCCTTCTCCGACAATGCCGATTTCACCGATGCCCATAAAGGCTTTATCGCTGCACTTCCGACCGAGGTGATCAAAGGCGAACAGGGCAATGTGGTCTGGGATCCCCAGCAGTACGCCTTTATTAAAGAGGGGGACAAAGCGCCGGATACCGTCAACCCAAGCTTATGGCGTCAGGCGCAGCTGATTAATATCAGCGGTCTGTTTGAGGTCACGGATGGGGTCTATCAGATCCGAAACCTTGACCTGTCAAACATGACCATTATCGAAGGGGCGACCGGTATCACCGTGGTCGACCCGCTGGTCTCTGCTGAAACGGCAAAAGTCGGGATGGATCTCTATTACAAAAACCGCGGGCAGAAACCGGTGGTAGCGGTGATCTACACCCACAGCCACGTTGACCACTACGGCGGCGTGCGCGGCGTGGTGGATGAGGCCGATGTCAAAGCCGGGAAAGTCAAAATCTACGCCCCGGCCGGCTTTATGGAAGCCGCCGTGGCAGAAAACATTATGGCCGGGAACGTCATGAGCCGCCGCGCCAGCTATATGTATGGCAACCTGCTGAAGCCGGATCCTAAAGGTCAGGTGGGCGCGGGGCTTGGCACCACGACCTCCGCCGGGACCGTAACCCTGCTTGCGCCGACCAATATCATCGAAAAAGATGGACAGAAAGAGACCATCGACGGCCTGACCTATGACTTTATGCTGGCGCCGGGCTCAGAAGCGCCGTCCGAAATGCTCTGGTACATCGAAGAGAAAAAACTGATCGAATCCGCCGAGGATGTCACCCACACCCTGCATAACACCTACTCCCTGCGCGGGGCGAAGATCCGCGAGCCGCTGCCGTGGTCAAAATATATCAACGAAGCCATTGTGCGCTGGGGTGATAAAGCCGAAGTGCTGATGGCTCAGCACCACTGGCCAACCTGGGGCAATGAAAACGTCAATAAATTGTTGAAAAGCCAGCGAGACCTGTATCGCTACATCAACGACCAGACCCTGCGCATGGCGAACCAGGGCATGACCCGGGATGAAATTGCGGCAAACTTCAGGCTGCCGGATTCGCTGGCGCACACCTGGGCTAACCGGGGCTACTACGGGTCGGTAAGTCACGACGTGAAAGCCACCTACGTGCTCTATCTCGGCTGGTTCGACGGCAACCCGGCGACCCTGGATGAGCTGCCGCCGGAAGAGGCTGCGAAGAAATATGTAGACTATATGGGCGGCGCCGACGCCATTCTGCAGAAGGCCAAAACCGACTTCGACCAGGGTAACTATCGCTGGGTGGCGCAGGTGGTGAGCAAGGTGGTCTTTGCCGATCCGAACAACCAGGCGGCCCGTAACCTGGAGGCGGACGCGCTTGAGCAGTTAGGCTATCAGGCGGAATCGGGCCCGTGGCGTAACTTCTACCTCACCGGCGCGCAGGAGCTGCGTAACGGCGTGGTGAAAGGGCCGACCCCGAACACCGCCAGCCCGGATACGGTGCGGGCGATGACCCCGGAGATGTTCTTCGACTATCTGGCGGTTCACATTAACGGTGAAAAAGCCGGAACCGCGAAATCGGTGTTTAACATCGACCTCGGCAGCGACGGCGGCAAGTACAAGCTCGAGCTGGAAAATGGGGTGCTGAACCACACCGCCAATGCCGAAGCGACCGACGCCGACGCCACCATCACCCTGAGCCGCGACACGCTGAATAAAATCATCCTCAAGGAAACCACCCTGAAACAGGCTGAGGAGAGCGGCGCGGTGAAGGTTACCGGTGACGGGGCAAAACTTGATACCATGCTGGGCTATATGGATAAATTTGAGTTCTGGTTCAACATTGTTACACCGTAAACCCACCAGCCTGCGGGCGGAGCCTTTCGCCCGCAGGGATATGGTCACCCGCGGACTGACTCTCAGCATGCCGTGGCTGGCGCTCGTCAACATCGGCTTTGCGCTGATGGTCTTATTGCGTAATGGGCTGTTCGACGGCATTGACGCGCTGTATCAGGTGAACGCCTTCAGCGCCAGGATGATCGATTGGCTGATGCTGGCGGTCATTGTTCTGTTTAGCCTCTCCCTGCTGCTGGTCTGGCAAAAAAAACGCGGGCTGAGCCTGCTGTTGCTGCTGGCAGGCCTGATCTGGGCCTGCTGCGCCGTCTGGTTTATCGCCCATCTGAAACTGCCCTTCGCCTGGCCGCTCTGCACCACCCTGCTCCTGACGGCGCTGGCAGGGCTCTATTTTTTTCCGGTTGGGCTGATGAGCTATGCGCTGCCGCTGTGGGCGGCGATGCCGGCTGCCAGCCTGGTGCTGAACGAGGGCATCAGCCTGCGTTTCGTCGTGGTGTGGCTTATCTTTACGGTAGTGCTGGTTTACGGGCGGTTTATTTTAGTGCGCTGGTTTGATGAAGCCTGGCTGCGTCAGCAGCAGAACCAGGCGCTGATTGCCCGGCTGGATGCCCTTGCGCACCAGGATCCGCTCACCGGTACCGCTAACCGCCGGGCGATGGAGAACGTGCTGGAAAACGCGGTCAAACAGGGGAACAATTTTGCGCTGATTATGCTCGATGTCGATGAGTTCAAACGCTACAACGATCGTTACGGGCATCAGGCCGGGGATGAGTGTCTGGCGGCGGTGGCGCAGGCGCTGAAACAGGTGGTGCGCAGCCCGGACGATGTGGTCTCACGCTACGGTGGCGAGGAGTTTCTGCTGATCCTGTTTGATGCGACGGAAAAAGTGGCGGAACAGGTGGCGGCGCGCATTCAGGAGAGCCTGCGCGCTGCGGCTATTCCGCATGCTGCCTCAACGGTCAGCGACAGCGTTACGGTCAGCATGGGGATCGCCTCGCTGACCGCTGGTCAGACGGCCAGCGAGGTGATCGCCCAGGCCGATGCCGCGCTCTACCGGGCAAAAAATGCAGGACGAAATCGCTGGTCCTGCTAAGGGTGCGGTTTTGTTGGCACGGTGCGGTCTGATGTCGGGTGGCGGCTCTGCTTAACCGGACCTACGGTGCGGTGCGGCAAACCGACCAGACCGTAGGCCCGTGCAAGCGCAGCGCCGCCGGGCGTCAGTAGCGCACGCACACCGATTTGGTTTCACACCAGCCATCCAGCCAGTCCGGGCCGAAATCACGGCCTGTGCCGGACTGCTTCATCCCGCCAAACGGCAGGTTGGCGTCGATCAGGGTATGGCTGTTCACCCACACGGTTCCCGCCTGCAGGCGGTCGGTGTACTCCAGCGCTTTGCTGATGTTTTGCGTCCAGACGCTGGCGGTCAGGCCATATTCGGTATCGTTCGCCAGGCGCAGCGCCTCTTCGCCGTCAGCGACGCGCACCAGGTTGACCACCGGACCAAACACCTCTTCGCGGGTCAGGCGCAGGCTGGCGTCCGGGTTCACCACCAGCGTCGGCGACACGTAGTAACCCTGATCGTTCGGACCACGGTTGCCGGTAATCAGCTCCGCCTGGCGCGACTGCGCTTCATCAAGGAAGGTCTGCACTTTGTCGCAGTGGGCGCGGGAAACCAGCGGGTTGATGTGCGCCTCCTGGGACATCCCCGGCCCGACGCTGAGGGATTTCACCGCCTGCTCAAAACCGCTCACCACGGTATCAAACAGCGGCGCTTCGACGTAAATACGCGAGCTGGCGGCGCACACCTGGCCCTGGTTCAGGAAGCTGCCGGTCATCAGGCCTTCGATCACCCATGCCGGATCGGCATCTTTCAGGACAATCGCCGGGTTTTTACCGCCCAGCTCCAGCGTCACCCCCATCAGGCGATCGGCGGCGGCGCGCGCAATCTGTTTCCCGGTGGCGGTAGAACCGGTAAAGCTCACCCTGGCGATATGCGGATGGTTGGTGAGCGCAGCGCCACACACCGCCCCGCTGCCGGTCACTACGTTAAAGACGCCGTCCGGGACCCCGGCCTCGGTTGCCAGCTCCGCCACGCGCAGCAGGGTCAGGGGCGTGGTTTCGGACGGTTTGATCACGATAGAGCAGCCGGCCGCCAGGGCGGGCATCACTTTCCACATGCCAATCAGCAGCGGGAAGTTCCACGGCACGATCCCGGCCACCACGCCAATCGGCTCTTTGCGCGTCCACGCCTGGTAGCGCGCTCCCTGCGGCATCGGAATAGAGAGATCCAGCGTCTTACCGGCGATTTTGGTGGTCAGCCCCGCGGTGTAGCGCATCCAGTTCAGAGTGCAGCCCACTTCAAAGGCGCGGGAGATGTTAATGGATTTACCCTGCTCCAGGGTTTCGAGCTGGGCCAGCTCCTCGGTGTGCTGCTCCACCAGATCGGCGAAGCGCAGCAGAATACGTTCGCGCTCCGCCGGCAGTTTGCCGGACCAGCTGCGGGCCACAAAGGCGCGCCAGCCGGACATCACCGCGCGATCCACATCTTTCGCGCTGGCATCGGCGGTAGAGGCAATCACCTGACCGGTTGCCGGGTTAAAGATATCCAGACGCTTTTCGCTGTCGGAGGCGGACGGTTGTCCCTCGATCCAGAGGCCATGTTGGCGATCCAGAAATTGCTGCACGCTGTGCAGTACTGCGACCTGTGTATCAGACATAGCGATTCCTTATTATTCGCAGGGTGTCATCGCAGTCTAAGATGGGTTTGCGCAGTGCGCTTTTATCTCTGTGACATTCGCTTTGCCCCCTGTGACAGGTGCCGCAAAACGCGACAATAGTGCCGTTTCGCTCTGTTACACCGTGGTGTTCTTGCCTATATTTCGCCCCATGTCACGGGTAATTAGAAACATAAATGCAACAATGTTTAAACATTCACGACGTAGCAGGTCAGACGATGGCGAGTGCAAAGGAAACGGACAATTATCAGCAGTGGCTGGCGCAGATTAATCAGGCTTGCGGAAGTTTTGCGGCCCGGCCCATGAGCGGCGAGTTTTACGGCGAGCTGGAATCCACCTGGACCGGCACCCTGAAGCTCAGCACCGTCACCGCTGGCGGCGTGAATCTGTTTCGTACCCGCCAGGAGATTAAGACCAGCAACGATGCCTGGTTCTACACTGTCTTTCAGCTGGAAGGTGAAGCGGGACTGGAGCAGGACGACCGGCAAATTATGCTCAACGCGGGAGATATCACCCTGATCGACGCCTCCCGCCCCTGCTCGATCTACTGGCCGGAAAAATCCCGGCAGATCTCATTGCTGCTCCCGCGCCAGATCCTTGAGCAGCACTTTCGTTTTCAGGAAGTGAGCTGCGCGCAAAAACTCTCCCACAGCCTGCCTACCGTCCAGCTCAGCTATCGTCTGCTGCAGGAGAGCATGAACAATCCGCGATTGAGTGAAACCGAGAGCGAAGCCGCGCTGGAGGCGATGGTCTGTCTGCTGCGCCCGGTATTGCAGCAGCGTGAAAGCGTGCAGCCGCGCAAGGCGCGCCAGTTCAGCCACGTTCTGACGCTCATCGACGATCATATTCAGGCGGAACATTTGCGACCGGAGTGGATTGCGGCGGAGTGCGGGATGTCGGTGCGTAGCCTGTACCGGATGTTTGCCGAGAAAGGGCTGGTGGTGGCGCAGTACATCAAGAACCGTCGGCTGGATCTCTGCGCGCAGATGCTACGTAGCGCTCGTGACGATGAGAAACTGGCGGGCATTGGCTACAGCTGGGGCTTTACCGACCATAGCCACTTCTCCACGGCATTTAAGCAGCGCTTTGGGATCTCCCCTGGCGAATACCGCAAACGCCACCGCTAATCACTTCTGTAACCATCTGCCGTTGACGCCCTGGACATACTCGCCGGGGCGGGCGCGGGCAACCAGTTTGCTTCCCGCCATTTTGGCCACCTCATCGACCGGAAGGTTATTGCTGTCAGCAAGCCGCTGATAACTCTCGGTACGAGCCTTGTTGATCTGCTCCACCAGCGCCAGGGTTTCGCGATCCTGGCTGCGCGGGGCGATATAGCCGCTCAGCGTTTCCCCCACGCGCCCCTCGGTGCGGGCTTCGTTGAGGGTCAGGGCGAACGCGGGCGCACAAAGCCCCAGCGTCAGCAGAATGAGCGTGAAGTATTTTCTCATGGCGGCCTCAGAAGAGATCGCTGCGCGATTTCAGCAGCGATTCCACATCTTTATCCACTTTGATGTGGATTTCATGTTCAATTTTGACGTTCATGTTGATGGTGATGGGCTCCTTCGACGCCGCCACTTCTATCCTCGGCGTGCAGCCTGTCAGCGTCAGTATCACAATCGCGGTGAAGCCACCGGCCAGCTTTTTCATGGTTGTTCCTTACATTCCTTGCCTGTCGGACAGCGGTTATCCGGTAGTGCCGCGTGCTCCTCCAGCCACGTCTGCAGCTTGTCGCCAAAACGCAGGCTGCGCCAGAGGGTAAACACGTTCTCCTGATGGGTATAGTTGAGGTTGACGGCCTGTGTCTGGCCCTCCACGCGGCTGGCGCCACGCAAGGTCGACGCCAGGGTTAATTCACCCAGATTATCTAAATTGAGTTTCGTCCACGACTGCGAAATTTCCATATAGCGAAGCCAGTTAATCGCGCCGCCCGCCGCCCCGTTCTCTTTCACCAGCGCATCGGCAGTCTCTTTATCGAGACGCAACGTCATCGGACCCGCGTTGGTCAGCCAGCCATCTTTGATGATCCACTTGTCGTTGTCCAGCCACAAGGGCAGCGCCCCGCTGAACGGCCCGGACAGGGCAAACTGTTTGGGATTTATCGCACTGATAAGCTCGCTGGCGGAGAGATTCTGCACCCGCAGCAGGGCCGCATCGTGCTGGGGCATGCGCAGCTGCTGCAGGGTCACTTTACCGCCCAACAGATCGACGCTGACGTCGCTCAGCAGCAGCGGACTGGCATCGCTCCAGGGGTAATCGCCCTGCAGATCGGCGGTGATGTTGCGGGCCGTGACCTGGTTTTTCACCTCGCCAATGCGCAGCGTCACCGGACCGCGGGTTCCCAGCGACCAGGTGCCCTGGCTGAAGCGGAACGGCAGGACAAAGTCGACCCCGTTGATTTTGTTGTCCGGCATCCAGACGCTACCGCTCTTCAGCACGCCGTGGCCTCCGGCCTCAAAGCCCTGATCCGCCGCTGCGGAATAAGCCACCTGGGCATAAAGCTCCCCCTCCCTGAGGGTCATCTTCCAGTCCGGTGGGATCAGCGGCTGAAAAACGGTCAGGGATTGCTTCGGCCACCAGGCCTGGCCGCGCAGACGCTCCCCGTCCCAGCGCCCGTTCAGCTGCACCGGGCCGATGGCTCTGGCGTTAAGGGTGCCTTTGTACTGGAAAAATGTTGGATCGCTACCCTCCACGCTGAATTTGATCGTTGAGGGGGGTAATACACTGCCGCCGGTAAAGGTGGTCTCTCCGGCATCGAAGGAGAGCGCGCCGCTGAAGTGCGGATCGGCAGGGTCGCGCTGCCAGCGGATTGGGCGCTCAAGCACCATGCGCGGTGCGCTGGCATGCAGGGTGCCATATTTCAGCTGATCGAAGCCGGTGGAAAGCGCGCTCAGCTCAATCACGCTGTCGCGCCACTCCCCCCTGCCCGCCACGTCCCAGCGGGCCTGCATCGGGGTAAAGTTGCCCTCCCCCCAGTAGCGCCATTGCCACAATCCGTAATCCGGCAGAAAATTGCTGGCCCGGCCATCCAGGTGCAGGGTGAAATCCCCCATCTCCTGTTCATGGGCGCGTAAGATGGCCTGCAGGCGGCCATCGATGCCGTTAAGGGTGAGCGCCACGCCAGCCAGCGGCCAGCGCACCTCGTCGATATTCAGGGAGTCGATAACCCGCCCCCGGGAGCGCAGCAGCGCCCCCGGGGCAAATGCCAGCCGGGGCTCGGCAAGGCTGCCGGTCAGCGTGGCGGGTAGCTTCGCGTAGAGCGTCAGGTCGTTCTGTTTGGCAATGCCGGTGAGCTGCATCGGCATGGCGGTGTTGTCCATGCTTAGCTTGCCGGGGCCGAAGGTGAGCACCGCGTTGCCCTTCCCGGCATCGCCCTGAGTCAGCACGTTCATTCGCCCGCTGACGATAGCCTTCTCCGTGCCCTGTTGCCAGTTATCGATCTTAAGCCCCAGCCGTCCGCTCAGGGGAACACCGGCCTGAACCCAACGCCAGCGCCCGTCGCTGATGGTGAACTGTTCCGGGGTGATCTGCCAGGGGAGATCCAGCAGCGGCTCGCCGCTCTCCCGGGCAATCATCACCAGCTGGCCCTGGTTGTCCTGCCACTCAAGCTCGGCATCCACAAGGGTTGAGATCTGCGGCACGGTAAAGGTCGCCACCGTGTGCCCCTGCACCGGCAGGCCATCCGGCACCAGCGGCAGAGTAAATTCCCCCACCAGTTTTACCGGCTGGGGATTATCGGGGAGGTTAAGCGTGACATCGCTTACCGTCAGCGAGCGGCCGCGTAGTTTTCCCCGCAGGCTAAACTTATCTCCGTGGTAGACAATTTCTTGCAGGGACGGTGTCAACGAAGCGGTTAATTTCCCCTCCCACACCTGCCAGGGGGAGAGTGTCAGGCGGTCGATGTTAAGCCAGGTGTTGGGTAGCAGGGCTTGCCATTCGGCCAGGGAGCGCGGCGCGGTGGGCGTGGGCTCGCTGGCGGGGATTTTGCTCAGGCAGGCGCTGTTGAGATCCAGCGCGCCGATGTCAAGCTTCCAGCGGCTTGGGTGGCTGAGGGTAGCGTCTTTGACGCGGGCGATTTCGCACTCCTCCACCAGATAGCGCAGATCGGGGATGACCAGCGCGCTGCGGGTCAGGCGCGGGCTCTCTTCAAAGGCGATGCGGGTCCCGGCGGGGAGCCAGATCCCGGCAAGCGTAGGCACCCACTGCGCAAGCGTCAGTAGTAGCGTCAGCGGCAAAAGGACGATCAGAAGCAGTAGCGCGATCGCGGCTTTGTATGTACCCCTCATGGGCAGTTAATATCCTGATTTAGCGAAAAAAATAGCCGACAGTATCGAATATTGTGGCATGTTTAGCCGATCAGTTGAAGCGAACGCCACTTTTAAGGATAGTTGCTACATAATTATCCATAGAACTTATTGAATTCAATAAAATTTTATAAATTGTAAGATTATTTTAATCATGCTACCGTAATTGAAAACACACTGGAGAAAGTCTTATGAAACTCGCGGTATACAGTACAAAGCAATACGACAAAAAGTATCTGCAGCACGTTAACGAGGAGTATGGCTTCGAACTTGAATTTTTCGACTTTCTGCTTAATGAAAAAACAGCCAAAACCGCCCACGGGTGTGACGCGGTCTGTATTTTCGTTAACGACGACGGCAGTCGTCCGGTGCTGGAAGAGCTGAAAAAACAGGGTGTGAAGTACATCGCCCTGCGCTGCGCGGGCTTTAATAATGTGGATCTGGATGCGGCAAAAGAGCTGGGTCTGCAGGTGGTGCGCGTGCCCGCCTACTCCCCGGAAGCGGTGGCTGAACACGCCATCGGCATGATGATGTCCTTAAACCGCCGTATTCACCGTGCTTATCAGCGCACCCGTGATGCCAACTTCTCCCTGGAAGGGCTGACCGGTTTTACCATGTACGGCAAAACCGCCGGGGTGATCGGCACCGGTAAAATTGGCGTAGCGGCCCTGCGGATCCTGAAAGGGTTTGGTATGCGCCTGCTGGCGTTTGACCCGTACCCAAGCGCCGCCGCGCTGGATCTGGGGGTAGAGTATGTTGACCTGGCAACCTTGTACGCAGAGTCAGACGTGATCTCCCTGCACTGCCCGTTAACCGCTGACAACTACCATCTGCTGAACCAGAGCGCCTTCGACCAGATGAAAGATGGCGTGATGATTATCAACACCAGTCGCGGTGGGCTGATTGACTCTCAGGCCGCCATCGAAGCCCTGAAAACGCAAAAAATCGGCGCGCTGGGGATGGACGTCTACGAGAACGAACGCGATCTCTTCTTTGAAGACAAATCCAACGATGTGATTCAGGATGACGTCTTCCGCCGCCTCTCCGCCTGCCACAACGTGCTATTCACCGGGCATCAGGCGTTCCTGACCGCCGAGGCGCTGATCAGCATTTCGGAGACGACGCTGGGTAACCTGAGTCAGCTGGAGAAAGGCGAAGCCTGCCCGAACGCGTTGTTCTGAGGAAAGAGCCTTTAACTTAAAGCAGCTCATATCCTTAAGGGAATAATTAGCCTACAGCGGCTCCCTGGTCCGGCTGAAAATCGCCGAAGCGTTTCCGGAAGGCCGGGGCGAGGCGCATGGACGCGCCGAGAGGGCATAGCCTGCATGGATGCAGGCTGGTGCCCGACCCGAAAGCCTGGAGGAATAAGCTGAGGACAAAATTGCCGGGAGCAATTTTGGACAGCGCTTGCGCTGGCCCCGGAGGGATGAGCCCCAGGGATGGGGCGAACAATCCGCGAAGCGGCGATTTTCTTGCCGGGAGCCGGGATTGTTAAGGGGGCGGCGATAGCCCCCTTAACACGTTCACCGGTGACGTGGTTTACAGAGAAGCAGCGAACGCAAGGTGAACGGAAACACCTCCACCGCCTCATGTTACCTGCCACAGGTGGCACCGAGCCACGCCCGGCGGCGCTTCGCTTGCACGGGCCTACAAAACCCAAACCCCAAACCCAGCCCCCACATTTCAGATTAACCCGCAAGACAATCTCATCCCCCGCAATACACTATCCAATAGCTATTTACGAAGTGAATATATTGAGAAGAAACATGAAAACGTTCGTCGCAGTAACGCTCCTCAGCATGGCGCTGACAGGCTGTGTTAACCCAGGGAAAGCCTCTGTCCAGGAAGAACAGCTCCAGCAGCACCGCTTTGTGCTGCAAAGCATCAACGGCGCCGCCGTCGCCCCGGTCACCACGCCGCCGGAAATCACCTTCGGCGAAAAAATGGCGGTCTCAGGGGTGATGTGCAACCGCTTCAGCGGCCAGGGCAAGCTCTCCGATGGCGAGCTGAAGGTCAACGATCTCGCCATGACGCGTAAGCTCTGCACCGAACCCCAGCTCAATGAACTGGATCACGCCATCGGAACGATGCTGCGCAGCGGCACAGAGGTAGATCTGACGGAAGATGTATTAACCCTGGCGACGGCTGAGACGACGCTGGTCTTCAAACGCGCAGAATAATCAGTAACTGCCGCACGATCCCACGGCAAGCGACTGTTCACTGCAGCGTTTGCCGTTGGGCAGCGCGCACATGCCGATGGCGGAGCCATCCAGCTGACGCGCAACGGACAGCGAACCGCCAATCATGGCGCAATTCGCCTGGCCGGAACTGGACATCGCCGTCTTCATCCCCGGCGCGACGTGCGCGGCGGTTGCCTGCTGAACAGGTTCATTGCTGCAGGCCGACAGTAACAAAGCGGCACACCCAACCCAAAATGCTGCGCGCATAATCTCTCCCCTCGTTGAATTGCAAAACCTATGCATAATAGGCACCCCGTCCGCGTCCGTCGAGAGCGAAACCACGATTTTCCACGTTGTAAAACGTTTTGTTCGCTATTTTTACGCAAAAGTTTGATCGAGCCATTGGTAGCGTCAATAAGCAGGACACAAAAGCGAAAATCGTTTCAGCGCCCCTTTGCTAAACTCACAAGATAATTACAGGACCCGCCGATGCGTTACGGGTCCCTCTTTCTTTGCGCAATGTAAGGGTGTCATATGCAAACTATTGACGGCAATGGCGCAGTCGCGTCCGTCGCGTTTCGCACCAGTGAAGTGATCGCCATCTACCCCATTACACCCAGCTCGACCATGGCGGAACAGGCCGATGCCTGGGCCGGTAACGGGCTGAAAAACGTCTGGGGTGATACCCCTCGCGTGGTTGAGATGCAGTCGGAGGCCGGGGCGATTGCCACCGTCCACGGCGCGCTGCAGACCGGCGCGCTCTCCACCTCGTTTACGTCGTCGCAGGGTCTGCTGCTGATGATCCCGACGCTCTACAAGCTGGCGGGACAACTCACGCCATTCGTGCTGCACGTCGCGGCGCGCACTATCGCCACCCATGCCCTGTCGATTTTTGGCGATCACTCTGACGTGATGGCCGTCCGCCAGACCGGTTGCGCCCTGCTCTGCTCTGGCAGCGTGCAGGAGGCGCAGGATCTGGCGCTAATTTCACATATGGCGACGCTGAAAAGCCGCGTGCCGTTTATCCACTTCTTCGACGGCTTCCGCACCTCCCACGAGATTAATAAAATTGTCTCGCTCTCAGATGAGACGATCCGCAACCTTCTTCCCCAGGCGGAGATCGATGCCCACCGCGCCCGGGCGCTGAACCCGGAGCATCCGGTGATCCGCGGCACCTCCGCTAACCCGGATACTTACTTCCAGTCCCGCGAGGCGACCAACCCGTGGTATGACGCGGTGTATGACCATGTGGACCAGGCGATGGCCGACTTTGCCGCCGCCACCGGGCGTGAGTACAAGCCGTTTGAGTATTACGGCCACCCGCAGGCAGAACGCGTCATCGTCATCATGGGGTCCGCCATCGGCACCTGTGAAGAGGTGGTGGATGAACTGCTGCGCCGGGGCGAGAAGGTGGGCGTGCTGAAGGTGCGTCTCTACCGTCCGTTCTCGGCCAAACATCTGCTGGCGGTGCTGCCGGAAAGCGCACGTTCTGTGGCGGTGCTGGACCGTACCAAAGAGCCCGGCGCGCAGGCCGAACCGCTCTATCTGGACGTGATGACCGCCCTGGCGGAAGCCTTTAACGGCGGCGAGCGCGAGACGTTGCCACGGGTGATTGGCGGGCGCTACGGGCTGTCGTCGAAAGAGTTTGGCCCGGATTGCGTGCTGGCCATCTTTAACGAGCTGAGCGCCGCGAAGCCGAAGCCGCGCTTTACCGTTGGTATCTATGACGATGTGACCAATCTGTCGCTGTCGTTACCGGAAAATACCCTGCCGTCAACCGCGAAGCTGGAAGCCCTCTTTTACGGGCTGGGTAGCGACGGCAGCGTGTCGGCGACCAAGAACAACATCAAGATCATCGGTAACTCCACACCGTGGTATGCCCAGGGCTATTTCGTCTATGACTCGAAAAAAGCCGGGGGGCTGACGGTATCCCATCTGCGCGTCAGCGAACAGCCGATCCGTTCGGCATATCTGGTGTCGCAGGCAGATTTCGTCGGCTGCCACCAGCTGCAGTTTATCGACAAATACCAGATGGCCGAGCGCCTCAAACCGGGCGGGATTTTCCTGCTCAATACCCCCTACAGCGCCGATGAGGTCTGGGCGCGCCTGCCGCAGGAAGTGCAGGCGGTGCTGAACCAGAAAAAAGCGAAATTCTGGATCGTTAATGCGGCGAAAATCGCCCGTGAATGCGGCCTGGCGGCGCGGATTAACACCGTTATGCAGATGGCCTTTTTCCATCTGACCCACATCCTGCCCGGCGACAGCGCCCTGATGGAGCTGCAGGGGGCCATCGCCAAAAGCTACAGAAGCAAGGGCCAGGAGCTGGTGGAGCGTAACTGGCAGGCGCTGGCGCTGGCGCGGGAGTCGCTGGCGGAAGTGCCACTGCAGCCGGTCAACGCCCACAGCCCGAACCGCCCGCCGGTGGTGTCGGACGCCGCACCAGACTTTGTGAAAACCGTCACCGCCGCGATGCTGGCCGGGCTGGGCGATGCTCTGCCCGTCTCCGCCCTGCCGCCGGACGGCACCTGGCCGATGGGAACCACCCGCTGGGAAAAACGCAATATCGCTGAAGCGATCCCAATCTGGAAAGAGGAGCTGTGCACCCAGTGTAACCACTGCGTGGCGGCCTGCCCGCACTCCGCTATCCGCGCCAAAGTGGTCTCCCCTGAGGCCATGGAAGCTGCCCCCGCCAGCCTGCACTCGCTGGATGTGAAATCCCGCGACATGCGCGGCCAGAAATATGTTCTGCAGGTCGCCCCGGAAGACTGCACCGGCTGTAACCTCTGCGTGGAGGTCTGCCCGGCGAAAGACAGACAGAATCCGGAAATCAAGGCCATTAACATGATGTCGCGCCTTGAGCATGTGGAAGAGGAGAAAGTGAATTACGACTACTTCCTCGACCTGCCGGAGATCGATCGCAACAGCCTCGAGCGCATCGACATTCGCACCTCGCAGCTGATTACTCCGCTCTTCGAGTACTCCGGCGCCTGTTCCGGCTGCGGGGAGACGCCGTACATCAAGCTGCTGACCCAGCTCTATGGCGACCGGATGCTGATCGCCAATGCGACCGGCTGTTCGTCGATCTATGGCGGCAACCTGCCGTCAACGCCGTACACCACTGATGCCAACGGGCGCGGCCCGGCGTGGGCGAACTCGCTGTTCGAAGATAACGCCGAATTTGGCCTCGGCTTCCGCCTGACGGTGGATCAACACCGCGTACGGGTGATGCGTCTGCTGGAACAGTTTGCCGATACGATCCCGGCGGAGCTGAACAGCGCCCTGCACAGCGAGGCAACGCCTGATGTACGTCGTCAGCAGGTGGCCGAGCTGCGTCAGGCGCTGGCGGGCGTGGAAGGTGCAGAAGAGCTGTTAACCGATGCCGATGCGCTGGTCGAGAAATCGATCTGGCTGATTGGCGGCGACGGCTGGGCCTATGACATTGGCTTTGGCGGTCTGGACCATGTTCTCAGCCTGACCGAGAACGTGAACATTCTGGTGCTGGATACCCAGTGTTACTCCAATACCGGGGGCCAGGCCTCGAAGGCGACACCTCTGGGGGCGGTGACCAAGTTTGGCGAGCATGGCAAACGCAAGGCGCGTAAAGACCTGGGCGTCAGCATGATGATGTACGGTCATGTTTATGTGGCGCAGATCTCGCTGGGGGCACAGCTGAACCAGACGGTGAAAGCGATTCAGGAGGCGGAGGCCTATCCTGGCCCGTCGCTGATTATCGCCTACAGCCCTTGCGAAGAGCACGGATACGATCTGGCGCTGAGCCACGATCAGATGCGCCAGTTGACCGCGACGGGCTTCTGGCCGCTCTACCGCTTTGATCCGCGTCGTGCCGACGAGGGCAAACTGCCGCTGGCGCTGGATTCCCGCCCGCCGTCTGACGCGCTGGCAGAGACGCTGATGCAGGAGCAGCGGTTCCGCCGTCTCAATGCTCAGCAGCCCGAGGTGGCTGAGCAGCTGTGGAAAGACGCCGCCGCCGATCTGCAAAAACGCTATGACTTCCTGGCCCAGCTTGCCGGGAAAGCCGAAAAGTCGGCCAGCGAATAACCCGAAGCCCGGCCTGTCCGGGCTTTTCTTTACCGATAAAAAAAGCCCGCCAGAAAGTGTCTGGCGGGCGGCTCCTGTTTAGCGATAAATAACAGTACCTATATTAAAAAGTTATTTATGCGATAAACGGAAAAATAACTACAGGCATATAACACCGCTGATTTTACTGGTTTCAGGGGAGAATGGATAATTTTAGTTTTATATGGATTAATTAAACACATTCACCAAAATTATGACCATTTCTACAGCAGTAATTTCTTTAGATTTTACTTACCTGGTAACAATTATGTTTTATCGCTAAAAGAGAGAGTGATTTAGCATGGGACATCTTTCCAGCGCAGGAAGTTCCGTGGAAAGTTTAAAAATATTTAAATAAAAATAGCGTAAGGATTAGTCACAATGAAAAGAAAAGTACTGGCTCTCATGATTCCAGCTCTTTTAATGGCTGGCGCAGCAAATGCAGCAGAGGTTTATAATAAAGACGGCAATAAATTAGATCTGTACGGTAAAGTAGACGGTCTGCATTATTTCTCCGACAACAGCGGTGCTGACGGCGACCAGACCTATATCCGTATGGGCATTAAGGGCGAAACCCAGATTAACGATACCCTGACCGGCTACGGTCAGTGGGAATACAACGTCCAGGCAAACAACACGGAAGACGCTGGCAATCAGTCCTGGACCCGTCTGGCGTTTGCCGGTCTGAAAGTCGGCGATTACGGTTCATTTGATTATGGCCGTAACTACGGCGTGCTGTACGACGTGGAAGGCTGGACCGATATGCTGCCAGAGTTCGGCGGCGACTCCTACACCAAAGCCGATAACTTCATGACCGGCCGTGCGAACGGCGTTGCAACCTACCGTAACAGCGATTTCTTTGGCATGGTTGAAGGTCTGAACTTTGCCCTGCAGTACCAGGGTAACAACGAAGGCGATAATAACGGTAACGAAGGCACCAACAACGGCCGTGACGTGCGTTATGAGAACGGTGACGGCTTCGGTATCTCTACCTCCTACGACTTCGGCATGGGCCTCAGCGCAGCGGCGGCCTACACCTCTTCTGACCGTACCAACGACCAGGTGAGCAATACGACTGCGGGCGGCGACAAAGCGGATGCCTGGACCACTGGCCTGAAATATGACGCCAATAATATCTATCTGGCGGCCATGTATTCTGAAACCCGTAACATGACCCCTTATGGTGACGGTAAAAAAGCCAACACGGTAGCCAACAAAACCCAGAACTTTGAAGTTACCGCACAATACCAGTTCGATTCTGGCCTGCGTCCGGTTGTCTCTTACCTGCAGTCGAAAGGTAAAGATCTCGATAACGGCCAGGGCGATCAGGATCTGGTTAAATATGCTGAAGTGGGTGCGACTTACTACTTCAACAAAAATATGTCCACCTATGTGGATTATAAAATCAACCTGCTGGATGAAGATGACCAGTTCTACAAAGACAATGGCATCAGCACCGATGACATCGTCGCATTAGGTCTGGTTTACCAGTTCTGATGAAATGAGCCCGCGTTACGGCGCGGGCTACCTGAGACAAGATAAATGGCCTCTCTGCTGTATAGCGATCACTTCTCCGCTTTCCCCGTTGCGCTATAGCGCAGCACTCCGGCCACCCCTCCGCCGCCATCATTGGGATGAACGCGCCCTTCCATTACCAGAACCTCCGGGAAATCAAACGGCGAGACGCCTTCAATGCAGGCAACGTTAACACCATACTGATCCGGATTTGAGCGACGCTGGTGGAAAGTGTAAATCCCGCAGACAGAACAAAAATAGTGCACAGCCGTCTGGGTGTTGAAACGATACTCGGTCAGCAGCGACTCGCCCTGAATAATCGTGATACCGGATAACGGCGCCGAGACCGCAATCGCCCCACGCATCCGGCAGAATGAACAATTACAGCGGCGGATAGTATTGAACCCGTCAGAGAGCTCAACGGTGAACCGGACCGCACCGCAGTGACACTGAGCAGAAACTCTATTCGACATTACAGGCTCCTTGCGTTAACCATGCCCTCACAGGCGGCGTGACGGCACGCCGCGTCCTGGCTAAGTGTACGCCAGGCTTCCCGTCAGCGCCGGATATATTCCTCCGCGCTCTTTTTCAGATACGCCTCCTGAAAAATCTGTTCTGAATAGGTGAGCTTCATGACGGACGATAAATAGGGGGCGTCGAGTTCTATTAAATCTTCGTCATTCTGGTATTTGGCGTATTTATCACCGGCGAAAGAGATCTGTTTTTTCACCACCACATATTTATGCGCCAGCATACTTTCGACTTCATCGAAACGGCTCTTATCCAGCTCCAGCATAATGGCGGTAATTTTTCCGCTCTTATTGAAGATCACCGCGTTATTTTTCACCCCCTCTAAACCCAGCTCCCGGTTCGGAATGGAGAATATATCGCCGTCGCTCCACTTACTGCGCCCTTCATGCAGGGACGAGGGATAGGCTTTAATAAATTGTTGTAGCGTGGTTTTACCTAACGTCAGCCCCATTGCGGTGGTGTTCGCCCGGGCGAATGAAGACATTGCGATTAAAATGAATATACTCACGATCAGTTGCCACTGTTTGCCCATCGTTATCACCTCATCGTATTAGTCTGTTTTTGCTCACCATCGTCTCTGTTACCTGGCACTCCTCAATCGTACAGGGTCAATTATTAATGGCCTATGCCTCTTTCTGGTGAGTGCACGGCACAGATACAGTACGAGTTACTGAGCGGCAGTGAGACATGTCGCGAAGGTATGTGACGGGGAAAGGCGATAAAAAAGCCACCAGTAAATACTGGTGGCGCGGGTATTACTCACGGTCAGCTATTTTTTTGACGGGTTGGGGTTTTTTATCACCCGATTCCGGCGCCTCGCGCGGGTCATCTTTTTCAACATACTGCATGAGTACCTCCCGTTGTTGTGGATGGACTACTACTATAGCGTTGGTTGCCAATATACAGCCAGGCGGCAAACGGTAAAAAAACCCAACGCGTGGAACAGGATGATTACGCGCTGTAAAACGTGCTGACATTCATCGCCGTAATCCGTACCATACACGCCATACTTTTTCATGTTGACCTGCTGCCCCCCTTTTAATGGGGGAGCCGCCTGAGCTGCTTTAGCCACAAACGAATTGAGCCACTATTAAATGTCGCAAAATCAAGATATTACCAAGAAAGAACAGTATAACCTTAACAAGCTTCAGAAGCGTCTTCGCCGCAATGTGGGTGAAGCCATTGCCGATTACAACATGATTGAAGAAGGCGACCGCATCATGGTCTGCCTGTCTGGCGGCAAAGACAGCTACACCTTGCTCGAAATTTTGCGCAATCTTCAGCAAAGCGCGCCGGTCAATTTTTCGTTAGTGGCCGTCAATCTGGATCAGAAGCAGCCGGGCTTCCCGGAGCATATCCTGCCGGAATATCTGGAGAAGCTGGGCGTCGAATATAAGATTGTTGAAGAGAACACCTACGGCATCGTTAAAGAGAAGATCCCGGAAGGGAAAACCACCTGCTCGCTCTGCTCTCGCCTGCGCCGCGGCATTCTTTACCGTACCGCGACCGAGCTGGGTGCAACCAAGATCGCTCTGGGTCACCACCGCGATGACATTTTACAGACGCTGTTCCTGAACATGTTCTACGGCGGCAAAATGAAGGGTATGCCACCGAAGCTGATGAGCGACGACGGGAAGCACATTGTGATCCGCCCGCTCGCCTACTGCCGCGAAAAGGATATCGAACGTTTTGCCGAGGCCAAAGCCTTCCCGATCATTCCGTGCAACCTGTGCGGCTCACAGCCAAACCTGCAGCGTCAGGTGATTGCCGACATGCTGCGTGACTGGGATAAACGCTATCCTGGCCGAATCGAAACCATGTTCAGCGCAATGCAGAATGTGGTGCCTTCGCACCTCTGCGATATCAACCTGTTTGATTTCAAAGGAATTCAGCACGGTTCTGAAGTGGTAAACGGCGGCGATCTGGCGTTTGACCGCGAAGAGATCCCGATGAAACCGGCGGGCTGGCAGCCTGAAGAGGATGACACCCAGCTTGATGAGATGCGCCTGAACGTTATCGAAGTGAAATGATTTTTAAGCGTCTCAGCATCCGCGCTGAGACGCTTCCCGCCCGCTTATTTCAGCAGACGAACCCGGCAGCTTTTGCCTTTAATCTTGCCGTTTTGCAGCTGTTTCCACGCTTTCTGCGCCACAGACTGACGCACCGCCACATACACGTGCGCCGGATGCACCGCGATTTTACCAATGTCTGCCCCGTCCAGCCCGATATCACCGGTCAGCGCCCCCAGTATATCGCCGGGACGCATTTTGGCTTTTTTACCGCCGTCGATACAGAGCGTTGCCATCTCTGCCGCCAGCGGCGTAATGGTGACGTTAGCCGGGGCATCAACCCAGTTCAGTTTGATTTGCAGCATTTCCGCCAGGATGTTGGCACGCTGTGCCTCTTCCGGCGCGCAGAAACTGATCGCCAGGCCGCTGTTACCGGCTCGCGCGGTACGGCCAATACGATGAACATGTACTTCCGGGTCCCAGGCCAGCTCGAAGTTCACCACCAGCTCCAGGGATTTAATGTCCAGGCCGCGGGCGGCGACGTCGGTGGCGACCAGCACGCGGGCACTGCCGTTGGCGAAACGTACCAGGGTCTGGTCACGGTCGCGCTGCTCAAGATCGCCATGCAGCGCCAGGGCGCTCTGTCCCGCCTCGGCCAGCGCATCGCAGACCGCCTGGCAATCCTTTTTGGTGTTACAGAACACCACGCAGGAGGCAGGCTGGTGAATGCTGAGCAGTTTTTGCAGCAGCGGGATTTTGCCCCGCTGGGTGGTATCAAAAAACTGCTGCTCAATGGCGGGCAGCGCGTCCACAGAATCAATTTCAATGGCGAGCGGATTTTGCTGCACGCGTCCGCTAATGGCGGCGATCGCCTCCGGCCAGGTAGCGGAGAAGAGCAACGTCTGGCGCGTTGGCGGCGCAAATCGGGTCACTTCATCAATGGCGTCGCTAAAGCCCATGTCGAGCATCCGGTCGGCTTCATCCAGCACCAGAGTTTGCAGCGCATCAAGCGAGACGGTGCCTTTCTGCAGGTGGTCGAGCAAACGCCCCGGCGTAGCAACAATAATGTGCGGGGCATGCTGCAAAGAGTCACGCTGTGCCCCGAACGGCTGTCCGCCGCAGAGGGTCAAAATTTTGGTGTTTGGCAGAAAACGCGCCAGACGACGTAACTCTCCTGCGACCTGATCCGCCAGCTCGCGCGTCGGGCAAAGTACCAGCGACTGCGTCTGGAACAGCGTGGCGTCAATCTGCTGTAACAGCCCAAGACCGAAGGCAGCCGTTTTACCGCTGCCGGTTTTGGCCTGTACACGGACGTCGCGTCCTTCCAGGATCGCTGGCAGCGCGGCAGCCTGTACAGGGGTCATGGTCAGATAACCCAACTCGTTCAGGTTATCGAGTTGGGCGGCAGGCAGTACGTTCAGCGTTGAAAAAGCAGTCACAGTTATTCTCGCGGTAAAAGACTCACAGTCAGCAGGCGCGTATCCTCGCAGATCTCCGCCTCTGATGCGACATTTTAATCGGCACTTCGTCCGGTGGTGGATCCGGCATCGGTTGTGGGCGTGGAATCGGATCGGGAACCGGCACCGGATCAGTAGGCACCGGGTCCGATTGCCGCAGGGGTTGCAGCAGCAGTGATAAAAGCATGGCCATATAACCCTCCAGAAGAACGCGTTTGTCTCTTTTAGGTTAGTCGCTGCTGAGTTGCAGGCAAAAAAAAGCCGACTTATTTAAGTCGGCGTCGTACGAATCAATTTTGCTATGCAGTAATTCAAAAAAGGAAGTAAGACAATATGGAGCGCAACGCCCATCGCTTGACGTTGCATTCACCTGCGGAAGAGATATTGCACCTTATGGGTAAATCGTTTTTTGACTTCGCTCAATTAAAATAGCGTTTTAAGAAATTCATGGCGTCGAAAAAATGTAAATTTACAACCATTTACTGCGATGCAACCACCATGCAACACCACCAATCAAAACGACTAACATGATGCAAAACAGTGAGAAGCCGAAGCGGAAATCGCCGCCGGGGATCCCCCCCAGGTTGACGCCAAACAGGCCTGTCAGGAAGGTGCTGGGAAGAAAGACCATCGCCATCAACGACATGGTGTAGGTTCTGCGCGAGAGCGACTCCTGCATCACCTGCGAAATTTCATCGGTCATGACTGCCGTTCGTGCGATACAGGCGTCAATTTCATCCAGCCCGCGCCCCAGTCGCTCGGCGATATCCTGCATTCTGCGACGGTGATCGTCACTCATCCAGGGAAACCGTTCGCTCGCCAGCCGGGCATAGACATCCCGCTGAGGCGCCATATAGCGGCGCATAACAATCAGCTGCTTTCTTAATAACGCCAGAAAACCGCGGGGGGGGATTTGCTGGTCGATGAGATTATCTTCCAGATCGATAATCTTATCGTGCAGCTCTTCGATAAACTCGCTGGCATGATCGGTCAGCGCGTCGCAGACGTCCACCAGCCAGCCTCCACAATCTTGCGGACCGGTGCCCTCTTTTAAATCGCCGACGACATCATCCAGCGCCAGCACTTTGCGCTGCCGGGTCGAGACAATAAGCCGCTCGTCCATATAGAGGCGCATCGCCACCAGCTGGTCCGGGCGCTCATCGGTGCTGCCGTTAATGCAGCGCAGCGTAATCAGTGTCCCCTCGCCCATGCGGGTGACGCGAGGCCGCAGGCTCTCCCCGGCCAGCGCGTCGCGCACGTTATTGGGTAACAACGGCGTAGAGGCCAGCCAGTTGGCGCTCTCCGGGTGGGTATAGTTCAGATGTAGCCAGCAGGGATGCTGCTGATCGATAGTATCGTCGTCGGTGAGCGGCCGCGCCCCGCCTTTTCCATCCAGTAACCACGCAAATACTGCGTCAGGAACGTTAACTTCCGATCCTTTTATGCCTTCCACAGCGCCTCCGCCAGTAGCCTTTCTTTGCTGTCAGTCTAGCCACCCTGCCAGCTTAAGCAATATTTTCTCCCGGCATCGCGCTGAATTTATTCATAAAAGAGATTAATCCGGTTCCCTGGACACGATGAGAAAGCCTGGCGAACCAGGCTTATTATCAGGCTCGTACGGGTAAGGCTCCACCCTCGTACAGGGGCGCCGTGGATGCCGCTTCCAGACGGAAGTTACGGGTACGGGTTTGCAGTTCAACAACCTGATTTTTCAGCACGGCTGATGAACCCGACAGCTCTTCAACCATCACCACGTTACTCTGGGTCATCTGCTCCAGGTCGCTCAACGCCTGGGTGATCTGGACGATGCCCTTTTCCTGCTCGTCGGTAGAGGTGGAGATCTCATCCATCAGTTTGCTGACCTGCCCGGAGCCGCTGACGATGTCGTGCATGTTTTTCTCAGCCTCCGCTACCACCATCGCCCCCTGACTGACGTTGCTGCTGGTGACGTCAATGAGTGACTTGATATTTTTAGCCGCTTCGGCGCTGCGATGCGCCAGGCTACGAACCTCACCCGCCACGACGGAGAAGCCTTTACCATGATCCCCCGCGCGGGCGGCTTCAACCGCGGCATTCAGCGCCAGAATGTTGGTCTGGAAGGCGATGCCATCAATCAGCGTGATGATCTCCGTCATCTGCTGGGCACACTCAGTAATGGAGTGCATGTTGTTGGCAACCTGCCCCATCAGCGCGCCACCTTTTTTTGCCTGAAGCGTGGCGGCACTGGCCTTTTCATTGGCCAGTCGGGTGTTATCTGCCGTATTTTTAGTGGTGGCGGCCATCTGTTCCATGCTGGCGGAGGTCTGAATCAGGGACGCCGACTGTAGCTCGGTTTTAGCGGCCAGCGCCGTGCTGCGGGCGGCGAGCTGTTCCGACAGGGTCATTGCGGTATGGGAAGAAGAGCGGATCTCCCGCACCAGCGTAGCGAGATTGCTGGACAACGTATTGATTCCCGGGATCAACCGGCCTGCACAGTTATTACCAAACTCAGGGATGCTCACCCCCAGGTTGCCCGAGATAACCTCTTCGATGCTCCTTTTCACGGTGTTGATTGGCACAACCAGATATTGCGTCATGTAAACCCACAGAAAAACCCACGCGACGAGAAATAAAGAGTTTAGCAAAATTAACAAAGATGTTTGCGGTGCTAAAAATATAACCAGGCCATCAATAACGATAAACACAACTAGCAGATAACTCAGAATAAAAGTCCTCACACTTATATTTCTAAGCATAATAGATCCTACAGCGGTATTTTCAGAAGGTAATCACTATATAGCATTCAGTTTTTATTTTTTCACTCTGATTTCGCAGAGGCAAAGTTTTAATATTTAACATTTTATAATTTGCGTTAGGGAGAAACTTAATTTCACAAACACTCCTGTAAACAAATACGCTTTCAAAATCAGCCTGCTCTTATGACCATTAGCGCTACAAATGGTTGGTATCGCTATTTAAACCTTTATACTTAAGCCACAAATCAGTTTCGACAGAGAATATTTAGCTATGCTTAAATAACGTAGCGTGAATAACAAAAATTGTATTAATGCTTTTAACAGCAGCGATCTGATAGTGAATTAAACAGTTGGTTTCACGTGACAGCGGCGAATGAAAATTTACCAGTTGGTAAATTTAATACGAAATTCATACGGATATCACAAAAAAATCCTGTCCGATCGGATGAACTAGAGTATGTTTCAGAGAAGCCCACGCGTACCGCTCCGTCGTGGTCCTCAGGTATTTGAAGTGCCAATAAATGAGACTGACCTATGTCGCCTTCAGGGTTTGATGCACTGGACATGCTTAGAACGCCCGTATGGTTGGTATCCCCGATAACGGAGGATGTGCTGTTCGCCAATACGGCAGCCAAAATGCTCATGCAGAATGCGACGCTGGATGTCCTGCGTAAAGGCGTTTGCTCGGCCCATGCGCAGGCGACGCTTGCGATGTATGTTCCCGATTTAAAGGCACGTCAGGAGATCGTCGAAGTCTGGAGCGTGCGGGTCGATGACCAGCCAACCAGCCTTACCTGTCACCTCTCGTTGGCCGTTTTTGACACGATCGGTGAGGTGATTGTCTTCGAAGGCGTCGCCCGACAGCCGGTAACGGGACTTAAAGCCACTCGCTCAGGCACCTATCAGCGCAAGAAACAGGGCTTCTACGCCCGCTTTTTCCAGACCAACAGCGCCCCGATGCTGTTAATCGACCCTGCCCGCGACGGCCTGATTGTGGATGCGAATCTCGCAGCCCTCAATTTTTATGGCTACAGCCACGAAGAGATGTGCAGCAAGCACACCTGGGAGATCAACACGCTGGGACGCAATATTATGCCGGTGATGATGGAGATCGCGCGCCTGCCCGGCGGCCATAAACCGCTCAACTTTATCCATCGCCTTGCCGACGGAACGACCCGGCACGTACAAACCTATGCCGGCCCCATTGAGATCTACGGCGATAAGCTGATGCTCTGCATCATTCATGATATCACCGAGCAAAAACGGCTTGAGCAGGAGCTGGAACACGCCGCACTGCGCGACTCGCTTACCGGGCTGCTCAACCGCCGCCAGTTTTATCACCTCACCGATCAAACCTCACCAAACCATCTGCCGGCACAGCAGGAGTTCAGTCTGTTGCTGGTGGATACCGATCATTTTAAGCGTATCAACGATCTGTTTGGGCATCAGAAAGGCGATGAGGTGTTGATTGCCCTCGCGCGGATGCTGGAAAGCGGTAGCCGTAAAGATGATTACGTGTTCCGCTGGGGCGGCGAGGAGTTTGTCCTGCTGCTGCCCCGCACGTCACTGGATGCGGCCATGCAGATCGCAGAGACACTGCGCACGGCAATCGCCCGCATTGCCATTCCCGGTCTACCCCGCTTTACTGTAAGTATTGGCGTTGCGCGGCATAACCCGGACGAGAGTATCGACGATCTGTTTAAGCGCGTGGACGATGCGCTCTATCGCGCCAAAAATGATGGTCGTAACAAAGTGCTGGCGGCGTAACTGCGCCTGCTGGCGTCCTCTGTTTTTCACTTTATTTTTGAGGAGTGGTGATGATGAGCAAGAAGATCCTGATGCTGGTCGGCGATTACGCGGAAGATTATGAAACCATGGTCCCCTTTCAGGCTTTGCAGATGATTGGCCATCAGGTTGATGCGGTCTGCCCTGATAAAGCTAAAGGCGATTTTATCATGACGGCGATCCATGATTTTGACGGTGCCCAGACCTACAGCGAAAAGCCCGGCCACCGCTTTGTTCTCAATGCCGATTTTACTACGGCGAAAGAGGCAGATTACGATGCCCTGTTAATTCCCGGCGGACGCGCGCCGGAATATTTACGCCTGAATGAGAAGGTACTCGAACTGGTGCGGGCCTTTGACAAGGCAGGTAAGCCGATTGCCGCCGTTTGCCACGGCCCACAGCTGCTGGCTGCCGCTGGCGTTCTTAAAGGACGAACCTGTAGCGCCTACCCGGCCTGCGCGCCAGAGGTCCGCCTCAGCGGTGGCGAGTATGCCGATATTGGCATCGACCAGGCGCACGTCGACGGCAATCTGGTTACTGCGCCCGCCTGGCCTGCCCATCCGCAGTGGCTGGCAAAATTTGCTGAGGTATTGCAGCAGTAAGCGGCTAAAGAGAGCCGTGACAGGCTGGTGGTTTCAGGCCAGCCTGTCGATATAGTTATTAATTGCTGACATCCATTTTTTAGCTCTTTATTTCAGAAGCAGATGTCACCATCGTCACCCACAATGGTCGGTCAACGACGCCTTCGCCACTTATAGTAAGCTGCGGTTTACCCTCGGAAATGTGTTCAACTGCACACGCAATCACTGACCAGGGTGCAGCAGGACCAGGATAGCCCAGGCTAGTGTCCAGATTGTACAAATCCTGTCCTATGTTTACAGGGCTCGACATGGCCATCAGTCCTGTAGCGATAGCCTGACTCCACTTCGCATTAACCCCTACCAGCCAGCCCACTGAAACGTCTTTAGCCTGGATCGGAACCCAATCTAACGCGCGTTCAAGCGCATAATGAAAATCTTCATTACTCATCCCATGCATACGCTCCGGGCGATGTAAGAGAGCTAGCGGCTTCAGGCTATCAGCTTCCTGTGGATGGCTTCTCAGCAATAAACCAACCACAACCTCTGCTGTCCCTTCAATCTCTTCGGGAGCCACCTGCACTGCGACGATCAATAACATCGCCCGGCTATCCATATTACCGTCCAGCCATTCATCCACCACCTCAAGCCCTCTGCCTTCAATATACGTTACTGGTTGCCGGATCTGGCTTGCAGCCCAGCACCGGTGCCAGATTAACTGTATCTGACGTTGAGACAATCGACTGTTGCTCTCCACAAGCACTGTGAGGGGTATATCGGCTGGAACAGATGCGAGCGCGTGACTCATTTCCTCGAGGGTATCACTTAATTCTCTACTCAAAAGCTGTTCTGGCGTCTCGTCATCAATAAGAGCCAGCCGGCTATGACGTTTACCTTCATCACTTTGCCAGGAGGCTTGAGTTCTTAAAGCCTGATTCTTACCCTGCAGAGCCTTCCTTTGCATTTGGCCATCTCTATCGCCATGCTCACGCAGAGCAGTGCGCAGACTGACATCTAAAACAGCCAGGCAACGTCGCCCCCTTTGGATTTGGTGTTGAAGAATTTGTTCACGTACTTCATTACTCCCATCAGCCGTTGCTTGTACTCCTCTATACCAGACGATGCGTACCAACAGCAGGCTCATCCAAATCAGGGCTGGAAATACAAGCGCCGTTTCCCAAAACTCTGCTGCATCAATTACAGATTTCCCTTGGTTGTTCAGAATTGCCCAGGCCGTACCGACCAGGCATCCGCCCAGCAGTAATAACAGCCATAGCCACCATTTGGGCAATTCGGGCTGGGGAGCGGGTGCAGGAATTTGTTTCAGATTTACAGGCATATTTAACGTACCGCCGCTTGTGGCAAGCTGGAAATTAACTGGCAGCCACAAGCGCACCGGTGGCCATGGAATGCAACGGGTACACCGTGATCCATAAAAGTGGGATGCCCTTCAGCAATAACATTTTGTCCATGACCTATGATTGGGCAAAATACAGGATCCCCCAACCGCGCCACGCCGATGCCCCCAAATTTCATATTAAGGGAGCCACTTAGCACTTTACCTCCACCGGTATGCGTATCGCCTATACGAATGATTCCTTTCATGGGTTTACTCCCCTTAGTTGCGTTAACAACGCTGCGATCGCTTACTGCTCATAATAAAGAGCAGTAAGTGATGCATTTGTTTTGGATAAAAATCAATTAGCTGCAGAAACGCATAGCCGCTTATGGAGCTCAACTTGCCGCTGCGACACAGCAGCCGGGCTAGGCTGGTTTAGTCGAAATCAGGGGATTCGGGCAGCGGCCTGCCCGTCTCCGGGTTGAGCTGCTTCGCTTTCGCCAGCGCCGCTATCAGCGCCGCGCTGGGTTTTGGCGGTGGCACATTGGCCTTCCACGCTTCCAGCCATTTAAGTTTTCCGTCCCACTCAGGGAGCGGCGCAGGGGGGAGAGGTACGATATCATTGATTTCCGGAACCGTAGGGTGGGCCCAGGAGTATTTTGCCAGCACTTTGCCTATCTGCTCGTAACGCCGGGCACGCTCCGAATCTTTTTCTAACGCCAGATAGAACAGTCTGTCCGTTGGTTCGGGGCCGGCAAAACCGTGCCCCAGGAAACCCGCAGAACCTGAGTCTCCCGCTCTCACCCCCAACTGGAATGCCTCAACTGCCTCCGGATATTTTTTCTCAATCGCAAGCATATTGCCTAATGAATTAGCCGCTTTCCCCTCTTCCTGCTTAGCAGCACAGTAGAGCATCTGCATGGCTATCTGTGGTGCCATTTTTGCCGGAGAAAGTTTTTCACCGATATAAGCCTGTGCCTGAGGGTTACCCTCATCCGCCGCCTTGCGGTAATAGCGCAGCGCCATCTCCGGATCCTGCGCCAGTCCTGCCGCACCGTGCTCCAGATAGATGGCAATAAAGTAGTATCCGGTCGCTATTTTTGCATCGATCAGTTGCTGGCTCAGGCGCAGACGCTCAGGACTGCTCAGCGAAAAACGCCCGCGCAGTGCCCCGTTCTGCAGGTTGATACTGGCTTTGTAATGCCCGTTTTCTGCCGCGATACGATACAGGCGCGCAATTTCCGTATCCAAATCTTTATCCCGGTTGATCAGGTTGTTTTTCTGCAACCAGCGGGCATAGTTAAACAGCACATCTGCATCAGCATCTGCTTCAGGAATAATCTGGTGTTTACAGGTAAACGCCAGCCGGGGGTTAATATCGGTCAGCGGGTTCATGGGCGCATTCCTGTAGGTAATGCTCTGGTCACAGGCGACCAGTAACAGGCAGCCCAGCACTGTCTGTATGACTGTCCTTTTCATCCCTCTCACTCTCTTTCCCTAATGTCAGTGCATTAACGCCAGCGATAACTCGCTGCCGGAAGAGTCTTACGCCTCGCCCACCAGACGCCAGTCCACCGGTCTTTCCTCCCGGAGCCACTTATCCTGCAGCGGCCAGGGGCGTGAACGAAACATCTCCACCGCCTGTGTCGGCATCACAGTACCCTCGCGGAAGTAACGGATAGTGTTATCAGCGGAGCCATCATGGGGTATCCATGCCGGCTGCCAGTAGCCGCTTTTGGGGCACGGCTCACCGCTGCGGCACATCAGCTGCGCCACGCTGTCCTTCTCGAAATCCGGGGATTCGGGCAGCGGCCTGCCCGTCTCCGGGTTGAGCTGCTTCGCTTTCGCCAGCGCCGCTATCAGCGCCGCGCTGGGTTTTGGCGGTGGCACATTGGCCTTCCACGCTTCCAGCCATTTAAGTTTTCCGTCCCACTCAGGGAGCGGCGCAGGGGGGAGAGGTACGATATCATTGATTTCCGGAACCGTAGGGTGGGCCCAGGAGTATTTTGCCAGCACTTTGCCTATCTGCTCGTAACGCCGGGCACGCTCGTCGTCTTTTGGCAGGCCCAGATAGTACAGAGTATTTGTTGGTTCGGGGCCAGCAAAACCGTGCTCCATGAAACTGGCTGAACCTGAATCTCCTGCTGCAACTCCTAGCTGGAATGCCTCAACGGCTTCCGGATATTTATCATCAATTGCAAGCATTATTCCTAATGATTTAGCAGCTTTCCCTGCACCCTGCTTAGCAGCACAGTTGAGCATCTGCATGGCTACCTGCGGAGCCATTTTTGCCGGAGACAGTTTTTCACCTACATAAGCTTGGGCCAGGGGATTCCCCTCATCTGCCGCCTTGCGGTAATAGCGCAGCGCCATCTCCGGATCCTGCGCCAGTCCTGCCGCACCGTGCTCCAGATAGATGACAATAAAGTAGTATCCGGTCGCTATTTTTGCATCAATCAGCCGCTGGCTCAGGCGCAGGCGCTCAGGACTGCTCAGCGAAAATCGCCCGCGCAGTGCCCCGTTCTGCAGGTTGATACTGGCTCTATAGTGCCCGTTTTCCGCCGCGATACGGTACAGACGCGCAATTTCCGCATCCACGGTTTTATCCCGATCAATCAGATTGTTTTTCTGCAACCAGCGGGCATAGTTAAACAGCACATCTGCATCAGCATCTGCTTCAGGAATAATCTGGTGTTTACAGGTAAATGCCAGCCGGGTGTTAATATCGGTCAACGGGTTCATGCGTGCATCCTTGTGGGTATTGTTCTGGTCACAGGCAACCAGCAGCAGGCAGGACAAAAGTAAAAGTCGTTTCATCAGTCCAGATCGCTCAGTGTCGATTTTTTGTACAAAAATTTAATTAGTGAGGCAGCAGGTACCAGCTTTTTTCGCTGTAGATTTTCATTTTCATCCAGAAATTTCTGCCATTCCTTAAACGCATCTTCAGCATTATCCTGCCCCCCTTTCCCATTAGTATGCAGATTCCATAACCGCCGCCGTAAATCCCGCGTCACGCTAGCCCACTCATGAGCAATATTCATTTCACTGTCCACCTGCATACTGCGCGTATTGATATTGGCTGAGCCATGTGTGGTAAACACATCATTCACAATCATTAATTTGGAATGAATATAAACAGGCATCCATTCATCCGCCGGCGAGTCTGGTGCGACTAATGAACAGATATGAACCTTCAAGCCGGGGCGTTCTTCAGGCAGTATCTCACTGTTTTGAATTTCATCCGCCCTCTTTTTAAAATCAGCAATTCTCTCACTTACCTCGCGGTTATATTTATGTATTTCGCCCGGGTCGATATACCCAGGCGCACTACTGAACCTTTCTTTACTAAGTTGGCCGACCTTACGCAGTCTGGTCACTTCAGGAATAGTATTAGCCTGGCCGAGCGTCTCCAGCATGCGCTGGGTATTAACGGTTCCGGCGCCAATACCTTCATCTGTTACGTTAGTCACAACAAAAAGATATAATTCGCGTCCCGCTTTACTCTGTCTTTCCGCAATCTGATTAATCAGTTCCGCCAGCGGCGGCCAGCGGAAATACTGATTTTCGATATAGATAAATTGTGTCGCATTATTCACCGCCTTCAGATAGAGCGTCTCAATATCCTGTTTCCCTGCCTGCACCTGAGTTCGTAATAACTGTGCCAGTAATGGAGTGCCGTAATCAGGTCTTGGTTTAAGATTTTTAGCCACAACGGCAGCATTACGGATAGTCAGCAGATCCTGACCGGTTTCTTTACGCCACGCCGTGGCAAAATTATGGTGAAGATGCTCCAGAATCGGGCCGGTGACCTGGCTGGAAATATCCTGCCGCGGCAGTTTACCATTCTGTCTGTAAACCAGTTACTGATGCCCTGACGCTGAATATGGCTTTCGGAAGAGTGAAGTTACGTAACTTCAGCAGCGCCAACGGCCCTTCGCCAGCCTCGGTTCGCAGGGTATAGTTCAACGGCCTGCCGTCGTGCGCTCGCCAGCTCAGACTCCAGCTGCTTCCCGATCCGGCATAACGACTTACGGTGGCCTGATCAAGCAGGCGAATCCAACCCCAGACGCCGGACATGTCAGCATACTGCCGTGTTCCGGCCTGGGTGCTTACCCAGCTGAGGGCCGCACCTGGACCCTCTGTATCAGCAGGCCAGTTAATCCTTTTCCAGGTGGGCATCTGATTCATATAGGTGAGCTTCTGGCTGTCGATCACCAGCGTGGTTTGCATAATGCCATCGGCCGTACCGGGGCGAAGCTCAAACGACAGCCCGGCCTCCCCTCGAGTAAACACCACATCAGAAATGTGGCTCAGGGTATCCACTGCCTGTAAGAATTCCGGATTAAAGGTCAGGCCCTGAGCGTTGATGCTGTCCGGTACCCAGTGACTCCCCTCTTTATGGAGCACGCCATTAAGTCGGGTCTGCAAAAAGCGGGTGATACGCCCGGAATCGGCATTAAGGTATTTCGCCAACAAAGGAAGCGACACCTCGCCGCTCGCATCTTTAAACGGATATCGTCCACCAAAAGCCGTATTCCAGTCATTTACCACTGCACTTTGCCACTGCGAGTTAAGGCTTTCTGCTGCAGGCGTCAGTACCTGTTGCCAGGCCTGCTCCATCGGACGCACAAATACCGTCTGCCCGAAACCACTCCACTCCTGGCCGAGCCCCGCCGCCACCAGACTGCCGTAATCGCGGGTTTCGGTTAAATCCACCGCCTTACCCTGAAACACGGTCTGCGCCAGTGCCTGGGTCATCGCCTGCGGGTCAGCAGCATTGGTCACCTGCTGAAGGCGCAGGCGAACCTGGGTAACGCGTGTGAGAAAAGTCTGTAGATTCAGGTTACTGGTTTGCGTTCCACCATCCCGGCTAACCATCAATGCCAGTACGGGGCCGAAAGTCGCATCCAGTGGACCGTGCGTACCCCCGCTCTGGTCAATGACTGGCTGTTTATCACTGCCCAGAAGGTGTTTAGCGGATTTCACCAGTGAATCCGCTATCGCTTCACCGGTCTCTCCGGCGCGTCCCTGAACGTTAAGAGTATTCATCAGCGCCACCAGTGGAGACTGACGGACATCA
Organism: Leclercia sp. M-A074-M; assembly: GCF_965195605.1. Classification (NCBI taxonomy): domain Bacteria; kingdom Pseudomonadati; phylum Pseudomonadota; class Gammaproteobacteria; order Enterobacterales; family Enterobacteriaceae; genus Leclercia; species Leclercia sp. M-A074-M. The sequence continues at coordinate 4,498 of NZ_CBDAHM010000012.1, read as the reverse complement.
GCCATCAAAGTAAGCTGATCAATAGCATCTGACAGGGTGGCTACTTTTCGAAGCCGCAGGCTGTTGAGAAAATCCAGCCAGGCGCCGCTGTAATCCGCGAAATAGCGTGCCGTCAGGCGTTGTTTCAGCGCCTCCGGCGAGACCTGCTGCGTCATGCGTTGCTGGCTGTCACTCAGCACCCAGTCCATTTCTTCGCGACGTTCCTTTACTATCTTATCGATGGCGGGCAGTACCGCTTCGTCCCAGGCCTGTCGGGTAAACATGCCCGGTACCACCTCATCGGTGGTGAACAGGCGCTCGGCGTCTGTGTCACCGGTCATGTCCGCCAGACGCATATCGGCATACTGGTTCGCCACCTGAGCGAGCATCTTCTGGTAGAGCGTGGACTCGCTGTTGCGCCTCCCCATCTGGCCTATTAACAGAGTGCGAGCCTGGCTCACCAGCATATCGTCGGCATGCAAACGCCACTGAGGATGTGACGCAAGGCTGGCACCGTAAAATTCCAGCAACGATCGCCCACTGCCCTGCCAGATACTGCTGGTTGAGCCTGAAGGCTGCGGCCAGTTACGCATCAGCGTGGCGGAGAACCACGCGGCGTCCATTTTTTCCGGACGTGCGAGCATCAGGTATAGCTTTAACTGATCGTAAGCGGATTTTGCCAGCCTTTCACGCAGCGGGCTTTCTGGAGGGAGTTGCACGAATGCATACAGCTCCTGGTGAAGATGCTTTGCAGCCGCATCGCGCAATAGCGGCTGTGCCAGTTCCCCGTAGCGCGGATAGAGTGCCGACAGCAGAGCATTGTTCTGGCTCAGGCCGCCACGGGTGTACCAGGGTACGCCGTGCCGTGAGCGGTATTCCAGCCGGGCAAGGGTCTTCTGTAGTTCAGTCAGGGCCTGCAAATGTGCTACCGGCGGCTGCTTTTCTGCCGACGCCTTCTGCAGTTGCTCCTGTGCAGTTGCCACCAGACTGCGGTTTGCAATAAATGAGACAGCCATCGACGCGCCCCAAAGGAGGAGCAGAGCAGCAGCGGTGAGGGCATATGCCTTCGTCCAGGAAAACCCCGTTTTCTGCGCCTGTAGTCCAGCGGGTAAAGAGAGAACAGAATCCTGAATGATATCCCAGCGGTTATCACGTCCCCAGTGATGTTTCACGCTGCGTTCACCGCCGACAGTCGCCGGGCTGAAGACCACGCCGGCCAGCGGCAGCGGACGGTACGGATTAACCAGCACTGATAACGGCTCCGCTACCGTTTCCGGTTTACGGGTAAGCTGATCGGCCAGGCTGAGCAGGAAATGATATTGTGGGTCAGTGCATGCCTGCTGTATCCCCTGCCCGGTCAGGTGCGGTATCAATCCGGCCAGTTGTGCGGCGAGCGTCTGCGGAGAGCATTTTGCGGGCAACAGGCAGCCCACTGGCTGAGTGATGCGTCCCGGCTGGTCACCGGAACAGGAATGCAGCGACCAGACATACAGGGGAAGTTTCCAGCCCAAGACTACATAGCGGCGGCTCAGGGCATGGGATAGTAAATCCATGGTGTCCAGTGAGAGTGCGGGACTCGCGCTGCCCTCTATATCTGGCAGTCTGTCCAGACCTGACGTCACCCAAACCATACCGTCCGCGGGGCGACGGCGCAGTTTACGTAGAGCAATCAGCCAGTCGGAATCCAGATGGGTCGCCGGATCACCCCCCCACAGCAACAGTGTTCCCTGATCTTCCTGCCAGAGTTCCTGCGTGAGTTTTGGGGTGAGCCGCTCAATATCAGCCACGCTTCCGGTAACGAGCAAAATACGGGTTTTGCGTGACCATGTGCGACCGTAAATATGGCGAAGATACAGACGAATACTCTTGAGCTCCTCATTGTATTTGCCCACTTGAGCAGATAATAAATCGTCCCGATGAGGTCTTTTGCCTGACAATTCCCGGAGTTGCTGGATAAAGCTCTGTGAGATGAACCACTGCCCCAGCCGGGCAAATACATCGTCAAAGAACAGAATAAATAAACAAGCACCAGCTACAGCCAGCGATAAAGCCAGTTTTTCCTCTGTAGTAATAAGATGAACGAGAGGGTTTTCAATCCAGATAAGAAAGCCACCGACGACCACAATCAGCAGGATAATTAACCATGAACTGAGGCGCTTTTTCTTTTTCACATCGCTTTCCTTTGCGTAAGATTAAGCGGGACGGACAATCACCATTTGTATGGTTTTAGCGTCAGCTATCAGCCATTGAGCCAACCCTGAAACAGTAGCGTGCTCACAAGCGCAAATTAACATGATGTTGCCTACAGCCGTCCCCGGTTTGCCAAAAACATCATCCAAAATCATTTCTCCTTTCTTTCCTTTCAAATAGTCCTGCTTATCCATTGATTGAAGAAGGTTAACCAGCACATCGCCATTTACCTGCGAGCGCCATAAATACCAGGGTGAATCGGGGGTCATCTTTCCCCAGCAAGCCACATCAGTAACAGATTCGTCATTTCTATCAACAACAACCGGACGATGTATCCAAATTTGCGGCTTTGTGTGCTGCCGCTCCAGCCATGAGGGAGATGCCAGCAATAGGGCAGATACTGATTCCGCTTGTTGATTGCGGGGCTGGAGAAACAAATTGATCTCAATGGAAAGAACAAGCGATGCATCTTTCCTGTCAAGCCATTCATCTATCCACATCACTCCATCGTTATGCTTAACAATATTGACTCTATGTACAGCAACTGATGCCGGAAATATCTTTTGCCAGATATCGAGAATATGTTCATTGTCCAGCGTGCCATCATGAAGAAGGCGGACAGACAGATTACCGGTAAACTGAAGCAACTCAGCATTCAGTTGGCTGACAACATGTTTAAGTAATGACTCAAGCCGTGACTGATATCCTGTTTCAAGGAATATTGTTAATGGAGGAGAAAGTGAGGCCGTAGTCAGCACAGACTGGTGGGTCAGAGAATACTGTGTCTGAAGGGCTGTCCCACCTCGTAAAAGCGCTACAACAAGTTTGTTACTGGCAATCGGTGTAACATAGCTCATTCCCAGTACGCCAACTGCTCGTTGACCCAGAATAATTTGCTCGTCATACTGTTTCTGATGTAAATGATTCCACCAAAGTATGCCATCGCGTTTGTTCTCATAGTGCCGCAACCGGATAATGTAACCTGCCAGCCCAAAAGCGAAAGGGGTCACCAGCGTACAGTACCAGAACCAGGCAGAATGCGTGGATAGCCCCCTGGGCCAGAGATAAAGCGCCAGTGTTGCCCCCGCAACCACACATAATGCAATTACGATTAACCAGCGCGACTTATCCGGAGGAAGAGGTAGCTGCTTCATCTTCGGGTTTTGTTTAAGATCAACTGGCATAAATTAGCGCTTTCCGGCATTGGGTAATGAAGAAATCAACGTACAACCACAGCCACAACGATGACCATGCAGAGCAACTGGCTTTCCATTAATCTTTGAGCCTTCATCACCCTCTATAATATAAGTCTTGCCATGTACGGGACAGAATACTTTATCCATTAGGCAGGCTACTTCCAGCCCCATAAATTTCACACCGGAACTACCTTCAAGTACGGTGCCACCATGGGTAGTTTTATCATAAATACGAATAACACCATGCATAATCCCTCCTTATGCCAGAAAATACATCGTCCCGAATAAGACTATCAATATAAGAATCGACCAAGCCAAATTGAAACAATACTTACCAACAAAGCTTTTTTCGATCCCCCAACCGGATTTATTAATCACCTCAAAAACAGGTTTTTTCTATCTGCGTTACTAAATTCATCAGAGTGTTGTTCTCCAATCGTACCATCCGTTTTTATTCCCCATGATTTTCCGAAACTAAACTCCTTGCGCCTTCCCCATTGCGCTTGTTTCTTGAAACCAACTCGGCCTGTACTTATCCCCGCTTTGATTGTCGGGTATTGACTCAGATCACAGCTCGCGCAACTGATTAATAAACCAGAAAAACCACTGTTTAATAAAACAATTTTTAATGATCTGTCCCTGACACCGGAACTCGCTCAAGAACGGTTCCGCCAGGGGAGTTTTGTCATTAATACGAATGCATAAAAATCTACCTGCAAAATTAATGCTCGACTGGTTCAGAAAGGTTGACCACACAACGTGCTGTTTGGTTAGGTAAAACTATACTGTCTTCAGGAACACGCGGTGAACGAAAGGTTCGTCCCACTGTTGAACCAACTATTCCATTGTAGGTATCTGAAGACCTCGCCACTTTCTGATATCCCTTTCCTTTGTATTTGAACTCAGGTTTTTCAGGTCCCTGAGGATCCTTTGTGGGTGAGTTTTTATAATAATCAGGATCATACCAGTCACTGACCCATTCGAAGCCGTTTCCGGCCATGTCGTAGATACCAAGGGGGTTGGGTGGAAAAGCATCACCCGGTAAGCTGGAGTAAGACCTCAGATGGGTTCCACTTTTTAAGGCATATTGTTGCCTGTCAAATTCAGTACCAAGATTGATGCCCCTGTTTTTT